>BPJL01000018.1 GCA_026004595.1 Patescibacteria group bacterium | reverse complement strand
TTTGCTTTTGTTCTTGAATGGCGTGGGAAGCACGCTGTTTCATGCATTTAGAGTATCGCGCTGGTTTTTATGGATGGATGCATTGCCCGCCTTACTGCTAACTCTGACATTGGCCGGGTACTTTTGGCGGGTGTGGCTTCGAAGTGCCATAAAGTGGTGGGTCACCATGGGGGCGTTTTTACTGCTGATGCTCATGACGGCAGTTATTCTGCGTGGCAGCTGGTATATGAACACGCAGTATTTATTGCGCGGGCTTTTCTTTCTTATTCCTACACTGGGAATACTGCGCCATACGCATTTTATGGAGTGGCACTCTTTGGCTATTGCCGGCTTCTTTTTATCTTTGAGTTTAGGCTTCCGTTTGCTGGACAAGGTGCCTTTTGAATGGCTTCCTATGGGAACACATTTTTTATGGCACCTGATGTCGGCAGCAGGTGCCTGGTTTCTGGGCAAGTATCTGCTTGCTTTGGAGTATTACTATTTACATCGCCGTTTCGGACAACAGTAAATAGAAGCTATTGCAGTTTTGCAAATAAATTGTTAACAATAGAAACCTGTATGAGAAGTAGGGCATAATTTTAGCAAATGCAATCCCTATTTGATTAAAAATTTTCTATCGGTAAAGAATGCGTCAAATCAATAGAAAAAATCTTAACAGAAAAAAATCAGCTTAGTAGATGATGCGAATTCTCATGAACTGATATTATAAAAAGTACTATAAGAATGTGATCGAGAAAATAGATCCTAAAACTCCTCCTGATGTGCAAACCAGCCCGATAGTGATAGAAGACTATGCTTGGCCAAGTTTCAATGTGAGTGTTTTAAAAGGAGTCAAAATAGGGAAGGGGGCAATTGTAGCAGCAGGCTCAGTGGTAACTAAAGACGTTCCGGCTTGGACTCTTGTGGGGGGGGAACCCTGTCAGAATAATTAAAAAACTACCAGAATGCTTCGAAGACTTATAAGTATCTATAGGAAATATCAGTTAAAGAAAGCAGAAAAGGCAAAAGCTATAGAGCGGGCACTTTTCATTAAAAACGGGCAAGTTCCTTGGAGTCCGGGTTACTTAGAATATAGGAATGAACAAATAGCAAAAAGTATCTCTTCCCCGGAAATTTTAGAAATATTCAAGCAGGGGAAGGTGCCAGAGAAGTTTGGTTACAGGCTTGACGAGCGTATAGTAGAGTATTGTTGGATTTTTAGCCAACTTACACCGCAGAAAAAAATGAGACTCTTAGATGCAGGCTCTACTTTTAATCATGAGTTTATACTCAATAATATAGACTTATCCAAAGTTGAACTTTCGATACTTACCTATGCGCCTGAACATCCCAACTTCAATGAAAAAAGAGTCTCTTACATTTATGCAGACTTGAGAGACATTCCTTTGAGGGATGAGTATTATGACGTGGTGGTGTCCCAATCAACTATAGAGCACATTGATATGGATAACTCCATCTATGGCTACAAGATGCCATACCACCAAGACGTTACCACTAAGTCTTACGAATACCTGAAGGCTGTTGCAGAGATGTTGAGAGTGCTAAAGAAAGGAGGAAAGTTACTTTTGACCTTCCCTTACGGAAAATACGAGAATCATGGCTTTTTTCAGCAATTTGATGAGGATATGTTAAATAGAATTTTAGACCTTCTTCATGAAAGAGGTTCTTATACAACCTCCTTTTTCCGGTATTTACCGGAAGGGTGGATTGCCTGTGAGAAGGAGGACTGCAGGGAAATAGAATCGTTTAATCCTCATACAGGGAAAGGCAAGGGTACTGATGGGGCAGCTCATTGTAGAAGTATTTGCTGTATTAGCTTTCAAAAAGATAAGTAATGCCAATGACTTGGGAAGAAACCATACAATATATAAGAACAAAGCCGGAGTATAGGTGCTTGGTAGAAAAAGCCTACCTTGAAGAAGACCTGCCTCTAAATGTAGAGCGATTCCTCAAAAGTGAGGAGTTTCGGCAGACACTTGCTATTTTAAAAAAATATCAGCCCAACGCAATAAACATTCTTGACATAGGGGCAGGCAATGGAGTAAGTTCTATAGCTTTCGCTCTGTCAGGTTATAAGGTAACTGCAGTAGAACCGGATAAAAGTGAAACCGTCGGAGCGGGAGCCATCAGAAAGCTAAAAGAGCATTACCAGTTATCAAATGTCGAAGTGTTTGAGGCTTTTGCCGAAGAGCTACCGTTTCCGGAAGAGACCTTCGATATTGTATATGCACGACAATGTATGCATCACGCTCGTGACTTGGAAAGGTTCGTGGCAGAAGCAAGCAGAGTATTGAAGCAAGGTGGTGTGTTTTTTACAGCCAGAGACCATGTGGTTTTAGATGAACAAGATAAAAAGTGGTTTTTGGACACACACCCTCTACAACAGTTTTATGGTGGAGAGAATGCTTTCACGGCAGAAGAATATAAAAATGCCATGCAAAAAGCAGGTTTACAGATAGTACAGGAAATTAGACATTTTGACAGTGTTCTCAATTACTACCCCAGCACAAAAGATGAAATTGAAAATTATAAAGAGAAGCAAATCAAGCTCAGGGAAGCACACCTTATTCGCAAAATAGGCTTTTTGGGAAGGCTTTCTTTTTTTAAAAAATTGTATCACCTATATTTGGATAAAAAAGTTGGTGAAATATTACCCTTATATGAAAGGAATATTCCGGGGCGTATGTATTCGTATCTTTGTATAAAACCATGAAAATACTTGTTATAGGTTCGCAAGGGTTTATAGGACAGCATTGTATGCGTTTTTTTTTAAGAGAGCAGCACGATGTTTGGGGGGTGGATGTGAATCCATCAAGCCGTCCAAAGTTTTTTCAAGTATCTGCAACTCAAACAGATTTTGATTTTATTTTTAGGCAACAAAAGTTTGATGTGTGCATCAATGCTTCAGGATCAGCCAATGTGGCTTTTTCCTTTGAAAATCCAGAAGTTGATTTCGAGCTAAATGTGTTAAATGTTCACAAGCTTCTTGTTGCTATCCGTAAATACAACCCCACCTGTCGGTTTATCAACTTTTCAAGTGCTGCTGTGTACGGCAATCCGTGTAAGCTGCCTATATCTGAAGACTTTGCTGCAAAACCTCTTTCTCCCTACGGTTTTCATAAGCTGCAGAGCGAGTATTTGCTTGCAGAGTATCATAAGTTTTTTGGTTTATACACCTGTAGCCTGAGAGTTTTTTCCGCTTATGGCGAGGGGCTCAAAAAGCAGCTGTTTTGGGACCTGCATCAAAAGGCATTACGGCATGACGTAGTGGAGCTTTTTGGAACAGGGGAAGAGACAAGAGATTTTATTCATATTAAAGACTTACTAAGGGCGGTAAATGTATTGATAGAAAAGGCTGATTTTGAAGGGGAGGTCTTTAATGTAGCCAGTGGCCAAGAGACTAAAATAGCTGATGCAGTGAATACATTTTTTAAAATATATGATCCCGGTAAAAAATACTTGTTCTCAGGAAAAAAGAAGATAGGAGACCCCGATAATTGGAGAGCAGATATATCTAAGATTCGTTACTTGGGCTTTGAGCCTGCCATCTCTTTGGAAGAAGGGCTAAACTTATACGTAAAATGGCTGAAAGAATCAAAGTAGGTTTAATATACTCATATCAGGAACAATGGATAGCAGGGGCTTACTATATTGAAAACCTTGTTCATGCCCTTAACGCTCTTCCGGATGCCTTGAAGCCGTCTATTGTCTTATTATGTTCCAATAATAAGGACTTTGAGAGAATAAACCGGGCAACTAACTACCCCTATATTAACTGGCACTCATTAAACGTGAAATATAATATTATTGAGAGAGTCATCAATAAAGTTTGCCGGACCATTACAAAAAGGAATTTTATTGAGAAGCTTCCCACTAATAAAAATATAGATGTGTTATTTCCCTCTATGGATTTTATACCGCTGCCAGTCGAAAGAAAAATCTATTGGATACCAGATTTTCAAGAGGACTATTTGCCTCATTTCTTTTCAGAAGAAGAAGTGAAATATCGAAAGAGCCTTCAAAAGAGGCTTTCAGAGTTAGAAACGAACATCGTCTTTAGCAGCCAAGATGCTTTAAATGACTTTGAAAGATTATATCCTAAGCATGTGTGTAAGACATACGTGCTTAGGTTTGCCGTCACTCACCCGTCCGGCTATAAAAGCCTTGATATACAAAATATCAGGCAAAAATATAACATTCCAAAGGACTACTTTTTTGTGCCCAATCAGTTTTGGGTTCATAAAAACCACATACTTGTATTGAAGGCTCTTCAAGTACTGAAAAGCAAAGGAGAAGATTATTGTGTTGCCTTTTCGGGAAAGCAAGAAGATTATCGTAGCCCAAATCATTTCGAAAAATTAAAAGACTATGTACAAAAGCACCAATTGGAAGAGAATGTTCGGTTTTTGGGCTTTATTGACAGAGCAGAGCAGCTTGCCTTGATGAAGCATGCCAAAGCCGTTATCCAGCCTTCTTTGTTTGAAGGATGGAGTACGGTGGTTGAAGATGTAAAAGCGATGAATCAAATGGTTATATTGTCAGACTTGAAAGTGCACAGGGAGCAAACTGAAAACTACAATAATAAGCACTTTTTTAATCCGCATGACGAGCATGACCTGGCCACCAAGATTCAGAAAGTATATCATGAGTATGATGGCAGCAATAACTTTAGTTATAACTACCAAAATGACATAGAGCGTTTTGGTAAAAGATTTGTCGAAATCCTGCGAGATGTTATAGGTAACTAACAAAGGGAAAGGTTCGGGATAGTCAATTGAAAGACAAACTATGATAGTGATACCACTTTCAGGCGGCTTGGGGAATGAAATGCTTCAATACGCCTTTGCAAAAGCGCTTGAAAGCTATCATTGTGACCGTTAGGTGAGATTTACGACCATTACTTAATGCTGGATAATACTTTGTTATTTCCAAACTCAATTTCCTATAATTCCGGATGAAGAGCATAGATGATGCCATTTCTGGTTATTTTCAATCAGAGAAGAACTTTCAAATAAAGCTATATGAGTAACCTGCCATCTATATCAGTCATTACCCCTACTTTCAATGCCTCGAAGACCATACGGGCATGCTTGGATAGCGTAGCACAGCAAAACTACCCTCATCTGGAGCATTGGATCATCGATGGGGAGTCCACCGACGACACGCTTGATATTGTAAAAGAATATGCACAGAAGTACCCACACATTCATTACGTATCCGGAAAAGACAAAGGTATTTATGATGCCATGAACAAAGGCATAGACTTGGCAAGCGGGGACTTCCTTTTTTTCTTGGGGGCAGATGATTGCTTGGTGCCCGGTCTGTTGCACTCGATTTTTCAGGAGGTAGCTTGGGATAACTACCAGCTGATTTATGGAAAAGTAAGAGGAAGGGAGTTTTCCGAAACTAAAGGGCAGGCATTTTCTATGCAAGATATAGAAAGAGGGATGGGAGTGCCACATCAAGCAAGTTTTATTCACAAGAGCTTATTTAGAAAACTGGGTTATTACACTTTGAAATATCCCGTTGCTGCCGATGCTCACTTTTTTATCAAAGTGTTCGGCGATAAGACAATCAATACCTTGTTTATAGACAAAGTGTTTGCTATAATAGGCGAAGCAGGATTCAGTGCGCAACAAGTAGACAATCAATTCAGGAAAGATTATCCTGCCTTGGTTAAAAGATATTTGGGAGTCGATTTGGATATAAAAAAGTACAGCCGGGGTATTGCCGCCTATCATTTTGACCAAATATATAGAGGGCAATTATGGAAAGGGCTAGGAGGGATTCTCTTCTTATCTATGAAGACAGGGGAGTTTGGGTTTTATTTGAAAAACGCAATATATTGGCTGAATCAGCGCAGAAAAAAGAAAAGCTCTTATTCGGAATAAAGAGGGCTTTTTAAAAAAGAGAACGAACCCATGCCAACATCTTTTATATACTTCGCTTCGGGACATACCAAACTGCACAACAGAACCATACTGTCAGTGCTTAGCTTATTGAATCACTATTCACCGGCCCCGGAGGACCGGTTGCTTGTATATACCGACAACCCCGCCTATTATGAGTCCTTTCTGAGCGGCGTGCCTGTAGAATACAAGCTATTGCCCGAAGCAAAATTGAAAGAAATGATGGGCCCCGATGACCTTATTCACCGGGTTAAAATTGGCATAATAGAAGATGCGGCGCGCGCCTATCCTCAAAACAATATTTTTTACATAGACTCCGACACCTTTTTCTTTGCTCCCATTGCAGACTTGTTGCATAAGATAACTCCGCGTCAGTCTATTATGCACAAGTTTGAATATGAAATGACTTTTTTAGGCACCTATCCGCTTCATGACAAAGACCACTTTCGAGCTGTATATGAAGCGTTGCGGCAGAAAACCTTTTATATAGGCGGTGTCTCCGTACGCATCCAACCCGAAGACTTTGCTTCCTGGAATGCCGGCATTATAGGGCTGCACCATACCAATACTGCTTGGCTTCAGGAGGTGTATGAGCTGACCGACCAACTGTATGCGTCTGCCCGCAACCACGCTTGTGAGCAGTATGCCTTCTCTTATATCTTGCAAACACGCACCACGCTGATCCCCTGTGAATCCTGTAACCGGCATTACTGGCATCGCATTGAAAAGCAAATTGTAGATGAGTTTTTGCAAAAAAGACTCGATGAGGCCTTTGCCCGGCAGCCACTGGCCCGGAAAATAGCTCTTGCCGGCGACTGGTGTCTTGGCCTTCTGAAGAAGATACCCAACCATCCCTATTGGTTACGATACAGTGCTATGATTGCCTTTCAGGAAAGACGTTTTGCAGAGGGATATCGGCTGGCGCTGCGAACACTGCTGGCCAACCCCCGGCAAGATCTAACCTTTTTTAAAGACATCGCCTATCACACGAAAAGAATGTTGTTGGGGAAATGAAAGAGACGCCACCCATCAAAGTAGGTTTTTTGGTTTCTTATGATTGGCAGCTGTTGCGCCATGCTTTGCCATTAGTGTATAAAGGGGCAGATGTCATATACTTGGCTATTGACAGGCAACGGCTCACGTGGGCAGGCAATCCTTTTGACTTCGACGAGCCGGCCTTTATGCAGATGGTGCAGGTCATAGATGTTGATAATAAAATTCATATTTATGAAGATGACTTCTATGTGCCGACGCTGACGCCCATGGAGTGTGAAGTACGGGAGCGTAATCTCTTGGCAAAAGCAATGGGAGAGGGCGGGTGGCATGTCCAGCTGGATGCAGATGAATACTTTTTAGATTTTAACGGATTCTGCGAATTTTTGAGAAAACAGAGTGTTCTTCAAAAAGAAGTGAATTATTGCGTGGTATTACTCAATTTGTTTAAAAAACTTCCGGAAGGATATTTATACATTATTAGTGGACGTCTGGACACGATACAAGTGGCTACCAACAAACCACACTATCAATATGGGCGAAAGAATGACTACTTCAATAAAATAGCGCCTTTTTTTATATTACACGATACTTGGGCTCGTACTGATGCGGAAGTATGGCAGAAAATCACCAATTGGGGGCATAAAAATGACTTCGATGCTACTGCCTATTTCAATTTTTGGAAGAGTTTAAGCAAAGAAAACTATCAAACAATAAGAGACTTCCATCCGATAGAGCCGGCGTTGTGGCATCGTTTGGAGTTTATGGAAGCTACTACCGTGGAAGAACTTACCAAGAAATTTGCTGCTACTCCTTTCCCTTTATCACCTTGGCAAATTGCTTTGAAAAACAATCGCAACATCGCTCGTATAAAACACCTTTGGCGTAAAATCTGGAAACTATGAAGCTGATACAA
>BPJL01000017.1 GCA_026004595.1 Patescibacteria group bacterium | reverse complement strand
AGGTCAAAGGGCAAGAGGGCAAAAAAGAAAAATCAGATAAGAAAAGTAAGTCTGAAAAACAAAAATAAAGCCACCCCATCTGCCCACCAAAACACAAAGCAAGGCGCTTTTATCACAAAGTGCCTTGCTTTTTTGAAAATACAACGAAATGAGGAAATCAATAATTAATACAATATTTACGACTTGAGTATCTTGACAAAATAGCTCCTAAAAATCTCGGCTATTCCTAAACAACTTCTAACTACTTAATGTTCATAACTTTCTCAAAGAAAAGCTTTTCAGCTCGTTACTTTCAGTATTGTAGAACGGGCACAATCCTTTACCCCCTAACCTAATAAAGAACACTAATTTAAGTGAACCTTTTCTGCCTAGGACACAGGAAAGGTTTCAAGAAACCACTTTATCATATTTTCTTGATGCTCCTTAATACTTTGTTCGTTCCAAACATCTTTATCAATAACAGCAAGCCTGTAGTGTAGTGTGGATGTACGAAGCATCTGCTTCTTCTTCTCAAAAGATTTATTTCCCATCTCGCAATTGAATTCTGTAAGAATCAAGTTTCCAATATTGTGAAGATAGGTACTATGGACCCTTTTATAGTCTTCTCCTAGCTCAGTCTTCCAGCTATCAGTAAGTGTTTGCGGCATTATGTGTTCAATTGTTATTTTTGGGTCTCGAAAATCAACAGCAACCTTTGCATTATGTTCTTCAATCTTTCCTAAAATAAATTTAGCATACTTTTTCACCTCCTCATAGAAATTCATAGAAACCAATGCTGAGCGAATCTCAGTATCATCTGGTAACCTAAGCTTGTAAAACATATTTGTTAAAAGATCAAGTACAGAAGTACTACCTTGAGCAATATCCTCAATTCTTTTACATAAAAGAACAATGTTTTTGTTTTCTCCTTGTGTTAACCCTAAGACCCTTCGTCTAATCAAGTAAGTTCTTATGGTTGTTAAAGCTGAGATAAGCTCTTCATCACTAAGCTTTAAGGTATCAATAGGACGTTGATGGCACTCTAACAATCCTAGGACAAATGGCTTGAAAGCTTCTGTTTTTATATCATGAAAAATATTCCTTAATAACTCTTTTATCTTTTTATCCTTATCAGGATTTTTCGATATCATGTCGTTGTTGACTTCAGTAATAATCCATTTGTAATATTTAACGTAATGCACGATATCATCTACAAAGACTCTGTGATTAGTGAATTTATTTTCCACGTAGTTCTTAAATTTTTGATAAAGTTCCTTTGTATTGTTGTCACTTACAACCTTCAGTGAACTATATGTCTTATATTGTAAATAGTCTCTAAAGAACTTCGAGGTACTATCTCCCAGAACTTTCTCAATTTTTGGATACCACACCTGCTCATAGATTTCAGACTGATCATCACTTTTCATCTTAAGAAGCACAAAATTTCTAACAAGGTCAGCTAAACTAAGTGGCTTACCCAATGAGTTTAGTGTTTCAAATATAATTTGAGGATCTTCGCCTTTAAATGGCCTTTCATCAAGAAAAATCACCGCCACATTCATGCGCTGTATAGCTGTGATGAAGTGCTCAACACATATGTTAGGGTTCTCTTTTCTCTTGTCGATGATAAGCTTTTTTAGTAAATTATAGGCTTTAATTATGGCTCCGGAGTCCTGATCATTGTTTGCTAAAACTGTTAGATCGTTGTTTACTAATGCTTTATAAGCCTCCCAATCTTTTGTAACTTGCTTAAGCTTGATTTTATCCTCAAACGTTGATGCACGGTTTTTTAAATAAGTTTCAGTTATGAAGGCTTGCTTATCTGTATTTGTTTCAGTATCTCGTAAAGCAATAAGATAAAGTAAAGTAGTTGTAACTCTTTGTTGTCCATCAACGATAATGGACTTATTGGCGAAACCCGCCTTTTCCTCCTTTATCACTATGGTACCAAAAAAATGCTCTAGCTTATCATGCTGCCCAGGGTCTAGTTCTGATTCAATAATTTTTGATATATCACTGAAAAAACGCTCAATTTCAGGCTTACCCCAAGCATATGCTCTTTGAAAAGGTGGAATAAAAAATGATGTAACGTTTTTGGCTAAGACATCATTAATTGAATGACTTTCAGTTTTCATGTTTTATTTATTTAATTTACAACACTCTGCTCTCTATTGGTAATAGTAATTTATTTAAAACTCACCTTCTATCAAAACAGTTTTTTTAAACGGCTGTATAGAGCTGCAGGGTACTTTTTTGGTTCTACACGAGTACAAGGGGTAAGTAAAATAGCGCTGCTGTCGCTTTGCTTTCCTCTTTATACTTCTCACCACTTCAAGCCTCCCTCCAGCTGCTTCGGCACTTCCTCCCTTGCATTTCAAGCGAAAGCGAGAAATCTCTTTGCCTCTTGTGGCTTGATGGGTGTGAGACTGAGGTTTCTCACTTCACTACGTGAAGTTCGAAATGGCAAACTTCGCCCGTTCGGGATGACAAAACCGGAAATATGCAGATAAGCATGTTTTGATGGTAGGGGCGCTGCGGGGTTTTTCCTAAAATATTTTTTCATTTACTGCTTGCCATATAAGCAATTTTTTAGCTTAGCCATATACCTATTCAAAGTTTCTTCATTCTCAATTTCCAATTTCCTTTGTTTGCTTATTTCCAGGTAAACTGCTTCAAGGTCTATCCCAAGAAATTTCCTTTCAAGTAAATTAGCGGCAATACCGGTAGTACTGCTTCCGGTAAAGGGATCGAGAATCCAAGCGTGTTGTTTGGTAGATGCTAAAATTATCCTTACCAAGAGTGAAAGAGGTTTTTGGGTAGGATGCTTTCCGCATGTTTTTTCCCATGCTGCAATGGCGGGTAAAGTCCAAACATCCGTCATTTGCTTGCCGCCGTTTATTTCTTTCATTAGCTCGTAATTGAAATAATGCGGGACTTTTGCATTTTTTCTTGCCCAAATGATTTGCTCTGTTGAGTGGGTAAAATAGCGGCATGAAAAATTGGGCGGCGGATTGGTCTTTTGCCATGTGACTATATTAAGAATTTTAAAATTCAGTTCAATTAAAATCTGTCCGATACTGAAAATGTTGTGCATTGTGCCACTAATCCATATTGTGGCATCCTCTTTCATTTTGTCACGGACAAGCCGCAACCACCTACGGTTAAAATCATTAATAAATTCAAAACCTTTCGATCTATCCCAATTTCCTTTGTTTACGCTGCTTATTTTCCCATTTTTTACAGTTAATCCGTCATTGGACAAAAAATAAGGAGGATCGGCAAAAACCATATCAAACTTAAAATCGAATTGTGGCAGCACTTCAAAAACATCACCTTGCAGCAAGGTAAATGCTTTATCACCGGATTTGAAATAAGGCTTAATCATTTTTTGAAATAAGTTGCAAATGCATTGCGTTTTGCTCTTGATAAGCAAAGTCTTGCCTTTTTTAGTACTCACCAAGTCATTTTTGGCAAAGTCATTCCAATATCTTTTTTAGCACACCGTTTCTCAACATCTCTAAATTGAGCAGATAATCGGCTTTATCGAAATACTCCCTCAAAGGCTTTAGAGTGGATTTCCATCCTGATCCGTCGGTTATCCAGATAAATTGAATGCCTTGATTATTCCAAAACTCATTCATTCTAATGTATTCGGTAGCCGTTGATTTCAGTTTGGAACCACCACCTCCGTAAAAATTCACCTCAATAAAGTAAAGCTTTCCATTTTTATTTATAGCAAAATCAATAATTCGAGAAGATTTATCTACGTTTACTTCTATGTTCCATTTTTGTTTTATTTTTTCAGCATTTGCTTGCGGCATATATTCAATTTGCAGTTCCCGGCAGATATCCCTTACAAACTCCTCAACCAGTATTTCCATCATTTTTCCGCCACGGTTTTTTCTGCCGTTGCTGTCAAGACCTACTTCAATACCGGTTGCGTAGTCCACCAAATTTTTTATTTTTCTGTCTTGCAACAATTCTCCCAATCCACTTTTCAAAATAAAATCGGCAAATGATTCTATTTCTTCCTTGGAGTAGGATGTCTTTGAGAAGTCAAACTTGCGATAAATAAAGTCTCTTGTATCAATTAGCACCTCTAATGACTTTTCCCTGATGGCAAGCAGTAAAGGAATCGCTTTGATTGTTTCGGGATATTTCAATAAGAGATTGACAGTTTCTTGTCGTAAGTCCTGTTTCCCGATAAGATAATTCAACAAATTCAGCTCTTTTTCAATCGGTTCAATATTTTGCAAAACCTTTTTCCAGTTTACAAAATAATCCCATTGGGTAATTTTATCTTTAAAAGATGAAGTTATTTCCTGAAAAAGATCGTCTTCGGATTTATTTAGCAATTGACACAGCTTTTTCATATTCATAATTCGTAATCAATAACTCTGTCAGTTCGCCTCTCTTAGCAGGGTTGGCATTTATATTTCTCCTTGCCCAGACTCTTCTGATATTGAATCCGGCATAAAGGTCATCAAAAAAATTATCTTCGGGATTTTTACCTTTTACATCCGAGTTGCTTAATATCCACCGGTAGCCCAACGAGTCCAGCTTTTTACAAAACCGGGCAAGTCTTATTTGCTCTTTGTCGTCAAACACTTCTTTTGCATAAGAATTAAAACTTGAGGTTTTGCTTAGCGGCTTGTACGGCGGGTCAAGATAAAACAAGGTGTCGCCTTCGGCATACTTTAAAGTTTGCTCAAAATCACCATTTAAAATAGTTACTTTTTGTAAAGTGCGGTTTACTGCCCGCAAATTGTCTTCGTCGCAAATTAGCGGTTTTTTATAGCTGCCAATGGGTACGTTAAATTCGTTGTTTCGATTTACTCTGTAAAGCCCGTTGAAACAGGTGCGATTCAAAAATATAAATAAGGCTGCTTGAGTGGTATTGTCAGAAGAGCGACTGTTAAACAAATCCCTTTTGGTATAGTAATATGCTTTTTTCAAATTATGATTGGCATTCAACGAATAATACTCTTTTTCCCAATCTTTGAGAACCAGAATTAATGCTTCTACATTTTCCTTAATTGTCCTGTACGTATTAATTAAATCAGCATTAATATCATTGATTATCGCTTTTTTGATGTTTGGGTAGGTTTGTAAAATCCAGAACAATACGGATCCGCCTCCAACAAACGGCTCAATATAAGTAAAAGGTGTCTGTTGGAAGTGGGCAGGCAAAGCTCCGCTGATTTCATCGAGCAATTGGGATTTGCCTCCCGCCCACTTTACGAAGGGCTTTGCCGGATGGTCTGTCCCCCTGTTTTTTTTCATTCCGCTTTCATTATTTTAAAATATTTGAAAATCAAACATTTGCCATGATATAACAAGCAAGTTTAATAATGCTTGTTTTCCACAACAGCGTTCGTAGCCCTTTGGTCGTAAAGATACATACTTTCAAGGATATAGTAGGGAATGGACACAAGGGACAAAAAACATCTCCAAAAAATAGAAAGCTCTTAAAAAGAAATAACCTGTCCGGGACTTGCAGGGGCACCATCCCCCTTTTGATGGCAAATGTGTCGTGAGAAAAGCCATGATAATGGAAAGCGCGTCGATAGCCACTTCTACCCGCAACGTCAGGCATTAAAAAGTTTAGAGATTATTAAAATAAAAAATGCCCCGTCGGGGTGGTCTTATGTGCCGTAGCACTGCCACCCGGGGCGGAGCGTCTTGCGACGCGGGTACCCTGCCACAACAGGGCGCCCGCGTCGAACCGTTTATCTTTCAAGATAAAGTTAAGCATTTAGTTTTATCTATCCAAATTTTATTAATAATTTTTTCTAACTCCGGACGCATTAAAACGCCATTCCTGTAAATAAATGCTTGAACCCGACCATATTCCTCATCATGGCAACATGCACGGAGGGTAAACTTCTTGTTATCAGACAGTTTTATATTGGCCATTTTAGGCGCAATAAATTTTTTGAAGAGAGCATTCGCCTTAGTTAACATGCTCCACTCCACGTGATGAAATATAATTTGGATAAGAGGGAGCCCCCTTCTGCTTGAGCCTTTCTCTTATGCCTCTCCTCTTGTCATTTCGAGCGAAAGCGAGAAATCGCTTTGCCTCTTTTATGCTTTGCTTTGATTGAGATCTCTCACTTCGCTGCGCTTTGTTCGAGATGACAAGCTGCCGGAAACGTGAAACCGGCAAGCTGCACTTAAGCTCCTTCATAAACAAGGTTGTAAAACAAAAAAACAAGGTATGGTGCCTTGTCGTCGCAATCCTTCTTTTAATGGTAGATGCGCTGTGAGCTCTGGGTTCCCGGGTCGATATAAACGACCCTGCGTTGTCGCAATCCTTCTTTTAATGGTAGATGCGCTGTGAGAAGATTGACAAGGGGATCGGCATCATTGAGCGTGTATTGGTCGCAATCCTTCTTTTAATGGTAGATGCGCTGTGAGACAACGCGGGGGCTGCTGATGCCCCCAACGGGAGTCGCAATCCTTCTTTTAATGGTAGATGCGCTGTGAGAAAAAGGGTTGGACGTGTCATGGTATGCCATCCGGTTTTGTCGCAATCCTTCTTTTAATGGTAGATGCGCTGTGAGCTCTGGGTTCCCGGGTCGATATAAACGACCCTGCGTTGTCGCAATCCTTCTTTTAATGGTAGATGCGCTGTGAGAAGATTGACAAGGGGATCGGCATCATTGAGCGTGTATTGGTCGCAATCCTTCTTTTAATGGTAGATGCGCTGTGAGACAACGCGGGGGCTGCTGATGCCCCCAACGGGAGTCGCAATCCTTCTTTTAATGGTAGATGCGCTGTGAGAAAAAGGGTTGGACGTGTCATGGTATGCCATCCGGTTTTGTCGCAATCCTTCTTTTAATGGTAGATGCGCTGTGAGGATAAAGATCCCCGGCGAGGCTTCATGAGCCTTGTGTCGCAATCCTTCTTTTAATGGTAGATGCGCTGTGAGGCACAGTCGGTTGCTGAAAGGCTCTCGTCTGAGTCGCAATCCTTCTTTTAATGGTAGATGCGCTGTGAGAAAAGGCTGGGGATGACTGACATCATTGTGGTCAGTCGCAATCCTTCTTTTAATGGTAGATGCGCTGTGAGCGGAGCGGCAAGACGCCAATGACGTGCCGACCACGTACGGTCGCAATCCTTCTTTTAATGGTAGATGCGCTGTGAGCGGAGCGGCAAGACGCCAATGACGTGCCGACCACGTACGGTCGCAATCCTTCTTTTAATGGTAGATGCGCTGTGAGCCCCCCCTAAAATAGTTATGGCACAAGACTTGGAGAAGCGTCGCAATCCTTCTTTTAATGGTAGATGCGCTGTGAGACCTTTCCGAGCATCTCCGGGTCAACGGCCAGTCGCAATCCTTCTTTTAATGGTAGATGCGCTGTGAGTGGGAACGCATAGGAGAGGAATTCGTGCAGTGGGTAAAAGTCGCAATCCTTCTTTTAATGGTAGATGCGCTGTGAGGCCTTAGTCCAAAAAAACACCGCCAACTATTCTACTTAGTCGCAATCCTTCTTTTAATGGTAGATGCGCTGTGAGATAGAAGATTTAAGAATGCCAGGGCCATGGCCAGATATGTCGCAATCCTTCTTTTAATGGTAGATGCGCTGTGAGGTCTCTATCGAATCCTTCGAGAAAGACCCCCGGAGGTCGCAATCCTTCTTTTAATGGTAGATGCGCTGTGAGTTTTTTTAAAAAAAGCATATGCAATTTATAAACATCAGTCGCAATCCTTCTTTTAATGGTAGATGCGCTGTGAGAATCCCTAATTTCCTCGTTAAACTCGAGGATCAACGGATGTCGCAATCCTTCTTTTAATGGTAGATGCGCTGTGAGGTTCGGACTTCGAAACGCTGCGAGGTCAAGTCGTCGCAATCCTTCTTTTAATGGTAGATGCGCTGTGAGAGTTGCGTAAGCAACTCAGTAATGAATTGTCGCAATCCTTCTTTTAATGGTAGATGCGCTGTGAGTCTGAAGAGACCTTGCGAGCAATAGACATGTTCATTGCTGTCGCAATCCTTCTTTTAATGGTAGATGCGCTGTGAGCTCGAGAGACAAAGTCGTTATCAGGGTTTCGCAGTCGGTCGCAATCCTTCTTTTAATGGTAGATGCGCTGTGAGAAAGAATATGAAATTTAATAACATTAAATTTAAGAAGTCGCAATCCTTCTTTTAATGGTAGATGCGCTGTGAGCTCAAAAAGGAATCCTGATGGTCACCCCCACCCGCCCCGTCGCAATCCTTCTTTTAATGGTAGATGCGCTGTGAGTCACTGATGAGATTTCAGAATATGAAATCTAAGAGTCGCAATCCTTCTTTTAATGGTAGATGCGCTGTGAGTTAAAATTCAAGGCAAGGTCTCAGCGAAGAGACGTCGCAATCCTTCTTTTAATGGTAGATGCGCTGTGAGAATAAAGTTTGAACAAGGAGGCTCAGCAACGAGGTCGCAATCCTTCTTTTAATGGTAGATGCGCTGTGAGACATATAATTGTAATATATTGATTTTCAAACGATTAACGCTTTTAAAGGGCTTAAATCGCTAATTTTTCCAATCAGATTGGAATTTTAAACAGAATTTTCTTTAAGAAAATAGAGGTTTCACCAAACAATATGTCAAAGAACGTGCTTTACGGGACTTTCGTTCATCGGGCGGTTTTTAGAGTGAGTATTCACTCATGGCGCAAATACAGCCGTTCGTACAAATTGTCAGTACACGGCTGTCATGTTTTTTGGGATACCGCTTATGCGGAAGCCGCCTGTAAAGTGAAAGCATTTTACATATTTTTTTTAAATGATGCAAGTCTTTTGATAAAAATTAATGTCTTACGGTTCTGCCTGCAATCCTTGCCAAAGTGTTTGCATCTTGTAGCAGGTTTCATTCCATTCTTTCCGGGGATCAGAGTCGGCAGTAATGCCGCAGCCGGCATAAAAAAGCAAGCGGTTTTGTGTGTATTGCATGCAGCGCAGGTTCACAAAGAGGGCGCTTTCGCCTTGCACTCCCATGGGCCCCCAGAAGCCGCTGTATAGGCGGCGGTCGTAACCTTCATGGGTTTGCAGAAAAGCCATAGCTGCATTTTTGGGCATACCACACACCGCCGAAGTGGGGTGCAGCAACGGCAGCATAACATCCAACAGGTTGGGATACTCCACAGCCCGGGTATCTAC
>BPJL01000016.1 GCA_026004595.1 Patescibacteria group bacterium | reverse complement strand
ATGACCTATGACATACGAAGAAAAACTTAATATAATCCTGAAACAATAAATGAAGCCCGCAAAATTGCTCGTAAAAGACATCCCATTAAACTTTATGCAAAAACCGACAATAAACTTAAACAAATAATACTTCAGGAAATACACGACTTCTTATTAAAACTCCAAGATGACGAAAAAATTATTCAAATACAGGATATACCTTCTGAATTAAAACCGCTTCAACATTTAGAAATCACATCAATAGATTATTTTCTCCTTACTGTCTCAGAAGGATTTGATGACTGGTATGAAAATTACTTACTCAAACAGAAAAGTGGCATCAGTGAGATGACCTATCTTAATCTCTTAAGATTATTTGATACGATGTTGGCAATAAAAGAGAAAGTCCAATTGAACAGAGAGAATACCGTGATTATCCCACTTCTGCCGCCAAGAATTTACTTCCAAGAACTTTTTCCTTATGACACACCAGGCGTTAGGGATGAGTATATTGAGGGTAGATGGGAAGCAGTAAAGTATCTTCATAAAGAGGGTGTTCTTTCAGAATTTAAGCACATTGACTCAATGATGCACAGATGGGATGACAGCATCAAAGTTGTTGTTAATATAAAACCCTTCTATGATTTTATGGAAAAAGTTAGAAGCGAATTAGAACGAAGAGACAAATCTAATAAAGAGCCTGAAAAACCAAAGGCGACGCTTACGCCAGACTCAACGAAAGTAAAACCTAAAGTAACCTATAGCGCCCAAAAAGGCGAGCTGGATATTGAAGGCAAAAAAGTTAAATTCAAGAAAGAAAGTTTTAGGGCTAAACTCCTTGAATTACTACTAAAAGATGATAAAAGCCGTAAAAAAGAGTGGTCTTGGGACGAGGTTATAGAAACGATTGAAGGCATTACCGACCTAGATTTATTAAAAGAAAACCAAAAGAAATTTTATCCTGCTTGCGACGGATTATCCAAATTTATAGCCCAGAAAACTGGCGTTAACGACCTTTTGATTTATACCAAATCAACCGTTCAGATAAACCCCAAATATCTTTAACTTCTCGCATAAGCTAACTGTTAGCTAACTGCAATACAATTTCAGCTTACACCCCATTTCATAGACTTTGCTTAATGAAAAACGACAAAGTTATTCAGCTTAAGAAAACCAAATTCCAATCAAAGGGGTTAGTTTTGACGCCTGAAGAAAATGACAACGCCCTGCAACTAGGCTTATTTGATATTCTCACCCAAAAAAGACCTTTTGAGATTTTGCGAGTTGAAATAAGGCTAAATAAACGGCAAAAAATCAGCCAAATTCTTAAACTTATAGATAAGGACTTTGAGCCAACTTTTACAAACATCTTTAACCAAGACACAGCCAAAAAGGTCTTACTTCACTACATCAGAGAAATTGAAGAAGCCTACCCGCCTTTACTAACCTATCAATACGAAAGCCCTAAAAAGTTTTTTACTGGTTTTTTAATTGCAAATCCTAAAATCAAGCTGATACCTATTCTGAAAATTCTGGGCTTGAGGGTTCTGCTTGAGGAAATTGGCATAAGAGAATTTAGAGAAATGACCAAACGATACGGCAGCTCTGCTTGGTATAGTCTTAACAAGGAAATGAAAAGCCTTACCCAAGCTGACGAGCCAAGCGTATTCTCACTACTTAGAGAACAGATAAACAAATTTGAACCATTAAGATTACTTGCAATTTAAGGCAAGATGTTAAATAATGTTAAATATGGATAAAAGAGAAGTAGAGGAATTTTATACAATTAGAGAAGTAGCAGACATACTAAAGGTTGCATATCTTACTGTGTATCGTTGGGTACAAGCAAGAAAGCTCCAGGCTTTCAAAATTGGGAAACAATATCGTATCAATAAAGCAGAACTTGATAAGTTTATACAAAAACAAAAGGTATGATCAATCTTTATCAAAAATTGAAATTAGATGTTGCTAATTGGAGACAGCAAGATTATCCTTCCTCTTATCCTGCTATTGCCACCATTTTCCAGCATAACCAGAATGACTTTCTAAGAAAGGCACAATTTGAGGCGTTAGAAACTTACTGGTATTTACGCTTAGTCAAAAACACACCAAACATCTTCAATCTTTACAAGGAATACTTTCAAGGAAAAGAACTATTAAAGGCACTCGGCATCTGCTTGTCAGAGGAAGATTTGACAGATCTCTTATTAGCAGGAGGTGGATTAGATCTCATTATTGATAAAGTCAGAACCAACGATGTATTTGTTAAGAAATACAGGCTTGAAGCATTAAGAGAAACACTCACTCTCTCATACCCCAGTTATATCCTGGCATTGGCAATGGGAGCAGGTAAGACAATCCTTATAGCTTCCATCATCGCTACCGAGTTTGCGATGGCTTTGGAATATCAGGAAGAAGATGGCATATTTATCAAAAATGCCCTGGTATTTGCACCTGGCAAGACCATACTGGGTGCTTTGAGAGAAATCTCTGACACACCATACGACAAAATACTTCCCCCTCGTTTCTATAAATCTTTTATCACCAATGTTAAATTCACCTACACCAGGGATGGCGAGAAAGACATTCCCGTTATCCGAGGCAGCTCCTTTAATGTTATTGTCACCAACACTGAAAAAATAAGACTTCAAAAGAACAGTATCCCCAAATCTTTCCTGTCAGGGCAGTTGAGGCTGGGAATTGAAGAAGCAAAAGAGCTGGTGGCTAATTTAAGGTTGCAAACCATTACCTCGCTCCCTCACTTGGCAGTCTTCTCAGATGAAGCCCATCACACCTACGGACAGGAGCTGGCAAGCGACCTGAAGAGGGTCAGACAGACAATCAACTACATTGCCGAGAAAACCAATCTTTTAGCGGTAGTTAACACCACAGGCACACCCTATTACCAAAGACAGCTTCTGCGAGATGTTATTTATTGGTATGGACTATCACAAGGTATTGAGGATGGAATCTTAAAAGAAGTAAGAGGCAACATCATTGCCTATTCCGATGTATCTGATCATGATTTCATTGTTGATGTAGTTAAAGACTTTTTTCAAGAATACAAAGATGTTCAAATTGAGAGCGGCGAATATGCCAAGCTGGCTATCTACTTCCCTCAGGTCGATGATCTAGAAAAAGCTAAGCCTATTGTTGAGCAAACTCTCATCTCATTAAAAATTGACCCATCAGTTGTACTGCCAGTGCATAACAAGTCAACTGATGAGATTAAAGACCTTTTTGACAACCGCATTAACGATCCCAAACTGCCCTACCGAGTCTTCCTGCTCGTCAACAAAGGCACAGAAGGGTGGAACTGCTTATCTTTATTCGCTACCGCTCTGGCAAGGAAACTTAATTCAAGCAATAACTTTGTTTTGCAAGCTGCCAGTCGATGTTTAAGACAAGTCAATGGCAACACCAAAAAAGCCAAGATTTACCTCTCAAAAGACAATGTCTCCATTCTTGATCGGCAGTTGCAAGAAACCTTTGGTGAGGGGTTGGATGATCTCAACAGGGTTTCTACGGACACGGTAACAGTTAAAGTAACTCTTAGAAAGATTGAACTGCCGCCTTTGCTTATCAAAAAGCTCATCCAAAAGATAGTCCCAGAAGACTTGAAAGCGCAAGAGTGTCTAAAAATCGATAAACCAGGCAAAGAAACGGTCAAATCCTTTGAAAAGACCATTTATTCCATGTCCAAAGCCCAGAGAAAAGGGGTGCTGGTTGAAGTGGGAACTAAAAAGGGAGCGGTAACAGACAGGAAAATCGACCTGTTCCAAGCTGCCGTAGTTTTGGCTCATGCTTACCGCTTAGACTCGCTAAAAACTTATAAACTGCTCCAAAACTTATACCCAGACGGAGAAATTGGGGCGTTTGAACTGGAACTTATCCGCACCCAAATAGAAAAACAAACCATGCGCTACAAAGTGGTCAATGAAACAGTCGAAGAAGCACTGGCTCTTATCAAGCAGAAAGGGTTTGAAGAAGAAACTGTTGACGGCAAAACCTCCTATGTGACCCACATTAGGGTTAACAAAACCTCTCTGAAGAAATATGTGCTGGAGCTGAAGGACTACAAAGCAAAGGCTGGACAACTACCGCTCTTTGGCTTTCATTACGACCCTTACAATTTTGACTCAGAGTATGAACGAGAGTTTTTTGAGAGTATGCTTATTAAACTTGGTGAAGACCCCGATAATGTTGAGGACATTTATTACACAGGCGCAATTAACGATCCCGCTAAAACCGATTTAATCTTTGAATACAAAGACGACAAGGGAGACTGGCACAGTTATACCCCCGACTTTTTAATTCGCAAGAAAGATGGTAGATCTTTAATCGTGGAGGTAAAAGCGCCAAAATACAGGATTAAGGAAGCTGAAAAAGAGATGCAAGAGCTGGAAGCGATAAATCCTGATAAAATAAAGTATGAACTCCTGCTTTTAGAGGAAGGAGAGTCGGTATTTGGTAAAGTTATGCCAGTTTTTAACTGGATTTACCAACACAAAAAATAAATATGACAGATGATAAATCAAACAAAAAAATAAAAGTTGAAACACCAAAAGGCAGACCTCTACTCCATTGGGTTAATAAACACCCGTTAGAATATGTCACAGGCTTCCCTACACAACTAATTGAAGTCTTTGACCCCCAGAAGGAAGATAAATTCCCAGAAACCCCTAAATTCAGCGAGCTTGAAAAAAATTGGCACAATCTTCTGTTTCATGGAGATAATAAAGAAGTCTTAGCAACACTTTTGGAACTTGGCTTCAGAGGCAAGGTTGACCTGATTTATATCGATCCTCCGTTTGCCAGCAACAAAGACTACATGAGAAAAGTTGAACTGCGGGGCTTAAAAGATTTGGGCAGGATCGAAGAAGACAGTGAATCGATAATTCAACAAACGATGTATGAAGATATTTGGAAACGGGATGAATACTTCCAGTTTATGTATGAGCGGTTAATTTTGCTGAAGGAATTACTGGCAGAAACAGGCAGTATTTATATCCACTTGGATTACAGGATGGTTCATTACATTAAAGTTTTAATGGATGAAATATTTGGAGAAGAAAATCTTATAAATGAGATTGTATGGCATTATAAAGACCCATCAGGCTCGGTTAAAAAGGAATATTTACATAAGCATGATACAATTCTCCTCTATTGTAAGAATAAAAGCAGTTATAAATTTAACATCGATTTAGTAAGGACTCCTTACAAAGAAGGCACAATAAAACAAGCAGAATCTGGCACAACCTCTTTTGGTAGAATTGTGAAGGTTAATCCATTAGGAAGGCTTCCAGAAGATGTTTGGGAAATTGCAATCATTAATTCTCAAGCCATAGAAAGAACTAATTATGCTACACAAAAACCAGAGGCTTTATTAGAGAAAGTTATTAAAGGGTCATCTGACGAAAACGACTTAGTTTTAGACTGTTTTGTTGGTTCGGGAACGACCTGTGCGGTAGCACATAAATTGGGTAGGCGGTGGATTGGGGTTGATGTTAATAAGGGAGCAATTCAAGTAACAAGTAAAAGATTACAAAAAATCATCAAAGATCAAAAAGAAACAAAATACCCCACTTTCGCAATTTACAAGGTTAATAACTACGATTTAAGAATCTTGAAGACTGAAGCTAAAGAATTGGCTATCCAGCAATACGGAATTACTAAAACTAAAACAGACACTTTCTTTGACGGTCTGCGGGATAGTGGCGAGCTGGTCAAAATTATAGATTTCAATCACCCCTTAACGCTACTTGACCTGCAGCTAATCGTTGATGAGCTTAATAAGCGCCCAGACGAGGATAGAGATGTAGTGGTCATCTCACTGGGCAGGGAGACAAAGGTAGACGGTTGGGTTGAGGAATGGAATAAAAAGCAACCCTATAAAGATACCAGAAGCAAGAAACGCATGCGTCAGTTTATTGTCTTTGACCTGAAAGACAAAAACTTTGTGAGTTACGAACCATCAAAAGCAGAAGTGGAAATTAAACGGATAGGCAAAGACAAAGTAAAGATTAAAATTTTAGCCTTTATTTCCCCTACGATCATTAAGCGCTTGGAGCTTGAACCAGGACTCTTGCAGAAGAAAATTCCAGATTTCAGGTCGATGATCGATGTAGTGCTGGTTGATACGGATTACGACGGTGAAGTATTCAAGATTGGTTTCTCGGATGTTCCCGAAAGACAGAGCGATTTAGTAAAAGGCGAATATGAGCTTGAAATAAGTGAAAAGCCAACCAAAGTGGCAGTCAAAATAATTGATATGTTAGGAGAAGAAGTTTTGGTTACAAAAGAGGTATAATCAATTATTGGAGGGAGATCATTGTTTATATCTTTTTAAAATTCTACTCATCTTTTTCTGAAACTCTTCTTGTTTTTTAGTCCTCATCTGTTTAGCTTCTTTCTTTGAAGAATAAAACCTTTGTTCTTCGATTGCTTGTACCATTCCGGAAGCTAACTGAGAAACAGCCCCGACTGTGTTTATAACATCCTTTTTATCAGTAAATGAATCGGGATTTTGTGATATTTGTAAAAGCGCATTTCTTAAGCTTTCTGAAGTGTTATGTAACATTGTTAAGATTCCATCGAGAATTTTTACATCGCTTCTATTTTTAAAAAATTGGTAAATATTTAAAATAGCCAAGAAAATACTTAAAGCTAAATAAATTGTATTAAGATCAATTTCAGTAAATTTCATAATTAAATACTTTGATTAAAGATATTTAATTATTTTTCTTTATAGTATAATACAATACAAATTGATTTGACAAAGCATTTTTTAATGAAAAATTTTACTAAACTAGCGAATCTTAAGAAAGCTGAAGACAACTATTATTTAACAGCAAACTACCTTTTAACACTTGCTAATCAGGCTTATGATTTGTTTTTGAGTTCTGAAGTTCACGAAAAACGACTACTTTTGAAAATAACACTTCAGAACTTAGAGTTAGAAGGTAAAAAAGTCCGATACCACTTTCTAAACCCCTTTGACAAGATAGCCAATTTAGCCTCTCGTCAACTCTGGCTCCGAACTCTGAACGAAATCCGAACTTTTTCCAAGGAAAATCAGCAACCGGATTTTTGATAAATTACGCTCGGGCGGGCAAAAAGGAAGGGGGTTGGGGGAAGGAATTTTTGCCCACCCTCGCTTTTCCGCCGCCGAATTTCGTATTTCGCTTTGCGAAATGCGCCGCCAATACAGTTGCGTTTGACCCACCCTGCCCATTCGCGCGCAACAACAAGGAACTCCTTAATTTCGTTTGACTAAAAGCTCAAATCCACTCGTTGCGGGCCAGGGGTGTAAGGCTCTGCCATTTAGCTAAGACCGCCTTATTGGCAGCCAAGGCTTTGCGCAGGTCGGTGGGCAGCTCGTGCACTGTACCACCTAGTACCTCCTCTTTAGTCATATCTATACAGCATCGCTACTATTTGATATAATTGGGTTATGAAAAAACATCAAACAGTTGATGGCTACTTACAGGATTTGCCAGAGTCACATCGCGATGAGCTAATCAAGATTCGGAATTTAGTAAAATCTCAGCTTCCAGAAGTAGAGGAAATTATAAGCTATGGTATACCCGCTTTCAAATACCACAAAAAGATTTTGATATACTATGCTGCCCATAGCAAACATATGAGCATATATCCAGCCTCCGACGAAATGATCAATGCGGTCGGACCAAAGTTGGTTAAGTATCGGAGTTCAAAAGGTACCCTGCAGTTTACTGCTGACAAACCGATCCCCCCTAGCCTACTCAAAAAAATAATCAACTTTCGCGCCAGAACTATAGACGATGCAAGCTAAACAAATGGTGGTATGCGCAAAGCAGTTCTGTGTGTGAGCTTTACTAAATCTTCTTCGCTTAGGTTATGTACAGAAATTTTCTGTTCGGTGGATTGGTCCAATGCGAAAATTGCAGTTCTAAAATGACATCTTGTTTTACCAATAAAAGAACTGGCAAAAAATTAAAAAGATATTATTACTATCGCTGTACTTCAACCCTAAGACAGGATTGGCAAACTTGCCCGGTAAAACAAATTTCCGCTGAAAGATTGGAAAATTTTTGTCTGGAAAATTTAGAGCGCATTTCGATTGATAAAAACTATATCGAAAATCTTGTTTTTCGTTTAAATAACGATTTTCAATCGGGGTGCCGGGCTGGATACGAACTACCAGAGGTATGCTCTAAATTTTCCTTTGAAAACATTTCAAACACTCTAAAATTTTTTCTTGTCAGACTCAAAAAATCAAAAGGAATTGAAAGAAACTTTTTTGCCAAAAGGTTTCTTTCTAAAATTCTTTACTCACTCGAAACAATCAAAATCCACTTCGCCTTGCGGGGGTCGGCGGCTTCCTTTGAACATACAATTTGGCTCCGCGGCTAGGACTCGAACCTAGAACCTTGAAGTTAACAGCTTCCTGCTCTACCATTGAGCTACCGCGGATTACTTTAAAACTACATCTATTTATATCACCAATGTTTGGTTATTTTAGCATCTTAAAAATAATAAATCCAGAGGCTAATGATGCATCATCTCCTGATAAATTTTATTCACTTTTGCTGCCAGTATAAAATCGTTTTCAGATAATCCCTTAATTGCATGAGTGGTAAGCATAATCTTCACCTTACGCCAGTTATGCAAGAAAATATCAGGATGATGTCCTTCTGCCTCTGCCACATCGGCAATCTTATTGATAAAAGTAACTGCTTGTTGGAAATTTTTGAAGACAAAATCCTTTTCTATTTTCTTCTTATCCATCACTATCCACTCCGGAAGAATTGATGTATATTCAGCCAGTTTCTCTCCTTTGAGAGGATCTACACCTCCTTCACATGGGATACAGTGCTTGTGAGATAGAATATTCTTAGAGACAGTTTGCATATGTATATTTTATCACCTTTTATCTGTTAAGATAAAGAAAAAGCACTTTTTATTGAATTTCTTTACAATCATCTTAAAAACTGGGTATGATAAAAAATCAATGATAAAAGATAATCTGATTGATAAGGGTATTCCTTCGAAACAATACCATGCTTCATCAATCGTTAGAGCATATATTATATCGGAAACTCTCATTTGGTCTGCATGGAATTTCATCGCGCCTATTGTTGCAATATTTATCACAGATATACAAAAAGGAACCATTGATAATGCTGCAACAGCATATAGCATCTATTTGGTGAGTCGGGTATTTTTTGAACTCTATACTGGTAAATACTTAACACGCAAAAGTATTGCTTATAAATTTCTTATGACTGTATTAGGAATAACAATTATTAGTATTTCATATGTAGGATTAGCCTTTTCAGAACTCTTAACACAAACATATATCTTTTATGCTCTTTTAGGACTTGGTATTGGTATTGCTACACCTGCGAAAAATTCCCTTTTTTCATCACATCTTGATAAATCAACAGATGCTGCACAGTGGGGAATACTTGATGCCTCAGTTTTTCTGAGTATGGCTCTTGCTGCAGTAATAGGTGGATTTATTGCACGGGTTTATGGTTTTACTACACTTTTTATCATTGCGGCAGTTGCTAATTTTTTAGGTATTATTCCGTATCTTCTGTATGTAAAAAAATGGAAAAAAAGCATTGAGGAAACAATATTATCCTAAATAATCTTTAAGCTTATTACCTCTGGTAGGGTGGCGAAGCTTTCTTAAAGCTTTGGCTTCAATTTGTCTAATGCGCTCGCGTGTCACTGCAAACATTCTACCAACTTCTTCTAATGTCTTTGGACGTCCATCTTTAAGACCAAATCTCTCTTCTAAAACCCTTCTTTCTCTATCTGATAAAGTAGAAAGTACTTGATCAACCTGTTCTTTTAATAATTCTCTAGAAGCTGAGTCAAAAAGTGTAGGAGCTGTTGCATCATGTATAAAATCTCCAAGACGACTATCTTCCTCATCTCCAACTGGTGCCTCAAGCGATGCAGGATTCTGAGAAATCTTGATAATCTCCAAAGCTTTCTCTGGCTCTATTCCTAAAGCAGCTGCTACCTCCTCAGGTGTTGGTTCACGACCAAGCTCCTGCATAAGCTTGCGAGAAGCTCGTAAAAATCTGTTGATATTCTCAACCATATGCACTGGAATACGAATAGTTCGAGCCTGATCAGCAATAGCACGAGTTACAGACTGTCTAATCCACCAGGTAGCATAGGTTGAAAATTTAAAACCCCTCCTCCAATCATATTTCTCAACAGCTCTTATAAGTCCTTGATTTCCCTCCTGAATGAGATCAAGAAGTGAGAGTCCTCTTCCAATGTATTTTTTGGCAATGGAGACAACAAGACGAAGATTGGAGTTGATGAGCATTTGTTTTGCCTGTTCATCTCCTTTTTCAACACGCTTAGCCAGTTCAATTTCTTGATCAAATGTCAAAAGGGGTATGCGACCTATTTCCTTAAGATACATTCTGACAGGATCAGATACTGTTCCCTCTGTAAGAACAGTAAGAGCCTCTAACTCTTTCTCCAAATCTTCAATAGGCTTCTGTTCATCTTGATCTTGAGATACACTCTCAAATACATCAACATCAAGCTTCATGAGCCTGTCATAAAGCTCATCAAGCTCTTTAATATGTTCCTCAGGCTTTGAATAAATACCAAGAATTTCATCCTGAGTTATATAACCTCTTTTTTTAGCTGAAGCCACAATGTCGTCTAAAATTGATGGGGATTTTGTTTTGGCGCTCATATTCTCCACCTCCAACAGAATAAAGCCCACCTCAGTTTCGGGCTTCTTTGGTATTATAGTAGCATACTTTGTATAAAAATGCTAATAATATTTAATTATTTATGTAAGAGAGAGAGAAGATGAGCATATTCTGAGCGCAAAGACTCAACTTCTTCTGATTTTCCCTCTTTTTCATACTCTGATATTTGCTCACCAAGTATACGAATCTTTTCACGCAATGATAACTCTCTTAACTCCCGGGAGACTTTTTCAATCTCGTGCAAGTATTTTTGAGGTGAGGGGAAAGAGGGAAGAGGGAATAAAATACTTTTATTGTAAATAAAATGCAACTCTTGTGGAAGTAATTGTTCAAACTTCCGACTATCAAATTTCTCATTATATTGAAAATAATCAGTTAAAGTATCTAAAAGTTTCTGACACGCTTTTTCTTTGGGAAAAACTTCAGCAAGGATCGTGTTTGCTTTTTCTAATGCTAAGTGAGGATCCTCAGACTGAATAATAAGAGATATTAAGTATTCTTCTAAAATTTCCTCTCGAGATCTTTTTGGTTGTATTTTGGGAATTTGAGGTAAAATTGGCGTTCGTTTTTGTTTCTTTTCCAGTTCTTTTGCTATACTTTCATAGCTTGTATGAAGTAAAAAGCTTAACTTGCGAAGATAATGTTCCTTCACAATCGCATTTGTAATTCCGGAAATTACCGGTAATAACTCATCAG
>BPJL01000015.1 GCA_026004595.1 Patescibacteria group bacterium | reverse complement strand
AACTCCATACCATCTTTATATAACGTCGTTGTGGTTTGAAGACAAAGATGGATAACCGATATTCTTATCCTCGTTTTGCCGGTCAATTAGCGCGTTGTGGTTTGAAGACAAAGATGGATAACCGATATTTTTATTTTAAGAAATATTCTTTAAAACGTGTTGTGGTTTGAAGACAAAGATGGATAACCGATATTTTATACCCTGTAATTTTGTTTATGTTCTGAGTTGTGGTTTGAAGACAAAGATGGATAACCGATATTTTATACCCTGTAATTTTGTTTATGTTCTGAGTTGTGGTTTGAAGACAAAGATGGATAACCGATATTGCCTTTGCCCTTGCCTTTGCCACTGCCCCTGTTGTGGTTTGAAGACAAAGATGGATAACCGATATTACGAGCTCGCTCGGTATAAGGCGAGCGAGCGTTGTGGTTTGAAGACAAAGATGGATAACCGATATTGATCATAGATAGTGGCTATTCGGTAGATAGTTGTGGTTTGAAGACAAAGATGGATAACCGATATTAGTATATATTTGTTTCCATAGCCATTGTGCGTTGTGGTTTGAAGACAAAGATGGATAACCGATATTCTATTCTTATGCCATGTATTACTACAGAAAGTTGTGGTTTGAAGACAAAGATGGATAACCGATATTGAACAGAACATCAATGAACCACAGAACTCTGTTGTGGTTTGAAGACAAAGATGGATAACCGATATTATTCTATTTAAACAGTTTTAATAACCTCTAGTTGTGGTTTGAAGACAAAGATGGATAACCGATATTCTATATCGCACAAATGTTTTAATGCTTTCGGTTGTGGTTTGAAGACAAAGATGGATAACCGATATTTCTCGCAGTATATAGTTGAAGATATGTTAAGTTGTGGTTTGAAGACAAAGATGGATAACCGATATTGAACAGAACATCAATGAACCACAGAACTCTGTTGTGGTTTGAAGACAAAGATGGATAACCGATATTATTCTATTTAAACAGTTTTAATAACCTCTAGTTGTGGTTTGAAGACAAAGATGGATAACCGATATTCTTTAATTACGTTTTAACACCGTGACGTAGTTGTGGTTTGAAGACAAAGATGGATAACCGATATTAGGTGCCGTTTCAGCACCTTAAGAGTTTCAGTTGTGGTTTGAAGACAAAGATGGATAACCGATATTATTGATCCGCTCCTGGCACGTCGCCGCGAAGTTGTGGTTTGAAGACAAAGATGGATAACCGATATTTAAATGTAAAACGTTATCGGATAATCCTTAGTTGTGGTTTGAAGACAAAGATGGATAACCGATATTCTGCGTAAAATTAGTCTCAGGCTTATCCCCGTTGTGGTTTGAAGACAAAGATGGATAACCGATATTGTGCGATTCCTCAATGGTTGCTTCATTGTAGTTGTGGTTTGAAGACAAAGATGGATAACCGATATTAGTATATATTTGTTTCCATAGCCATTGTGCGTTGTGGTTTGAAGACAAAGATGGATAACCGATATTCTATTCTTATGCCATGTATTACTACAGAAAGTTGTGGTTTGAAGACAAAGATGGATAACCGATATTCATAAATTTTGTATTTAAACAAGTTCAATTGTTGTGGTTTGAAGACAAAGATGGATAACCGATATTACCATTCTTATGGATGGTGATGGCGGTTGCGTTGTGGTTTGAAGACAAAGATGGATAACCGATATTGCTACGTATCAGGGGATTCACCAAGTCTGAGTTGTGGTTTGAAGACAAAGATGGATAACCGATATTGCGATAGCGGAGCCCGAGAGCACCCGGCCCGTTGTGGTTTGAAGACAAAGATGGATAACCGATATTTTTGTAATGTACTTAGTAATGTAATTGCGGTTGTGGTTTGAAGACAAAGATGGATAACCGATATTTAATACACTTGTGCTGGTATCAGAACTATTAGTTGTGGTTTGAAGACAAAGATGGATAACCGATATTTCCCTTATATAATTACCATCGCAATCCTCAGTTGTGGTTTGAAGACAAAGATGGATAACCGATATTTCCCTTATATAATTACCATCGCAATCCTCAGTTGTGGTTTGAAGACAAAGATGGATAACCGATATTTGTGCTTAAAGCAAAAGCTGTATCTGTAGGTTGTGGTTTGAAGACAAAGATGGATAACCGATATTTGTGCTTAAAGCAAAAGCTGTATCTGTAGGTTGTGGTTTGAAGACAAAGATGGATAACCGATATTCTTTAATTACGTTTTAACACCGTGACGTAGTTGTGGTTTGAAGACAAAGATGGATAACCGATATTAGGTGCCGTTTCAGCACCTTAAGAGTTTCAGTTGTGGTTTGAAGACAAAGATGGATAACCGATATTATTGATCCGCTCCTGGCACGTCGCCGCGAAGTTGTGGTTTGAAGACAAAGATGGATAACCGATATTTAAATGTAAAACGTTATCGGATAATCCTTAGTTGTGGTTTGAAGACAAAGATGGATAACCGATATTCTGCGTAAAATTAGTCTCAGGCTTATCCCCGTTGTGGTTTGAAGACAAAGATGGATAACCGATATTCCGGAGGCTCTTTCCATCCATACCTTGTTAGTTGTGGTTTGAAGACAAAGATGGATAACCGATATTCTCGCCGGCAAAAAGTGATGCACGGGCAGTGTTGTGGTTTGAAGACAAAGATGGATAACCGATATTTTACCACTACCTGCCTGCCTCTTGTTATTGTTGTGGTTTGAAGACAAAGATGGATAACCGATATTGGTGTGGAGTTAGATTTACGATTTTTTTCAGTTGTGGTTTGAAGACAAAGATGGATAACCGATATTGGTATCGCGTAGAACTTTTTCTGCAGCTCCGTTGTGGTTTGAAGACAAAGATGGATAACCGATATTCCACCCCAGCATTGCTTCACGAAATACTCAGTTGTGGTTTGAAGACAAAGATGGATAACCGATATTGATTCTCTGTATCTCATTATAATATTCTTTGTTGTGGTTTGAAGACAAAGATGGATAACCGATATTCATTTCTACCAACTTGCTTACAATTGATTGGTTGTGGTTTGAAGACAAAGATGGATAACCGATATTGGCAATAATATGCTTAGGGCGCTGCTGGTGGTTGTGGTTTGAAGACAAAGATGGATAACCGATATTATACAAGCTGCCAGTGCACGCTTGTGAGTGTTGTGGTTTGAAGACAAAGATGGATAACCGATATTATACAAGCTGCCAGTGCACGCTTGTGAGTGTTGTGGTTTGAAGACAAAGATGGATAACCGATATTCGAGACTTAACCCATCCCTTACGGCTTGCTGTTGTGGTTTGAAGACAAAGATGGATAACCGATATTACTACGGAATAAAAAGAGAACCTTATGCAGGTTGTGGTTTGAAGACAAAGATGGATAACCGATATTTATCACGGGGTAATATTTACCGGTGTTTAAGTTGTGGTTTGAAGACAAAGATGGATAACCGATATTGATTATGGGATTTAACAACACGCTTATGAAAGTTGTGGTTTGAAGACAAAGATGGATAACCGATATTTCAGGGATATCCCACACCCCTGGGGATATGTTGTGGTTTGAAGACAAAGATGGATAACCGATATTGCTGCAGATCACCGGGAGATATATTTTTTGGTTGTGGTTTGAAGACAAAGATGGATAACCGATATTAAATAGGGGCATTCGCAGAGCTTGTTCTGGGTTGTGGTTTGAAGACAAAGATGGATAACCGATATTCAGCTGGATGAGTACCAATTTGGATGCTTTGTTGTGGTTTGAAGACAAAGATGGATAACCGATATTTACCAATTCTGCGATGTTTATTAGTATTTCGTTGTGGTTTGAAGACAAAGATGGATAACCGATATTCTGGCACGTCGCCGCGAAGAGCCCCTACTCGTTGTGGTTTGAAGACAAAGATGGATAACCGATATTTACCAATTCTGCGATGTTTATTAGTATTTCGTTGTGGTTTGAAGACAAAGATGGATAACCGATATTCTGGCACGTCGCCGCGAAGAGCCCCTACTCGTTGTGGTTTGAAGACAAAGATGGATAACCGATATTAGATTATGGAGAAAGATATTAAACAACTCGGTTGTGGTTTGAAGACAAAGATGGATAACCGATATTAGAAGCTATGGCGATCCAGTGGTCTTCTTAGTTGTGGTTTGAAGACAAAGATGGATAACCGATATTCCTGAGATTTTGCAAAATTACTTTCCAATGTTGTGGTTTGAAGACAAAGATGGATAACCGATATTCTGAGCCAGAGCTTCTAGGCACAGATGTCCGTTGTGGTTTGAAGACAAAGATGGATAACCGATATTCCGGAGGCTCTTTCCATCCATACCTTGTTAGTTGTGGTTTGAAGACAAAGATGGATAACCGATATTCTCGCCGGCAAAAAGTGATGCACGGGCAGTGTTGTGGTTTGAAGACAAAGATGGATAACCGATATTTTACCACTACCTGCCTGCCTCTTGTTATTGTTGTGGTTTGAAGACAAAGATGGATAACCGATATTTGAAGAACGTCAGTTAGAGAAGATTAATGGTTGTGGTTTGAAGACAAAGATGGATAACCGATATTGACGATCATCTTAATATCGTCGTCGATCTTGTTGTGGTTTGAAGACAAAGATGGATAACCGATATTTAATGGCTTTTTCATTGTTTAAATTTTTATGTTGTGGTTTGAAGACAAAGATGGATAACCGATATTATATATGGAATATGAATAAAAACATTAATAGTTGTGGTTTGAAGACAAAGATGGATAACCGATATTCTACGGAATAAAGAAAGAGCCATACTCTGGTTGTGGTTTGAAGACAAAGATGGATAACCGATATTTCAATGATGAAAACCTTGCAAAAAGCCTAGTTGTGGTTTGAAGACAAAGATGGATAACCGATATTAACCACATTAGCAAGTGTCAAGTTTTTTGCGTTGTGGTTTGAAGACAAAGATGGATAACCGATATTTAACATTTTATTTGCTGCATATAAATCACAGTTGTGGTTTGAAGACAAAGATGGATAACCGATATTAGCAATAATATTTCGTTTTGAGTAATACCAGTTGTGGTTTGAAGACAAAGATGGATAACCGATATTCTAATCACTAACTAGCTTTTGATTTTCAATCGGTTAAAAGGGATATCGGTAAAAAGAAAATGCTCCCCGGCAGGTACGTTGGGGGGGCATTTTCTGTATTTTTAATTGCCTGACTAAAAAAATTCCAGTTGCTTAGGTGCCTTGGGGAGGGGTGCTGGTTGGCTCCCCCAGAAATTCACGATATTGCCAAATTGCCTGTCTGTAATCTGTACAATGCTTACATGCCCTTTAGCCGGAATAAAGCTTTTTACTTTTTTGATGTATGTTTCCGCAGCTTCGCTGCCGGCACAATGGCGAATATAAACGGAATACTGCATCATGGTAAAACCCTGACGCTGAAGTTTTTTCCGGAATTCCGCATAGGCTTTGCGGTCAGCTTTGGTTTCAGTGGGTAAATCAAAAATCACAAAGAGCCACATAACGCGATAGGCACTAAGGCGCGAGAAATGATTTTTTACCATGTGTTTACCTTCCTTACATGTGCGTATATTTATCTCCGCAGTACCTGTCCGTTTTCCTTCATCACCTTCATTTCGGGATATTTCAGGCTTTGCCGGGTTCCTTCAAAGCAAGCGGCAAGATGGGCGCTTACCGTGCCCAGGGCAGTTGCCAGGAGGCTTCTCTCCTTTCCCCACCACACGTCTGTATTGAGCACTTCCAGCAAAGCCGTTTTATCTTCGCGGGTGATATCCCCAGCAGCGCCCTGCCGGATACGCTCCCATACCACCCGGTCAACAAATGGTCTAAATGGCTCCATGATATCATCAGCCAGGCAAAAGGCATTGTATTTATTATGGTGATGGATGCCGAGGGTGGGGAGCAGGCCGGAAGCAACCAACGAGCGGGCGGCCGCTGCACGCAGGATAGCATAGCCGTAGTTGAGCAGCTGATTAGGCGGTTCGCCATAGCGGTCGCGTTTGAAGGCCTCGCCAAAGAGGTTGCGCCAGTAGTAGCGGGCGGCCAAGCCTTCCACGTTGGTGGTATCACCGCTACGCACGCGTGTTGCCCATCTTCTGAGCGGTTCGCCACTTTTGCCGATGCTGTCCAGCAGGGCAGCCTGGTTGCGCAGCTTGGCTTTCACGGTTTGCTGCCAGAGCTGTTTGCGCAGCGGCTCACCGGCATCCAGTTGCTGCCTTAATCGCTGGTTGGGCAGGTAATGCCCCTCCAGCGGCAGCAGCATGGACACTGGCAGATGCTTTTCATCGCAAAATATTACTGATACGTTATGAAGGGTGAGCTCCGAAATGGCTGCCTGTGTGAGGGTGATGCCTTGCTGGTCAAGGAGGAGGCAGCCAAGATCTTCAATGGGCGCCTGATTCTGCTCGCCCGTGTCTTTGTTGTCAAGCATCAGTTGTTTGTTGCGCACGCTGAGATGGTGCGGACTGCTAATGACCAGGGTACGCTTGAGCATATTTGGTTAACCGGCTAAAGGTTGATGGGTAAAGCTGATTAACTGTAAAAGAATGTAATACGGAATCGTGTAAAAGTCAAACGGGATTTAGGCTGCCGGACATTGTTCGTTCCACAGTTGACAATTTAAAGAAAGTAGGCAGCACACTTATTCTTCGTTTGCCTGTATGATTTGCCGCGACTCTATTTTTTCTATTTTGCCGGTGGGAGTGATGCGAACTTTAATAGGGCTTAATTCAGTCCATTTGTCAGAGCTTTTGATATTCACGTTGCCTTCATCGCTCTTCGCTACATAATGCTTTCTAAATTGAATATCAAATGAATTAGCTGAAATCATGGTAACCTTAAAAAGTTTTTCCTGTAACCTGTAGTTCTGACCTTTTTCAATTTGTTCATCTATTTCTTTTCTGAACTCATCAGTAGCTTTGCCTTCAGTATTCAGAATAAAATAGTCACGGTTTTTAATCTTGACTATTTCCTTTAATCTTTCCAGTTTGAAGTCGCCATTTTTAATATCTTTTTTCCCTACGCCCTGAAAGAATCCCAAACGGGTATTTTCGTCATATTTTGCAGGATTTACAACAAAATAAAATGGTACGGTTTCCACATAATATTTTTGCGTTACCGTATCCTGATAAACGATTGCATGATCAGTGTTCCCAAATCTGAAATAAGCTCCGTTTCTGATTTGATAAAGGTTTCCTTCTTCATGTGTGCGGACATTTTTTACAGGGACATATATTCTTTCCCGATAAAATTCCTGAGGCAGTTTGTCGGAAGGTTTACCTTGCTCTGCACCAATATCATTCAATCGTTTTTCAATGATTGACTTTGCCGGTTCGGAGAGGTTCGGAATATCGCCATAAGTAAGTTCTTTCACTTTTTTCCGCACCCTGTTTCCGCTTGCATCCCGTTCTTTGAAGGTTACTTTTTCGATGGGAATACCATAACTACTCAGAGTAGTTCTGATTTTCTTTTCAAAAAAAACAGTTGGCAGATGAATATCTAAATCATCAAAAGAATCATTTGCTACAGCTTCTTTAAAAACATTAAACCGGTGTTCTCCTAATTCCTCCTTCACTCTTAGCACGTCCTCAGGTTCCTTCATAATATCCTTTAGGCATGAAATGACAGCATTTTTGATGGCTTCATCCACAATCAATGGAATTTCATTAAATCGCAATAATTTACCCCTTTGTTTCTTTCCTTCCTTCACTTGGGTTAGTTTTCTGTTTTCAGTCTTCTCCTTACCATTAACAATAATTCTTATTTCACATTTTTTAATTTCTCCTTTTCCTTTAGCCGTTACTGTATAGTATAACTTTTCTGAAAAAGCCTCTTTAGGAATAACTTCATTCTTGTCCGTTATGGAAATGCCTTTTTCTTTAAGTCTATTCTCTATTAAATCCTTTATGGAATCATCTTCGATTAAGTTAATATCTGAAAACTTAAGCTTGGATAGCGTCACAGGTTTATCCGTAGTCTTAAGTTTCACAGATTTCAACTGCCTTTCTTCTTTCATCTCTTCAAGAGGTTCCCAAGATTTTCTCAAACTATCAGGTATATTATTTTTCCAGTTTTCAGGTGTTAACTCAATAAATGGCTTTCGCTTAGAGTATACCTCTTTACTGTTGACACGTCTGTAAGGATTTGCCTGATGTAATTCTCCTCTCACAGAAGTAATTGTAATTCTGTTTTTCCTTCCTTTTTGGTAAAGTGTTTTTTTATATCTGGTGATTTTTTTATTCCGCTGCTTATCATATACGGCAATATGCTGCACAGCCCTGACAAACTTTTCTTTGAATTCATTTAATCCCCAGGGATGATAAAATGCTCCTTTTTCCTTTTCTTTTTTTCGGTGTTGGGCAAGTTGCTGATACATGCCCAGACTTGTAAAAGCAATGATGATGGCATCTTCAGCGTGATGAAAATGATTATCGCGGTTTTTGTTTCCTAAATCCCATTCCTCGCGCAGCATGCTTGTAGTAGCTCCTTTTACCGATTGTACTTTGTCATCTCCAAAATAAGACTTAAGATATAGGGTAGCTAACTTGGTAATGTATGCGGTATCAGTTAAAAGACTTTTTAAGTATTCCTCGTCATCGTTCAGTTCGCGGCTGATGTTTTCAACTGTAAAACGTTTGTATTTACTCAGGTAGTAGTTTCTTTCAAAAGCGAGCAGGTGTTTTTTCTGCATTAACTTGTCCCTGGCATCTCCAGGTGGCTTTCCTTTTAAATCTTCTGCTAATTTTTCTAATTCGGCATTCAGTTGTTCATATTTTTTTCTCCATCCATCCACGCGCTGCATAATTTTTTTATAAGCCCATTCCTGATTATAGCCTATTAGCCCTTCACATTCTTTCAATTCATAAGGAGTCCTGTTTTTCTTAAATTGGTTGAAATGTGTTGCGCATAAAGTCAAGTTCACTTCTGCATCGCTCCAACAGCGGCTCTTAGGGATAATATGTTCAATCTGAAATTTATTCTTCATGAAAAGATCATTGAAACAAATGGTCTCACCCGTGTAAGGACAAACATGGCAGCCATTAATTTCCTGAAGTTCCTTCCATAGTTTATATTTCAGTATTGCTTCGTCATTTGGTTCAATACCGCTACTTTTTAGTTCACTTGCAATTTTTTCTCTAATTTTTTCCTGTTGCTTGTTCCATTTTCTTATAGCAATTCGTTTATTTTTATCATTCAGTTCACGGGCAAGCTCAATATGCACTCTGTCCGGCTTACCATGTTCTTTTTCAACATACTTAACGACACTTCGGAGGGCATATAGAGCTTGCTTGACAACAGGGTTACGCAATGTTTGGAATTTAGGTTCGGGTAACTTCTCGGGAGAAGGAGGTATATGTTCCACTTTTGCCGGATGCCAAAGGCGTTCAAGCCGTTTTTGATCAATTTTATAGTTCTCTTTAAGATAATTCTTTATCTGGTCTGCAACGGGTTCTGTTTTCAAGAATTTAGGGTAATACGGATTTATTAGTAAGGGCTTTAATTCGTTTGCGTAGGCAATAATGGCAGATTCCAGTTCTCCGTTCCCATTTAATCCTTTTACTTCTTTCAGGTACTTGCTGCATTTGGAGCGTGTATGATATATTATCCTGGTTTCATCCAAGTCTGGAGCAGGTTTAGGTAATTTTTGATATTCCCTTTTAATTGACGATAGCACTGCATTTTTAACTTGCTGTTCTGCTTTTTCCACTTGTTTTGTTATGATAAAGTTTTTTATGTCATTATAAATTTTTGTCTTTTCCTCTTTTGAAATTTTCAGCCACTTTTTACTTCCAAACACCTCATCCAAATTAGCAAGGAACACCGCATCCGTGTATTTCAGCCCATCTTCCATAAACGGTAGAAGTTTGCGAATGGCATTCAAACTCAGACTGCCATACCCCGGTTTCAGGCTGATTTTTTTCAGTTCATCTTTCTTGCTATCATCAAGTCCGTAGGATTTTAGCTTTTTGAAAAGCTCATCAATGTCCTCATAGAAGATAAAACAGTGCCATATTTCCTCCTGAACTGTTTCAAGGCAGTGATTCATTTGTTCATCCTCGCTCAACTTATTCCATAATTCCATACCTCGTTCTAAAACAATTCTTTTTCGGTCATCCTTAGTTTTCTTTTTGAAATCATCATTGTGGATAATATTTTGGCCACCTAATCTTTTTATCGTTTTTGCACGTATTTTCTCTTGCAATTCCAAGGGAAATTCAAAAAAGTTCTCCCATTTATTACCAAATAAATGGGATAATTTATTCAGGGTGTAATTACCGACAAACGAACCGCCCTTTTGACTCTTTTTCTTAGCGTTTTTCTTTTTGTTGCTGCCGTTTTCCTGTTCTCCCTCTTCCCATGCTTCCACATCAATTTCGGCTGCTCCCTTTAATTGCTCTCTTTCAATTTTTAATTCCTCCAAAACTTTACTAATAGCTACCTTTCCGGATTCATTACATCCTGAAGTAAATAATTTAAGTAACTGCTCCCGCTCTTCAGAACAGAGGCTCTCCCATATTTCATTGCGTTTAATTTTCAAATTATTTATTTGCTGTAAGGCTTTGAATTTTTCGTAAAGCGGATGGGAAACAAGGCAACGGCTTTTGCCTACTTTTCGGGTAATTTCCTGCCCGTTTTCGTTAGTTAATACTTTTCCTGTATTATCCCTGAGCCGAATAGTTTTATTGGCAAAATTGCATTTAGCCACAAGGTGTTTTTGTGATTTCAAGGGACGCTGATAGAACAAAATACCTTTTTTTGGATCACCTAAAAACTCATACAGCGAAACTTCAACCCATTCTTTCTTTTTCCTTCGCTTTACCCCTGATTGAACCTCTAGCTCAAGTCGTTTTGCATGCTTATTCCAGAGAATATTAAATTCTTCTAAGTATAAAGAGCGATCCGCTTTTGTTTCTTTTTTAATGCGTTCTTCATGACTGTTTTTATGACAGAGATAATTACCAAGCGTTTGGTAGTTCCCTTCCTTAATCGCCTTGCTGGTCTTGTCAAGAGCTTCATAGAAATCTGTCATTGCCTTTGGGTATTGCACTTCTATGAAATCATCTGTTTCTTGAAGTGTTTCCAGTTCTTCACCATATTTATCTCTTAGTTCTTTTACTTCTTCTTTCCAGTTTTTTTTCTTGTCATTTTTTTTGAACTTTTTCTTTATCATCTTATCGTCTCCTTCATCCTTGTTCTTAACCTTTCGACTGCTTTTGAAACCTCTCCGTTTCCCAATTTGATAAAGTATTCGGCCAAACTCCATGCGGGAAATATCCTGTGTCAGGGCAATACTTCTTAAACGATATGGATCCATGGAAATGAAGGCAACCAAATGCTCAATAAATCCATCCAGCGATTCTGGCGGGCTTCCAAAATCAACTTCTAAGGGCTTTTCCCCTAGAACTCCCTTTAGCAAAAGGAACTTGGCAATCCGGGCGTTTAACTGATAACCATCCTTGTACTTATTCAATTTGTGATTTTTTAATTCCTGCTCGGATAAGCCAAAACATTCTTTTATCTGCGTTACAATAACTTGTTGCTGTTGCTCATCATCCAATAATTTTAAGTAAGGGAACATACCAAAACGGGCAAGAACCTCTGTCATTTTAGTTAAACGATAATCTTTATAAAAAACCTGCCTGCGCATTTGGCGGGATTTTCTTCTGGCAACATTCAGAGGTTCTTCATTACTTCCATCATTCTTGACATTAACCCCCTGTTTAAAAGTTGTTACACCAGCATGAATTTCTTTTTTT
>BPJL01000014.1 GCA_026004595.1 Patescibacteria group bacterium | reverse complement strand
TCTTTGAGTGAGGCTAAGCCTTTGAAAGTAAAGGGGCTGCAGTAGGTGTGCCCAAAAGTGTACCCAAAAACCTAAAAAAAATTAGGCAGGCACACTTTGAGCCCCCGGACACACCTCAGACTTTGGGAAAAGCTTCTCTACTTCTTTGAAGTCTCTGTCTGAAAGCTTAGCACGTAAAAAGCCTTTCAAAATTAGTAGTCTATCCCTTAAATTAAGCTCTTCTTCTTTTTCTTCTTTTGCTTTCTCTGCTGCTTCTTCTCCTGCATAGAAGTAAGTTACATCTACCCCAAAAATCCTTGCTATCTTTTCAAGCCTTGAATGGGGCGGTATAACAACATCGTTTTCATAGCGAGACATTTGCGCTATACTTACCCCAATCATCTCTGCAATCTCTTTAGACTGCATTTTTTTTCTAATTCGTAACTCTCTGATTTTCTGACCTATAGTTCTCATAACCAAAAGATTTTTTTTTCAAACAGTTGCATCATATGAAAATATTACATACATTTACATTCAATAATTGATACCAAACGAAATACGTGCCAAAGTAATAATGTAATTATATAACAATATACAAAAATAGCATGTTCATGGGAAAGACAGTATTGCATGTACGTGTTTCTGATGATTTGAGGTATCAACTCGAGCTACACATAGCCAAGAAGCGGTACCAGAAAGGAGAGAGCACAAATCTAAGTGCTGAAATAGAAAAGGCTATTCAGATGTATATCAAATCATTAGAAGAAGAGAAGAAAGAGCAGGAAAACTAATCTTTTGACATATTAAAGCAAGAGTAGCGCGCCTCTTGCTTGCTCTTTATGATTGCTGCCGGAAAAGAGAACACCGGCAGGGTGGGAAAGGTGTATGCTTATAGTTTTCGTTTATCGCTGGACTGTTTCAGTTAGCTACTACGTAGCTAAAAACTTGTCTCCCTTGTTTCCTGTCTCTATTGTCTCAAATGAAGCTTAATAGAAGAGACAAAGTAGAGACAAGAGACTAAAGAGACAAGAAGAAACAGTAAAGAGCCAAGCAGAAAAAAAAACCGGCGGCAACCGGTAAAAAAAAAGCACCCGGCAAAGAGCCGGGCGCCAAACAAATATACAGTATGTGAAGGCTATTAACCAACACAAAACAAATATACAGTATGGAAAACAAAAAAACAACAGGACTCAAAAAAAGACTTGGAAAAGGGTACGCTAAATTTGGGCGTGAGGGCTCCATTTGGCGCTGGGAATTCACATGGAACAATCCTAAGCGCCACAAAGAGGGCTACGGATATGACAAAGGTTTTCTTGATTCAAACTACGGTATTTTTGAGCGTCTCAAACGGCGTTTTATCCAAGGTGTTCTCATAAATGCCCGGTATTTCGAAAAAGCCAACAACTTCAGGCTATACCTCTGCGGACCAACCAAGGAAGAAGATATACTTGTTTTTACGCTCTTCATCCATAGAGACTTTGAGCTCGAGTATGAGTTCACGCCTTGGGTTTACAATTCACTCAATCATTCTTCAATAGACTACTTAGAAGAGCTTCTTATTGAGGCGCAAGTAAAGATTAGAAACCTTCTTTCTTCTAAACCTCTGAACTATTCAGAAGCGCTAAACAGTGAAGCGCTTGTAAAAACTAAACCCTTGGGGCTCTTTAAAAAGCTTCTTCTTGAAGAGCTGAAAGGTGAAAAAGTTCGTGATTACATCGCTGTAAAGGAAACAGAAGAAAGCGTTGAAATCAAAGTGAGAGCACGCGATGAAGAGCAGCTAAATAAAGCTGTTTCAATTCTTGATCCTTTCGTAATCGTAACAGCCCGGAAAATACCTTCTTTCAAGAAAAAAGTATTCTACACCCTAAACGCTTAGTAGGATATGAAACTTCATAAAAAGCTATACAACCCCGTAATGATGCGTGCATGCTGGGAGATATTTTCAAAATCTCAACACAGCAGTTTAGTAAGTTTCAAAGAGGCTTACAAGTCGTTTTCAGCAGAGTATTACGACATGATAAGCGAAACGTTCAACATACACCTTCCGGAGCTCTTTTCCTTCTTTTTGAATGAATACAAGCCAAAAACAAGAGCTCCAAAGAAAAAAGAGAACAACTCAAAACAACTAAAATTATGGATGCTCGACTGACAAAATCCGGAAAGGTAAAGCTCTCTCTTGAAGAATATGAATACATAGAGATTCAAGAAAAGCTTCTTGAAATTGAAAGAGCCGGTTTAACATCATATAAGCCCCAAGAGCGCCTTCTTTACCTTCTCTCAATTGAAATTTTAGAAAAATTCAGCTCTGTAAAACCCAAGGATGCAATAACACTTACAAAAGCGCAGGCGCTTGCCCTTTGTTTGATAACCGGTAATAGTATGTATCAATACAAGCTTTACGCGCTTGCACTTACTTAGAGGTCTTAGGGGCTCCTTCGGGGTCCCTAAGGCTTTTTAAAAGAATGATACGAATATAAGTACTCAAGCTTACCCCTGCTTCACGGGCTTTGAGCTTGAGTTTTTCTTTCACATCCTCCGGTAAGTATGTAGTTACTTCCTTCATGTTTTTTTCTTTAAAGTTAAAAACTTTTCCTTTTTGTATAACTTTTAACGGTGTTTTGCGCCGGGTTTGCGGTTTCTTTTTGTTTCTTACTGTTTCTTTTACCTTGTTTCTTTCTTTGTTTGCGCAAAAAACACAAGTAACATGCTCAAGTTTATTCTCTCACAAATACCCCCGGATGCTCTAAATAACCTCGAGCTATACTGGCAAGAGCAGGAGCAGAAGCACAACGGAAAAATTCAAATACTTGTACAAAGGCAAGAAAACGACGAAATAGGCGTAAGTATCACAGTTAGGAACAGTACCGGTATTCGTTTTATAGAACCATACCGGCGTGCGTCTCTTGTGGATGTTCTGAATGAACTCTCAAAAAGCGTTGGACCCCTTGGGCGCTTGCTTGGTAGTTTTAGCTCGCAGGTGGAAAACGTTTTTTTCAAGCTTGAGAACACTTACCCGGAGCTCAAAATAGCTATAGAACGGCGTGAGAAAATCACTGTTTTTATCTTGTCCTACACCGGTGTAGTGCGTTCTATTACACTTGAAGAACTCTTATCAATGCTTGCCGATGGAGATCTTAAATAGAGTATGCCGGTACTACAATATTGACTTGGAAGCGCTTCTTGAAGCTAAGAAAGGGCTTCAAAACGAGCTTTTGAGCCGGGCGCGTTTTGCGGCTATCTTTCTTCTTCATGAAGAAGGCTTCAATTTTCAGAAAATCGCTGAACTACTAAACAGGAAAAGTAAGGGTTCTATTTACACTCAATACAAAACGGCAAAAAGCTGGTATGAGAACAATTTTTACAACTTCAAAGAGGACATAGAACGAATAAAGTCGTTTGATATGAAAGAGCAAACAGAAGCCCCCCTTGAATACAAAACAGAACAAACCGACTTTGTGGACATTGAAAACATGGGAAAAGAAAAAGAACCCACAAACCCGGAGGCTGAATTTATACCCTTACCGGACCCGGAAGAAGTTAGTCCCTTGTCAGAGCCAGTTATAGAACGTTCTTCACAGCGTTCTTCAGTGATTGAAGAAGAAGAAGACATTATAGATTTAGACATTCCTATTCCGGAGTTTAAAACGGTTCCAAACCCAAACCCGGGACAGGTAACAGTTAAAGCAGACAAAGAAACAATAGACTTCTCAACCCGGCAGCTCTTAACAATAGCGGAATTTGCCAGCGTTGAGCTCACATACAACTTCGTTTCTATTGATAAGAAGGAAGTAGAAGAAGAACCGGAGCTTGAAGAAGTAGTAAACAAAGCGAACGAGAACACGCGCAAGAAGCTTGAAGAAACAGCCTCAAGACAAATAAAACTACTTGAAGACCCTCTTTCAAAGGTTCTTGAGAAAAGAAACGTAACGATAAGCCCTGAAAGCGCTCTTGTTTTTGGGGTAATTATGTTTGCCTTCACCATGTACATCACAGCACAGAGCATAAAGAACGAAAACAAGAAACTTCTAAGCGAGCTCAAAAAGTCAAAAGAACAAAACAAAGAGAACAAATGAGAGAACCGGCTTTAATGACAGTTATTGGAGCGAAAGGCACGGGTAAGACTTATACAACGCGTAAAGAGCTTGCGGCTCAAGTAAAACGCGGGCGAAAGGTCTTGATATACGATGCATCACTTGATCCGGAGCTTAGCCATTATCGACCCATTGCCCCGGATTACATACAAGAGTATGCTTTTTACAAGGGACCGGCTATTGTGCGTGTACCGGCTATTGACAAACACGGAAACGAGCTTGCAACCTCTGAAAAAGTAGAGCTTTTAAAACAAATCCTGCAAAGCTACAGAAACGGAATACTTCTGCTTGAGGACTTCAATAAGTACGTAACAGACGCTACAGAGCTTAAAGAGCTACTGGGCGTAATAACGACAAACAGGCATAAAAACTTAGACATTATACTTCATTATCAGAGTTTGCGAGCTGTTTATACAAGAATCTTTCAGAACTCTACTATTTTCAGAATGCACAAAGATTTAGAGAGCTCCGGACACGTTCAAAGAGCGCTTGAGCGACAAATACGAGCTTTTCAAGATAGCTTCTTTAATTATCGATGAACAGTATATGAACGGTAATAAGTACTTCTATCTTTACGTGCTTACAGACAAATTCAAAATTATAGGGGCTACTTACGACGCTTTCAAAAGAGCGTGTAAAAAGTACCTATACAGTAACAATGCAGTTCTTAAGAGAATACAAGCTGAAGAGCGATTGAATGAAGAAGAAGCTATAAATTTCTTCATAGAACAGCGCGCGGGGCTTTACCTTTCAAAATAGTTTCAAAATACGTTTCTTTTTAGCAGCGTTCTATTCTTTTTATAGAACGCTTATTTTTTTGTTTTTGCAGTGAAAGATGAAAGAGAAAAGTGCGAACCCCAAGCACTTAAAAGAAATGGGAGGCTACATTTTAAAAGTAAAGAGCTATGAATTACTTGAAAAAATTAGAACAAGAAGCCGAAAAGTATTTTTCTAACTACTCGGGCGATCCCTACGAGTACGAATTTGAACAGTACAACAACTACGAGGGAAACAAGAAGCTTACTTTTGCAGAAACAAGCTTTGTAATCAATGTAAACAACACCGGAACAACTGATGAAGACGTTTCTATTTTTGGTGCGTATAAGAATCTGTTTAAACCCAATTTTGGGTTACCTGCTAATGTAACAGTAGGTTGTGAAGAAGTAGAATACACACAGCTTTTGCAACAGGTTAGCACCAACCCGCTTTTGGTAAAGGGAATCAAGTTTTTAACTGACAACCCAAATCAAGTTCGTAATACGCTTATTTTTGAGCGTGAAGACATAGGTTCATCCGAAAAGAGCACCTTGCAGCCTTTACGATTCAGAAGCGTAAATCAACAGCGTGACAATGAAATTGACTTGCCCGGAATCAAGTTTCCTTTGGACGGGAAAGTCACACTTCGAACCAAGGTTTTGAGTAATACCTCGCTAACCTTGATTTTCTTTGTGGCGGCTAAAGCTGACTTGTCTTTGGCTGTTATTGGGCAAAATCCAATTAAGAGCGTCTAATTCTAATCACATGGGCTGCCTATGGCAGCCCTTTTAAAACTACATTGTAGTATGCGTTTAAGGCTTCTTATAGAATACATAGCCAAATCAAATCCGGGCGCTTTGGACGACCTGTTGAGGAAGCAGGGCTTTGTTTCTCATTCTTTAGTAGATCTTATACAAAATACAGAGAAATGGCTTGAAAGAATGAAGGCAGCCGGTAAATCTGATGTGGCTTACTATTCACTGTTGAAGCTACACCCGGATAGGGATGTTTTAAAATCAATATGATATGGTAGAAGCTATTGCCGGGGCAGTAAGCTCTATTGCTAACATATTCACAAGTGGAAACAACAAGAAAGCAGCTTCTTATCAAAGAGATGCAGCACGTTTTGGCTATTTAAGCGAGCAAGAGAGGCTTAAACAAGTCAAAGAGCAAACCAACCAGCTTTACATACAAAAGAGCATAACGCTTGAGCAAGGCTTTCAGAATTTCGCTAACAACATTGTTGAATTAAGAAAACTTCAAGAAGCAGAAGAATCAAAGAAACAAGTTCTAATTATAGCTGCTCTGCTTATTGTGGGTATTATCGCAATAAAATTCATTTTCAAATGATAGAGTTTGAAGACCTCAAAAAAATAAGACTTCAAAAAAGAATTGAACGAGAGGCGAAAAGGCAGTACAGTAATTATATCAAAAGCCTGCCTTTGATAAGTGATCCGTTCATTGAACCGGTGAAAGAGCCGGCGCCTATCAAAATCATGCCCGGCTTCCCAGAAAAGCCCTACAGCTGTCCGGATAATCCGGCACCATGGATGCGCTGTGCACCACCGGTGCAAGAGCCGGAGCCCATCAAGACTTTACCCGGGTTCCCTACACCACCGGTGCAAGAGCAAGAGCCGGAAGGAGTTCAAACAATCACAAGCACACCGGAGGCTGAACCGGTTAAATGTAAGTGCGCAGGTAAACCATGTGATTGCAAGAAGAAAAAAACAGTAGTTGCTGTTTTGGTAATCTTGCTTGTAGTTGCTATATGGTTCTTTTTCATCAAACGCTAATGGACCCTTTCTTAAACATAGGAAACAATTTTCAAAAGAACCTTTCAAAAAAGGTTGCAGAATGGACTGTTTCAGGCGCTTTGTACAAACAGAAGCTTAAACAACTCAACAATGATTTAGAAGCTTCTGAATTAGAAATAAACTATCTACGAAATCAAGCCGGGCTTGAACCGGTTCAAATCAAAAAATTTGATGAGAACTGTACCTTCTTCTTTGGTATACCGGGTTCATGTGTAAAAGAACACAAAGAAGCTCAAGAAAAAATTCAGTCTATCAATAACGAAATAGACAGTTTGAAAAAGCAAACACAAGAAGAAGTCATATCACAGGAAGCCCCAAATGTCACTAAAAAGGTAATTCTAATTTCATTAGCAATTTTAACAATATGGCTGCTATACCGGATCCTTACTATGCAATAAGACTTGCCCAAAATAAAATGATGGAAGGTTACAGAGATAACGAAAAGGTAAAAGAAATTCAAAAACTAACTGAATCAATGAGCACAGAAAACCAAACAAAAGAGCAACAGTTGAGCATCACAAAAACAATGAGTGAGCAAGCAATTGAAAAAGCAAAGCAAAACAAATGGATTTGGCTTGGATTAGCTCTGATTTTAGCTGTTGTCTTCTACGTAATCTATAAAAGACGCAAAAATGATAGCAATTAGTCCCATTTATCCCGGTGAGGAAAGAAAAAAGTTTAACGTAGATACGATTGCCTCCGGAATATCAAAACTTTCCTTAGCCGCCGGTAACGTAGTTGATGTATTCAACAAGGTAAAAACAGGAGGTTCTAACAATAACCCGGTGCCTTCTAACTCCACCCCTGCCCCGGTAGTAGTTATCCCTACTGAACAAACGGAGAAGAAGGAAGACAAAACAATGATTATTGCGATCGGGGCTCTTGTAGTTTTATTGTTGATCGTAATGCTAAAAAAATGAGAATAGAAACTAAATCACAACCGGTTGTTATCGTAGGTGAAGCCTTTGGCTCTGTGGTTGTCAGGGACCCGGACACCGGCTTGCTTCTTTTTAAGCGACGTGTGCCGGAGCGAAAAAAGATAACAATACAATTACCGGTTACTTTTGAAGAAGTTGAAATTGATTCTGTTTCTTTTGACTTGAAAAAGGTCAAGCCTTTACGTGTGTATGTTGAAAATGAGTTTGTCGCTTCTGCTATTTCTGTTGCTAAAAACATAAAGACGCTTGAACCCGGGCGCTACTCAATAGGAGGCTTCAATTTCATTTGCAAAACGCTTGAGAACACCCCTGCCCGTGTGAACAGGAAAGACGGTACTGTAGAGCTTGACAAAAGACAGCTTCAGCACCTAAGCCTTCCTATCATTGTGTTCATTCTTCTTCATGAATACGCACATTATTACTGGCACACAAACAGTGAAGTAGTAGCAGATCTGCAGGCTGTGAGTTGGTTCCTTAAAGCCGGGTTCCCAAGCATTGAGGCTGTGTATGCTCTTACAAAGGTTCTTAGTGATAACAACCTTTCAAGAATAAGAGCAACGCTTTTATATGACTACATACAGAACTTCAATAACAAAACAATGACCTATGGCAGACTTCCGGAGTTGGTTTAAGAGAATACCGGACTTTGAAGGCGGTTACGTAAATCATCCCAATGATCGTGGTGGGTGCACGAATTTAGGCGTAACTTTAAAAACGTGGCAAAGTTTGGGATGGGATCTCGACGGCGACGGTGTCATTACATGTAATGACATCAAGCTATTGACAAAAGAGCATGCCGAACATGTAGCTAAGTGGTTCTGGAATAAAGTCAAAGGCGATCAAATAAAGTTTGGGCTTACGGCTGAAATGTTGGCAGACTGGTATTGGGGCTCCGGAGGCTGGGGCTTGTACCGGGCAAGGCGTGCGCTGGGGCTTACACCAAGCACTAAGCCTTTGAGTGATTCAGAAGTAAAACATATCAACAAGCTTGGCGCCCGGGCATACGAACTCTTATATGAAGCCCGCGTTCAACATTTCAAAGACATTGTAGCTGCAGACCCGTCACAGGCAGTATTTCTAAGAGGCTGGCTAAACCGCATGGCTAAATTTCCACCCCCTGAAAGCGTAAAAAAAAATTGATTTTGATTGTGCTTATAGCATTGGCGGCTATTATTCTTAGCTATTTAGGCTACAAACACAGGGAACAGCTAAATGAACGTCTTAAAGAGCTTGATCAAAAAGTAAATGTGCTAACAAAAAAAATACAAAAAGCATGGCACGAATCAATGCAAACAACCGGTACAGCTGGATAAAAGACGCTTCTAAGAAGGAAAAGATTTTGAAGCTTGAAAAAGAGCGTGCAGCTCTTTTGAAGGAAGCGGCAAAAGAATGGCACAAAAGCAAGCCTAAAGCTTCAGCTAAAAAGACTAAAAAGAAGGCAAAAACAAGAAAGAAATGAAGTTTCCTACCGTCACAAGCCCGGATCAGGAGTGGATTAACTGGTATTTATCGCTGAAAGAAGAGCATGGCGCAAGTGCGGCAAGAGAGGCTTTTTTAAAATACTGGCAAAGAGCAGGGAGCGACAGGGCAAACACTGCAAAGCTTCGTAGTTTCATGAGAGACGAAGGGATAAACATAGAAGGCGGTACGCTGGGAAGCATTGCAGATACATTTGTAGAAACAGACAAGAGCATAGGCAAAATAGGAAAAAGCTTCTACTTAGCTGCTTTGATTGTTGCCATACTGCTTGTGGTTGTAACGATACGTATTGTAAAATGAAAGAAGCATTTATTGCCGGAGCGGCTGCTATAGCAGCCGGCTTGATACTAAAAGCAAGGCAAGAACAAGAAAAAGAATCTTTCACAGGAGCACTTCAGGGCACAGCCGACGTAGCCCGGGGGCTTGTTATCTTGGGCGTTGTCGTGGTGGGGGTCGTTTTAGTGCTTCTGATTTTGGGAATAAAAAAAGCCGCTGAAAACCCGGGGCATTCGCTTGATATTGCAGAAAAAGGAGCAAGAGTTTACAAGATGGTAAAATGAAAAAGTTTCTGATAATAAGCATTTTTGCAGCTGTTTTGATGGTGGGTATTCTTGTTTACTTGAAAAACAAGAAAAAATCAAAGCTTTTGCTTGATGTTGAAAACGTGAACCCACTAACCGGCACTGTTGAAAGTACCGGTACCGGTACCGGTACCAGTTCCGGGGTCGCAGACACATACGACCCGGGCGCCGACGTGATGCGTATCTTGAACGCCAAGGGCTTCTGGAATGATGATGAAGAAGCCGTTTACGATACATTAAAGCGTCTTGGAACAAAAGAAAGGCTAAGAAAACTACGTGAAGCGTTCATACAACAAACAGGAAAAACGCTTGAATCATTCTTAGCTGATTTTATGAATGATGAAGAGCTTGCTAAAGTGTCATCTATAATCAACAGCTTGAAATGAGAACACTAACAACTTTATTCGTATTGTGCGGGCTTGGGGCTCTGGCTTACCTTGTGTTCAAAGAATACAAGAAAAATAAAGACATAACACCGGCTGAAATCACAGACAAGGTAAAAAGCTTTATTAAGCCTTCTGTGAGCTCTAAATACAAACCCTGCAGTTACCCACTCAAAAAAGGATGTATTCATGAAGACATCAAAGAGCTTCAGAGCTTGCTGAAGAATAAAGGATGGAACCCCGGACCGGTTGATGGAATTTGGGGTGATCAAACAGACAAAGCACTAAAAACAGCTTATGAGCGCTCCGGGCTTCCTTTTGTGATTCCGTATCCGGACGAATTCATTTCAAAAGAACAAATGCTTTCAATCATTAAACGCTTCAAAAACAATGAGTAGAAAAACAATACTTATTATCGCATCAATTGTGGTTTTAGCAGTAGCAGCGTATGCATACCACATCTACAAAAAAAAGCAGCTTGAAAAAGAAGCACAAGAAGTAGAAGAAACGGAACCGGCTCCGGAAAGTAATTTTACAGGTACTTACCCTTTACGAAAAGGGAGCCGGGGCAAAGAAGTAGCCAAGCTTCAGGCGTTTCTTCTAAAAAAGTTCGGCTGGCAGGGAGCCGTTGATGGAATCTTTGATGAAAGACTTGAACAGGCGGTTCAAAAATACTTTGGAGAGCCTGTTTTTCATGAAGCATTGTATAAGCTCTACAATATTGAACAAATCAAAACACACTTGGACTATGCTTGAGAACATTTCAAAAATAATACAAGAAGATGGGAGCATACAGGTAAAGCACGAGGTTTCACTTTCTGATGAAAGCTTAAAGAAGCTTGCCTTACTTGCTTTACTTATTCTTCTTGTTTCATTTGTTCTTAAAAGACTTGACTAATGGACTGTGGAGTAGCAAAGAGCATACGTAACAGAATCATAAGCTTTGACAATACGGACTTTGCTGAAGTACAACCCGGGTTTGCTTGCGGAACAATTTACGCTTACCCCGGTTATGGAGCTGTTGAAGTTGAAGGTGAAGACTTCTATTTTACAATACCGGAAGGTATGGCTTATGCATTTGTACCCAACGGAAAACCGTACCCCGGTTTTCAGATTATAGGTGGATGGTTTTCAGCTGTTTTCAATTACTAAAATCAAAAAAACATGTATTTACCGGCAGGAAGTGGAAATAATGGAAAAAATGGAAGCGGTGGAAGCTTAGAGCTTCCGGACTACAGCACAAGCCCTATTTTGTACCCGCGCAAGTGGGTAGATGGTAGAGACATTCATGAAGTTGTATTTGATGTTTCGCTTGATCAGATGGAAAGTGCAGGTACAGATCGCTTGCTCATGTTCAAGTATGTTTCAATACCGGAGCTGGTCGATATTTTCATAGAAAGCCACATGCACTTTCAGGGGCTTTCACATCATGACTACCAACACATAGGCTATGGGGGCTCAAGCGGCTATTACACCGGTTATGCCTATTACACAAATTACCCCGATCGCTTAGGCTTTCAGGTCTTTTCTAAAGGAAATGGTTCTACGGAAGTTATGCTGTTCATGGAAACGGACATGGGATCGTATTGGAGCCAAGAGTTCGGGTACTCGTATCCACGTGTTACGGCTGTTTTCAGATATGTTTCAATGCCTGAAATAACAATGATGTAATGCAAGTAATGGAAACGATACTTACAGGGCTTTTTGCTTCAATAGCCTCTTACATCGCAGTAAGGGAAAGGATAACAAAGCTTGAAGAAAGAGAGAAGCTCAAAGACAAACAGATAGAAGAGCTTAGATTAGAATATAAATCACTACTTCTTGAGATGCAGTCAGTGAAAGAGATACTAACAGAGATCAGAACAATCATGAAGCGAAATGTTTAAGCTATCGAACATCAGAAAACATATTTTAAGCACTTTTATAGCAGTTTTTATACTTCTTTTATCGATTTTCTTTGTTATGAGCGGTATTGCTTCACTTTCCGAGGCTATGCCCCTTTTCACGATTAGTATCCCTTTCCTTCTGTACGGACCTAAAAAGGAAAAAAATGCTGAAAACAGTTAGAACTCTGCAAATTGTATATTTTACCATGGCTATTGTCATGGTTTTGTTGGGTATTTACTACTATTACAGAAGAATAAATGCTTTGGATAATACGGAAAATAGCCCCTTGGATAGTTTCGTTTAGCCTTGGGGTTGTGGCTGGCTTCATATTGAGGGACAAGGTAAGCCCTTGCCCCCCAAAAACAGTGATTGAAGTAAAGAAACTAAAAATCAAATAGTTTCCTATACTCTGCCTTGATGCGCTGCTTCAATACAGCGGCATAGTGCCTTTCCGTTGTGCTTATATTCGAGTGCCCCAGCATTTTTGAAACGCTTTCTATACTGTAGCCTTCATTTAGCCAGAGCATGCCGGCTGTTTTACGTGCAATACGCGCGTTTACTTCAAAACCCAAGAGCTCTGAAAGCTTCTTAAATCGATAATAGAGGGTATCCGGTGAAGGGATACCCTTTTTCATGAAATAAAGCAGTTCTTTGAGCGTTTCAGGGCTTATGGGCACTATCAAGGTGTGCCCGGTTTTGGCTCTTTGCTTCACAAGCCAGAGCATGCCGTCTTCCTTTTCTATGTTCTCACTTCTAAGCTCTTTAAAGTCTTTGATTTGAAGCCCTGTTTTTGTGATAAGAAGAAGAAGCCGCTTTGTGTCCTTCAGCTCTTTTTCTACATTCAATGAAGCAAGCTCTTTTAGTTGTTTTTTTGTCAGATAGCTTGTCATACGTGCACGCTTGCGGCTCTTGTATTCAATTCTTTTTAGAGAACAAAACTCAAGAAAGCGATTTGTAAAGCGTATAATCTGCTGTGCAGCTGAATGATTGTAACGGGTTTCTAAGTGCTCAAAAAAACGAACGTCGATTTGCTCCGGGGCTTCGATACCGGTTGCTTCAAATTCTCTTTCAAGCACCTTGCAGCAGTAGCCATAAGCTCTTTTTGTAGATTCCTTCACACTTCTTTTTGAAAGCTCTTTTCTGAAGTCTTGTAGCAAGTCCCTTATGCCCCTGCTCCTGCTCTTACCGGTGAAGGCATCTACTACCTGCCTTGCAGTTACTTGCCCGTGCTGCAAAGTCAATTGCTCATAAATATCTACTATGTGAGCTTTGATTTTTAGCAGCTTGGCATTTTTCGTTTTTGAGCCTTCACCGGTTACCCTGTTTCTTGCCCACTTTTGCCAAGGCTCTACCTGAATGAATGTACTTGCATCGGCTGTTTCACCACCTATGCACACACGCACATAGATTGTGTTTTTCTTTTTGCCTTTCCGGAGCTTGAATGATACATTCACGGGGTTTAATCTTTTTTCATAGTTTGTGGTTTTTAGTTTGCGGGGTAAACCTAAAAAAGTACCCAAAAAAAGTACCCTAAAAAGCTACTTTTTTGGGTACCCCCCCCTTTCAAGCCCCTTTACTTTCATGCCTCGCGCCTATTCAGTACTTTA
>BPJL01000013.1 GCA_026004595.1 Patescibacteria group bacterium | reverse complement strand
ATTTTTATCTGATGTTCAATTACTTTGCGAAACCAGAATTCGTAGATCGCAAGTTCTCGCATACTGAAATATAACCTTTCAGCTTCTGTAAAAAATGACAATGCGACGTCATAAACAACTATCCAGCGCCCTGGCGGCACTTTTCTGTACACGAGCTATGTTTTGTACCCAGTTGATTCGAGCAAACGAATATTATCATGACTTAAACAATATATTGGGAGTACGATGATGGAGCAGGGCGGCTGCTTACCAAAGGACGAGCAATTCACGCTTCTCTATATTCTCCGGTATTTTATGGAATTCACCCACATAAAAGCCACATGCTGCATGGGAAATTCCCCTCATAAAGCAGGATAGTTTGTGAAGGAATATAACCCAACAAACCCAAACTAGGCCTCCCCCCGAATTACCCGCACAGCGATTTGCCTTTCCTACACGCCCAATTTTTCTAGTGTACATCTGAAACAGTATGTTCTATACAAGAACATTGTTTGCCTTTTCCGTAAATAAAGCGATTTAGAGGTATCTTTATGCCGCATGTAGCGAAAACTTCTGCAAGATTACAGCCGACTTGGCTAAAGAATTGTTCATCCCTAGCATGGTGGGGGGAACTATAGAATACCCTAACATCGCCACTAAGAAAGATCGGCATACAGACCCCGCATTACGCCCAAACTCTTACCCATGGCTCGAATGCAAACAATCCTGTATCACCACTGATATGACTGACGCAGAAGTGCAGAAGCATTCTGCCTCCTAACTGGCCGAACAATGATAAGAGGCGTTGGCGGATGGCGAGGAAGCGTAGACTATAGCATACGGCATGCTTGATATTAACTATGGATTAACTGACCCGGCCCTCGGCGAAGGCACATTCTACTACTTCACTAAATATAAAAGACAACTAACCGGCATGTTTAGCATAATCAACAGCATAGACTACTTAGAAGGCGAATGCGGCGCTCCCCTCCCAGACAGACAACTTTTATACACACACGGGAGGATTCCCTTATTATGAAGCACTCATTATGGACTTTATGCTTTCTTCCGGATTTTTTGCAGAAGTTGCAGATACCCAAAACAACGAAACGAGATTAGAAGGCTTCCCGCTCCCACATCCGAACTATATCATAGCTGGCAAATATGGAGTATATCAAGCTTATAAACCAGACAACACAAGAACTTTTGTTCCAGAACCTGTCTATTCTTGCCCTCCTATGTCCTTTATAAGCGATATGAAAATAGATATCTTAGTACAAGTAAATAATAACAAAATCACTAGACAACTAAGATACCTCTTTTTTGCTAATGACACGATCGGGTTTAAACTTATGAAAAATTCTTATAACGTGCAGCCCAAGTTTTATTGGGAAGATTTATTTGAAAACACCTGTTTCCCACAAACCGCTTGGCCGGTAATTAACAAAAGACTTACTAAGTATGACTATATGCCACAGCAGTCTTTCGGCAACTTTTTGGGAGGTGTTTATGCTGGATTTTCTGAGATATATAATTACAGCACTATAAATACTTTATCAGCACAACAAGGAGGTAATATACCTGAGCAAACATCAGAAGCTCCTGTCTAGCTTAAAAAATAAGATTATAAAAATGGAAAAATTTTTTTCGGTAAAGCTTGAGATACATGGAGACTACGGGGCAACATTTGTTATGGACATTAGATTACTATTATTCTGCCGAGCCAGAGGAACGTGAGGCTATTGATGATTTTGTTAGAAATTTAACCGACGAAGTTATCGAAAGCATAGAAGAACTCCCATCAGAACAAGCATCGCTTTATGTTTATAAATATCTTTCAGAGTTATATCAGTTATAGATTGACATATCAATTACAACTTATCTTACTCAATTTATTCATCGTCATCTATCCATCCTTCGCTTTTTAGATAATCCCAGTGTTCTCTTCTGTATTCTTCTAATTCCTGTTCTTCCCAATATCTTTCATCGACAGGCTCCTCTTTCCAAAGCTCTTTTAATAAATCTTCAAATATTTTTTCAAGTCTATCAAATGTTGCTATAAGTGCCTTTTCAATAGCTTGGTTTACAACTCCTTTTGGTATCCTATTTTTCCCGTAAAAACCCAAAGCGCTTCTTAAGTTAAGTTCTCTCCAGTTTACTTCTCTACCTAAAATATCAGAAAGAGCAATAATAAACTGATAATCAGGCATGGTAATTAAATCAGGAATACTCGCTATATATAAAGCATTCTCAATTCCGATATTTGCCTCACGCGGCAATCTTTTTTCTCTTTTTTGCTTATTCAAGATCATGCGTGCATTTCTTTGTAAAGCCCTGAAATGGTCGCGAGAATATAATAGCCAATTAAATCTCTCTGGCTCAAATTCTTCTTCTACTCTTTCTTCTATATCAAGCCATGCAGCTTCTTTGGCCGCCTCGTGTTCCGCCGAGATTTCTTCCAATATTTCTTCAGTTGGAATATCATATATTTCTTCAGCACTTTTATCGTAAAAAATATCTAAAGTATTTCTTAGAGCCAATCTAATGGTTTGCTCATTTTCATCTATAGCGCCACCTACAAGCCTTAGTTTTTTAGCAATTTGTTCATCTAAGTTCTGGATGTATTGATCTATAAATATCAAACCCAAATCAGTTGTATCATACTCTTGCCTGTCATCCTTAATGCGAGCTCTAGCGTTGATAGCTTCCATAAAAAGAGTGCTTCCTATTTCATTGTATGAATACAACTTTATAATTTTCTTAGCAAAACACCGCCATCTAAATGGCGCAAATTTGCTTTTTGCTTGATTTTTCCGAATATGAGAATATCCCCTTCGCACATACAAATTATACAAAAAACAGGATGTTTAAAGAAAATTAATACACAAACTATCTTGCATTGTAGATATTGCAAATTGGAGTATTTACATCTTTAACAACATTATAGCAAGAAGTCTCCATTTTCTGTAAGGTGGAGATGAATTGCTATTGACAAATTTCAATTTCGGTATATGATTATTACTATGAGAATTACGGGTTCGCTCACCTTACGAGCGGTAGGGTTGGAACGACCCGAACTTACGCCTGTGGAGAGTGCGGTTTGCACTCAATGAAGCAGGAAGCCCCCACTTCTATAAGTGGCGGGTAGTTCACTGCCCAAACAACGAGATTTTTGAATTATCTAGACAACTATCAGCAATTTTCCTAATCGATTTTCGATAAAGATATCCAATAAACTTTGCGCTATAAACTAAGTATTTCATCAAGACATTATGAATAAAACCTTTTGATATTTCTTCTGGAGTTTCTAAATAAAAATTAGTCACAAAAAGCCCGTTATCCCAATAAGCCTTTAATAATTTTTGATTTGCATTCCAAGAATTTACAATGTAAACGGCCTCTTTTTCAGAATATTGAAAGTCAATACTTTTTGTATCATAAGTACTGGTTATAGATAAAATCAAATTCCCGTTTTTATCTAATTCTATTGCTAATTTTGTAAAACTTTTTATAGGTATTCCATATAATTTTGAAGAAAAAATGATAACATAATCTTTATCGCTTTCCCAGGCGTCTAGCATATTAATACTAAAGAATTCCTTAATGATTTTCCAATAGTTTCTCCTCAATAATTTTGAGTGTTTTTTTTCTTTCAATACTTCGGTCTTCATAAAGCTTTTTAAACCGAAAAGAAACAAAAAAGGAAAAAAAGGAACCATTTGTCCAAAATGTCCAATAATTGTCTTTTACCATTTTACAAAAGCACTCAAAAACGCTTGCATGACACCCTACGAAATCTGGCAAATTTTACATCGGTTCCTTCATACGTAGGTATGAAAACGAGCGTAGAAAAGCGGCTAGACAAAGCGATTCGTCGCTACCTGGAAAAAAACCAGCTCAAGTACAGGGTAGATGGCGATGGCGATTTTCACTTAGTGGCGGGATTTCCAGACATGGCCATCAAGGCAAGATTGATTATTTTAAAGGAGGGCGAAAATAAAGAAATCCTGAGCTTGGTAGCAAAGTACGATGGGCTTTATTTCTTGTCAGATGCCGAAGCGCTTCAAAAGGCTAATGAATGGAACAGGAGCAAAAGGTGGCCACGCGTATACTGGCGAGACGGGCATTTTTATGGGGACTTTCATCTAGACTGCGAATTTGGATTCTCAGAAAAACTTGTGGAAGGCGCCATACACCGCTTTCTTGGTGGAGCTATGCAGTTCTTAATGTACCTTGAAGAAGAGAGCAAAAAAAGGCAGAAAGAAATTGAGCATTTCCATCTTGGCTTTACTAAGCCATCTGACCTCCCAAACTAATCAGAGGACAAAAAAAGAGGCTTCTTCCTTAAGGCGGCCCTACAAATATAGGGCCGCTATTTTTTTGTGTTATGGGGCTTCTACTTAATTGCGTGTAGCGCGCTCTCAAAAGCGCAAGCTAATAACACCATCAGTCTTACACGTCATAAGCAGAAAATGTTTGCTATAATTAAGGATTATTTCACGCTACCTTTGTAGCAAGAGAAAACAAGAGCCTATGACACAAAAAAACGATTGGTTCGTGTTAGCGATAGACTATATAGAAAGCTTTTCACTTCAGAGCACTAGGGCCAAGTTGCTGACACTATCTGGGCTGATGTGTCAAACAACGCAAACGCTGCTGATGAGCTCAAGACCCTCTTCAGAGTGAATCTGTATAGTACGTCAAAACCACCGCTCCTACTTCAGAAGATTATCTCTTTGACCTCCGGTCAGAGTTTCAATCGCTATTAATTTTCCGCTGGCTCCGGCACATTGGAGTTTACTGATGCCACGAAGCCGATTTGAAGAACCCTAAACACCTGTTCTAGGTTTAATGCGTGTGAGACATGAAGGCATATAGAAGGATAACTCTTAGTTTATCTATATAATAACAAATTTTCGCTATCACTCACAATAAGAATCCCCCTGTCCGTAGGAACAGGGGGCATATGTGAACTGCTACTCACTTATAGAAGTGATAGCTTCCTGCTTCAACGACCACTTACTAGCGATCTCCACAGGCGCAAATTCGGACCGTTCCAGCCCTACTAAGAATATTATACACCGAAACCGAAATTTTTTCAAGAGCAATTCATCTCCATCTTATAGAAGATGGAGACTTCTTGCACAACATAGGTTAAAAGGCTGGCTACGATTGGACTTTAGCTATGCTGCCCTTTTGAGCGTACACAAGCTCAGCTGCTGTTGCTTTCTTATTGACAAGCTCCACCATGCGCTTCTCTAAGTAGTGAGGAGCTATTACATAGCGCGCTATTTTTGTAATCCCGCCTTGCGCAATATTCATCATACGGTTTTCTGCTTGCGTTAAGACAGCGGGATTCCAATCCAACTCTGTGAACACAGACAATCCAGCCCTTGAAAGAGTAAGGCCTTCGCCGGCTGCTCTAGTTGATAGAATAAGCGCCTTATAGCGACCTTCCTGAAAGTCATTAGCTATTCTCTGCCTTTCTTGAGGTGAAATCCCGCCGTCTATAATAGCAACCCTCCCTACACCGGCCACAGATTCTACAGCTTTTTTGAGCTTATTGATGACATCTTCATGGTGAGCAAAAAACAAAACGCCCTCTTGTTCTTCTACTTGATCAACTGCTGCTTCAACGGCGTCTTCAATTGCGTTCAGTTTTGCGTTTGCAAGTAGGCGCCTTAAGGTAGCTGCTATAGGGAACAATGCGCTCATTGTATTGTCATCGAAAAGCCCGCATCTTACAGCGTTAACCCTGTCTGCCATGTTCTGTTTGCCCTCTTGCATATACTTGATTGCAAGGTTGCATAGTTCATTGTCAATCATGGCCAAATAATAATGCAGGTCTTCATCTTCTATTACCTGTACTTCACGAATAATTGAGGGCATATTTTGGGCCACTTCTTTGAGCTCGCGCCGGATATACCAGTCGCTTTGCTGTAAAGTTTTGCGGAGAGTAAGCATAGCTTCCTCGTTTTTCCAAATCATCCTGCGCACTTTTTTGCGCCCGAACTGCATTTCCTCCCACGCCGCAGCGATTTCCACTATTTTATGATCTGTTTGTGCAACTTTTAGAACCGTCATAAGTTCTTCTGGCGAGTTTTGGAATGGAGTACCAGTAGCAGCCACTACAAATAGAGATTTTTTTGCCTCGTCTTCTACTAGCCCAGTAACTTTAGCAGATTTGTTCTTAACTTTATGGGCTTCATCTAGAACAAGTATGCAATCTTTTGCTACATCACGATACTCACTTTCATAGCGCCGCCTAAATAACTCATATCCTACTGCAATGCCGTCTATCCCCCATCTTTTTAGCTGATTAGCCCACATGGCAGAAACAGAAGCCGGTGCCAAAACCACTGCTTTTTTGCCTGTAGATTTCAAGAAGCTAAGTATAGCGTATGTTTTGCCTACTCTTGGAGCGTCGGCAAGTATAAAACCCCTACAGCCAGAAGAGAAAGCCATAAGCATTTTAGCAGCGGCTTCAACCTGATGTTGAAACAGGTTTTGCCCAACTTGATTTGCCGCCTCTAATATTTTGCTTTTAGCCTCCTCTACACTTAAAGATTGCTCTAATTCCAATGCATCCCCTTCGTACTTTATCCAGTTCCTGATATAGCTTGAATAAGCATTATGCTTTAACATGTAGTTGAGCAAATTGCTGGCGTTTAGTTCCTTTAGCTTTTCGGCTAGCTTTGCAAAAAAATCCTGGTTTGAGTTTAAGTAGCGGGCCATAAACTCTAAATAACGCGTGCTTTTGACAAAATCTGATAAAGGCAAATACCAAGCACGCTCATGGCCGTCAAACTTAAAACCGCTAGCCTTAAGCGCATCTTTTTCTTCATACGAATTTAGCGCAACGATCCCGGCGTCACGCAGCTCTAATTTTACCTTGTAGCTCATATCAAATGTTATGTGAACCGATGTAAAAATAGCCGGATTTTTTTATGCCTGCCTGATGCTAAAATTAAATGCCAAGCACGCTCATTTTTTGTAAAATTATATACATGCAAAAAAGAATGGCGCCCTCTAGTAGGAACAAAACCATCAAGAAAGCTTTTTTTGATAAAAAGAAAGAAATAAGTATGGAGGACATAAAAGATGCAGTAAAAAAAGCTTTAGAACAAGAAGAAATAAATGAGAAGATACAAGAATTGGCTGACATGATAAAAGAAAACGGAAAAGAAAAAACAGAAAGCAGAAACAGGAATTACAGACGTAAATATTATAGAAGACGAAGGTATTACGAAGCATTGGCCGGCATAGATTACGATTATCGGCTATATGGTCTAAAAGAAATAGCACAAAGCATAGCGGACAAGGTTTCTTCTTTTTTGAATACTGTCAAAGAATATATATTAGAAAAACCAGCAAAAGCATTATTCAAAATTCTAAAGTCTGTTGCGGATACATTAAGCAAGGAAAATATAAGTAATGCCATAGAAAAAATAAAAACCAAGAAAAACGCTATTATAGATGAAAGCTCAAGATTAATGTATCAATTTCTAAAAAAATTTGGCTTCATCAAAATTGTTACAAAAATAACGAAAGACGAAAAAAAGTCAGAAAAGATCATAAAGAATGTTTTTATTTTTATTATGGATTTCTTGCTTATGGTTTTAGAAACTGTTGGTTTGTTTTATTTCTTTTTATTTATAACAAAAAGGCTTGATTTTTTACACGGCACTATTCATTTTATCGCCCACGAAATAGTGGCACATTTGTTTACGGCAATAGGAGCCACAAGTTTTATGTGGCCTACAATATTAAGTGTTTTAGCTATCATGGCCTTAACCGTTATTTTAACTAAGATTGCTGCGTATTTATTGGAGGGGTCTTTGAAGCATAAAGAGCACAGTAATGCAAAAAAAGCTGTTTTTTCAGATGAGAGCGGCGAGATAGAAGATATTATTGAAGCTTTTGAGGAGTTTGATAAAGTTATTGCTAGTTCAGGTAAGGCGCTAAAAGATTTAGAGGATGAGTTAGAGGAAATTGAAGAAGCAGAAATAGAGCTTGAAGAGGCTATAGAAGATGATGATAGAGGGAGCGAGGAAAAGGACAAAATTGAAGAGATAAAAGAAGAATATATTAAGGAGATTATAGATGGCGTAAAGCAAGGATAGAAATATTTTTTAAAAAAAATTTTTTTAGTATAATTAAAGCATGCGCAGAAGATACGAACTTCCAGGTCGTAGAGCTCTCAGAAGAAGAGCTCTGTACAGCAGAGAAGCAAGAAGGTATTTTGCCGCAGCTCTAGAAGCCGCAGAAGAAATTCAAGAAAAGGTTGTGGATGTACTAAACGAAAGTCTTGAAGAACAATCGCAAGAGTTGGCTGAACTTTTAGATTCCCCAGAAATGGAAGAAGTAGAAGAGTTGGCGGCAGAACTAGAAATGGAGCAAAGAACTGAATCTAGAAGAAGCCGGCTTTTAAAGCTGAGAAGCTACGCTAGAGGAAGGCGCTATTATTCTGAGAGCGGTGATTTTGACCCCTCGTTACTAGATAAGTTATTAGAAAGAGTGCAAAATGCCCCTAAAGTGCCAGCTTGGGCAAGACCTATAGTTAGCAAGTTTGATAAGCTTGTCGCTGCCATCAAGGTTTTTGCTATGAGGCCTAGTGTGGCGCGTCAGTTAAAAATAATTGCAGGCATAATAGGTGGTGTTGTTGCCATTCTTTCCAGCGCCTTTTTCATGTCTTTCCTGAAGGGGCCACTGTATTTTGTGCATGTAATGGGGGGGGTAGACCTTTTTGCTGCATTTTTGGGGATAGCCGTTTTGGTGGCTACTGCTATAGGGGCAGGAAGTGCTCTTGAATATGATAAGTCAGAATTTGAAAGAGATCTCAAGAAGGCGGAAGGCCTCGTCTTAAAGTTCGCTGAAGGAGGTCCGCTTACAAAAGAAGAAGTTAGTTATCTAAAGCAATTTGCCCCAAGCTTATCAGAAGCTTTGAAAGAAGCGCTCAAGAAAAAGATACTCGGGTAAAAAGGCCTTTTATCAAAAATTCAGCAAGAAGACTCCATCTTCTCTAAGATGGAGATGAATTGCTAAAATATGGTATTAATATTCTTCAGGTGATGTAAAATGTACAAAACTCAGAAAAATCATATAAGATGTAACAAACAAACATACAGACTACTGCGGATATTATGCCATGTATCAAAAAACCTGTACAATTATGCTCTTTACCACATAAGGCAGCACTATCTCAATACTCAACAATATCTACGAGCGGATATAAACGGAGCGATAAATATACTTGCAAAAGTAGCTGGCGAGTCTGCTGCAAAGCAGATAGTCAGTAGTGGGCGTGTGAACCGTCCTGTGAGAATAAGGGTAGTGCAAAAACTACCAAACTTCTCACGAAGCCTCCACCTCTAAAGGTGGATGGTAGTTCACTTTTACTTCTATTCCCTCACGATCGTTTCCATGATGGATTTGTACTCCACAATAGCTCTATCAAGCCCCTTGAACTCCTCAAGGCTATTAGCGACTATTTCGGCCGCCTTCTCGTGCTCACTTACTTTGAGGGGCGTATAATACCCGTTTTCTTCTTCCTCGTAAATATGGTAGTGCAAGCTCGTATCAGGGGCCAGATAGAATTGTCTTTCTTGAGGCAGGTAGTATATAGACATGCTTTTAACAGCAGACTCGTAGGCTAGATAAAAGCGATGTTTCATGCTGGATAGATTTCTAAGAAGCAGGGCACGGGGGGTCGTAATCCATATCGCCGGTATCTAAAGATTCGTAAACGGATTCTATTATTTGCTCCTCTATGTCTAATAGATCGCCCTTATAGGTCTCATACATGTACTTTTCTGAGGCAAAATCGGTATATTCGCCCATGATAGCCTTAACGTGGTATAGATAGTTCATTTTTATAGCCCATTCAGATAAGTTATTTATCGCTAGCTTTTTTTCAACATTTTCTGCCATGACGTAGGTAAAAAGAAAGCTTAATGAGTCGCTGTATCCTTCTGACATAAAAATGGCACTTCTAGAGTATGGCGCAGCATAGGGCGAAAGCACAATAGGTGAAGTATTTCTGAAGAAGAAGCGCCCCTTTTCTAGCCAGAAAAAGGAAAATTCAAATGGATTTGCAATCTGAACAACATAATGATTCTCTTGTGCCTCTTTGATTGCATTTACGATATGCTCAAAGAAATAATCGCCAATATCACTTTTGTAATTGATAATATGCTCCATGAACTCTTCTTCTTGAATTGGATTGTCTAATTGGGTAGTAATCATAACATGGTAAAAAGGCATAAGAAGAGAACGATGCATCGGAGCAAACAAGGGGACATGATACATTTTGTATATTTTATTAGCTGGCTCTTCTCCTATATTGCCTTTATCGATGAGTGGATACTGCATAAGCATGCGATCGCCATATTCCTGAGGCAAATTCTTGATTTCATTGCTAAATTGCGACCGCCCAAAAACTCTTTTCTTGATGGTCATACTAAATACAGAACCGATGTAAAAAATAAGGATTTTTTATAATGCCTGCTAAGAGGCTTAAACTAAGACATTATATGTTGGGATAAGTAAAGTATGGCGTTATGGGCATTTCGTATCGCATTCCTTCATTTCTATTGTAAGCGCGCTCCATATCAATATTTTCAAGATTGGATAAAAGCTCTTCTGTATTCCTAGCGGACATTATAGTCTTAGATATGGTGCTGCTTCTATACTTAAATTCTCCTAAAGATTTCAAGTACCTTGCTTCTCTCGCTAAGCCGCTAGACAAGAGGGCTTCTGATATGCTAGAGGCGTTTCTTATAAAATTCCTTACTCCTTCAAAAGTTTTACTCAGTATTTCTTGACTACGAATTTTTAAAACGTCTGCCATATCTTTCAATATTTCGTCTGGATTTCCCCCAATTCCTTTGCCAATTGCTTTCATTTCTTCGTGAATAGATTGTAAGAAGAAAAATTTAACCAAGGCAACCAATATTTTTATCGTATCATGATTGAAATTATAGAAGTTTACTTCATAAGGAAGCAAAGCGTAAAAAACATTTTTTAAAGAATTATAATCTTTGTTGTTTTTCATCTCTTCTTTGTTCTTAGAAATAAATTCTGAAAGAAATTCTTTTATGCCCCTCATAGTGCTAAAATAAGCGTCGTTTATAATTTCATCTCTGCTGTTAGCCCCAATAAAGGCGCATACCCCTAAACCAACTTTGCCAAAGCCTATCACTTCATCTTCATACAAATAGGTGAAAGCATCTTGTTTATTAGATGGCCGATATACTATTCTGAAACTTCTGTCAACATTTTGTATTTTGTTTTTGTTTTGCTCATAGAACTCTTTAAAATCACTATAACTTGCCATATAATGCGTTAAATGTCTAGACAACATTTTCACCTTTGTTTCACTTTCCTTTTCAACAAGTTGCACAAGTATATCTAAATATTCGGCTGTTGTGTTTCTTTGTAATCCACGCTTTCCTTCCAAAAGCGCATCTAAAAAGCCTTTTGCAAAACCACTTGCCGAGGCATATTCAAAATCAGTTATATGTAGGGTGTTAAATATAAAGTCTAATAAAACGGGGCCTTTGTCCTTTTTCTTGTGCTTGTAGAAAAGTAATGAAGTCAAAATAATGCGTCTCGCAACAAGGCCATATACAGCGCCAACTATATATAAGTTGTCATTACCTCCACCTTGAATGGCTGAGAGTCCGGCAAAATCCAAACCAGTGAAATTAGCTGGATTGCCTTGAGCACGAATTTGCATTTGATTATTCCCCACAAAAAACGGAGGTACTGTAAGCGCGGCCATGGTATTGTATTCAGATGCATGAACTATTCCAGCAAAATGGCTTATTTGAGAAAGTAATATATCTATATTACCATATATACTGCCGCAAAGATTGCCCAAAAATCTGTCTCTATTTACTCTAACACTTTGAACTAAGCGGCCAAGAAACTCATTTATCTTTTTAATAAGAGCATGAGACCCGCTTTCACTTCTTGCAGCTTCTAAATTAAAGCCTTTTTTGATTTCTTCGCTCATTTCTTTCAGCAATTCTCCGTAATTGCCTTCGTAATCAAAAAACTTACCTAATTCTTCATCTCTAGAAATCTGTTTTACCCACTCTTTGAAAATGACGCCTACGTCATCCGTTTTTTGAACTCCTGGGTTTGACGTTCTAGACTCTATATATCTATTTGCAGCATTAATTATATAAGGCGACATACTTCCAGATGTGTCCAGGCCAACTAAAGTAATGTTAGCTATGCTAGCCTTGCGAGGGGATTTTGAAACGCCTCTTATAGTGTCTTGGATAATGCTATCATCTTCTGATTCAATTGATCTTATCTGTTCTAAATTTATAGCTGGAGCCGGATTTTGCTCACGATTGACCAAAGCATTTTCTTTTGCTGTTAGAATTGTAGCAACTGTATTTTTTTCTTTTGTTCTCGAATCAAAAGTAATGCCGATTTCTCTAATTTCATTTAGCAACGCTGCCATCACTATTCCAGAAGTATAATTGTCTGCGTATAGCAGATTGTTTAAAAGAAGAACTGTATTTTCTGGTCTTCTTACTGGGTTAGATTCTCTTTCTAAGTCTCTTTCAGCTTTTCTAACAATTTCAGGATTTACCCCAATATAAGGATTATCCTTGGCTTCTTCCCGAACACTATCTGGGTCTCTATCTAAGTCGTCTTCGCCATCATCACCGCTATCTTCATCCTCTCCATCTCTTTCTTCTCCATCATCACCTTCCCCTTCATCTTCCCCTTCATCTTCCCCTTCATCTTCCCCTTCATCTTCCCCTTCATCTTCCCCTTCATCTTCCCCTTCTTTATCTTCTTCATCTTCCCCTTTTTCATCCTCTTCTTCAGTATCTTCTAAATTACTGTCTTCTTCATCTTCTTTTTCTTTGTCTTTGTCTTTATTATCATCGCCGGCGTCATTATCATCATCCGGTCTTTCTGTAGGAGGCATTGGCGGGGTAGGCTGAGAGCCGCCACCTCCTCCTCCACCATCTTCAGATACAAAGTCAAATATAAATTTCATTATGTTTATTAGATTTTGATCAGCATCATAAAACCCTCTTATGATCTTATTTTTTAGCACCTTGGGCAGCTCTTCAACATTGGTTACTTCGGCCATGAGACTAATTATACCGAAAAACTGCAATTATTAAAAAACAAGCTGCCTGATACTGCTTTTGATTTCTAGAAGAAATTCAATCATGTCTTGCCTTACTTTAAAAAAAGATATTTATTGATGGCAAAATTATTCACCCGTCACCATTTTTTCCACTGCTTGAAGCCTTTTTTGAATTTCGCCTAGAAGCTTTGCTACTTTTTGTTTCCCTACAGCGTCTATTTTTTCTGCTGCAGGGCCGTTTATAAATTCAAGCATTCTTTCCCCGGCTTCTTGAATTTTGCTAGAGGCTTCAGCAATAAATATATCTAATGGCAACTCTTCACTAGGTGCGTTTAGTATTATTAATAGCTCTGATTTTAGTCTATTGTAATGAGGTTGTAGCTCGGGATCTTTGTATTTTTTTCTAGACATCTTTGATATAATCATAAAAAGAGAATTAAAGATTTTTATTATCATCTCTTTTATAGAAAGCTCCATTCTCTGATCTACCATCAATCCTGTCAAGAATTCTATTTTGCCTGCAGAAGGCAAAACTCTGTTAACAGATTCGGCTATATTTAAATTTGCCCCAAGTTGCAAAGACAAGTAATTAGAGTCGCTAATGCTCATATGCGTCAAAACACTAAAAGCTGCGGTGTTCCAAAGGCTTGCTTGCGCGTTGCTATTAGCTTCATTATCGCCTTGCAATAATGCAAAAATATTGTCTTTTAATGTTTTCATTTTGTTGCTTAAAGCCTCTAGAAATGCGTTCCCAAATTTTCCTTTAGCGATATCAAAGGTGTTATCCTTATGAAACTCAAATCGGCATCTTTCGTCCACATAAAATAAATCAAAAATTCTAGCCTTAGATTCCATATTCCCCCAAGCTGTATCTATAAAATAACTATTAATTTCTGCGCAAGTATTCTTAGCACGCTTTATGATCTTTTTTACAAGAAAAGGAGAAAAGAAGGCGGCATTTTTGCCATCAGATGCCAATAAATCTCTTAACGACCGTACATTGTCCATGCCTGATTCACCTTCCAAAATTTTGTTATAAATTCTAGAGTAGCTATCACTAATCCCAAAGCCAGTTAACATCATCATGTTTAAAAACGCATTGTAATCACTAAAAGGATTATAGGAACCATTATTAATAGCGGCCTGTCTGCTTTTTATAATATCATCAAAATGACTGTATCCTTTTATATAAGCACTAACAACATCCGGTATTACTATTCCAGAAAAAGCTGCATATCTTTCAATTTGCTTGTCAACTCTATGAAGCTCATCTTTGTAGTACGAAAAAGCCTCAACAGTTATTTCCATAAGATCATCTTGCAGAAATGAAATAGAACGCCCTCCTTCATATTTTTCCCCTATCTTGTACAGCATCTCTAAATAAACATCATCGTTATAATCTTTTTTAGACAAACTATCCTCTTTAAAAATATTTTTGTAAATAGCAAAAACTACCGGCTGCATTAAAAAGCCTTCATCTAAGAGTTTATTGTAAAGATTAAAATTAAGCACCAGGAAGCTTCTAACCTCTTGATTGTAAAGCTCCACTTCTTGGTTTAGCATTTCCAACATATTATTTCTCTCTTCTTTAGATGTTGTTTTCTCGTTCTTTATGCTTTCAATAAGTTTCTTCTTCTTTTCTTTAATTTTCTTGTAATTATCTAAAATTTTTTTATACTTTACAGCCAATTCTATTATTTTTTGTATATGATGCAATTCAATATTTTTGTTCGTCTCCTCCCCTATTTCGCCTTGTCTTATAGCTCGCGCATATTTCACAAAGTTAATGTAACTTTGAGCGATATTCTCCACGTCTTGAGAAGCGGCTTCGTCCCAATTACCTATATACTGAACATGATTTTGCAAAACAGCATAAGCTGCCTGTACAAAACTAATCATTGAAGACATAGTGAAGATTCTCCCTAAGGCTTTATTTCTTTTTTCATCTGTTATATCATCTTTTTCTCCCTTGGTTTCTAAACAATAATATAGAAAATCTACAACTATTTTAGAAAACGATAATTCTCTACCATCTTTTTTGCCGATGCCTACACTTTTGGTTTTAGAATCAGGTTTCGCGGTCTTTACAGCATCAAAGCCTTCTATAATACTCAGAAAGAAGAAAAATACGAATTCTCTGAGAAACATTTCGGCCATCAAATAGGAGAATAAATCCATTATATTAGCTTTTTTAGCTTGCTTGTCTTCACCTAAGAGTATATTGAAAACTCTATTAATGCCAATATTATTGTAGTCCATTAAATTAGGGATTATATTCCTAACAACGCCCTCTAAACTCGTCACAAATACATTTCTTATTTTTTCAAGATGCCGAGCTCTCAAGCTTTCTAATATGATGAGTTTAATAGGCACTCCGTTGTGAACATATTCTGTAAACTTATTGATAAAAACTTTATATTTTTCTTTTTCGCCGTCCAATGGAGGTAATTCATTTTTAATGCTTTTGATAGCTTCTCTTATATCAATGAAAGTATTAAAATCAAAAAGTGGCTCATCGCTGTTCAACAAGGTATTATAAGCTTTGATAAAGAGTTGTGTCATAATAAAGGAAAAGGTGTATGCCGTAATTTCTGCCTCATACTCTGCGAAGGCTCTAACTAGATTATTTCTGCCATACATACCAAAAAGAGTCAAGCCTTTTAAATATCTAAATCTTCGCACTCCAGTGTCAATAGCTACTCTTTGACCATCGTTAAGACCAGCTCTAAGTGGATTAAATTCATTATTAAGAATTTCTCGATATGATCTCAAAAAAGTGCCAACATACTTATTAGGCACTTCAATAGCATGGCAATTAGCATAGTGAGCTAATTCGTGGAAAACAATAGAAAGCCCTATATATGCAGGAAAAGTAAAATACTCAATAGCAAGCTCGCCGCTTGTATGGGCGGCAGTACCATAACCTACATTCTCTAAAAAAGCATTTCTTTTCACAACATAAGGCATAATGGCAAAATCTGAAGCCTCACTTTCTTCATTCTTAGGCTTGAAAAATATATCAGCCATTTCCAACATAGCTTTATCTAAACTAACCGAGAACTCCAATTTAACTTTGTTTTCTCCTAATTCTTTTGCACCGCTTGGCCCAATCTTGTTAACATCCGTTGTGCTTTCTTTTTTGCCTTCTTCTTTATCCTTATTCTTTTTGTCTTGTGCAACGTAATTGCTATTAGACCACAATATTTTTATGTTGTAAACAAAATCAATATTATTATAACTAAAGCTATCTCCATTCGCATAGGTTTTTATGATTTCCTTGGCTAGACTCTTTAGGCTAGATTGAATGGGAGTGTAAGAAGCCATGCGTTTAATTTTACTAAAAAAGGCAAAAATGTAAAATAAAAATCACACCCTAACTCTACACATCAATTCTAGCACTCTCGGCATACTTATATATTATTTCCTTCCTGCTTTCCACATCTTTGCCCATAAGTGCATTGATTATATAGTCAACTTCTTTTATATTCTCAGCAGTTAGTTGAATTAGCTTCCTGGTATTAGGGTTCATAGTGGTTTCAAATAACTGATCGGGATTCATCTCGCCGAGCCCCTTATATCTTTGAATATAAAATTTAGCATTGGCATCCTTGCTCTTTATTTTTGTTATCTCGTCATTCAGTTCACCTAATGACCATATATATTTTTCACTGTTTTTATATCTAAGCATAAAAAGAGGCGGCAAAGCAATATAAACTTTACCGGCTAAAATAAGAGGCTTCATGTATCTCCAGAAGAAGGTCATAAGCAAAGTCCTTATATGAGCACCATCTACATCGGCGTCAGTCATAATAATGATTTTGCCGTATCTTACATGTTCAATATCCTCTTCGCTCATTCCATGTTTAGATATTCTACTTATACCAATAGCAGCAAAAATGCTTTTTATCTCCTCGTTTTCAGAAACCTTTTTGTAATTACTTTTTTCTATATTCAATATTTTCCCCTTTATAGGCAAAACCGCCTGGAAAAATCTGTTTCTCGCCTGCTTAGCTGTACCTCCAGCAGAATCACCTTCAACTATAAAAAGCTCCCTCTCTTCAGGATCATCAGAAGAACAATCAGCTAGCTTAGAGCTAAGATAAAAATTGCTCTTAGATACTCTTTTAGACCTTGCCTTCAATACAGATTGCCTAATATCATAGAAAAACAGAACTCTTTCTACAATAACTTTGCCAATCCTTTTACTGCTATTCAAAAGCTCTTTTACTGAATTATAAACATTTTTATAAACAAACTGCACTATTTCAGTATTATTCAATTTATTTTTAGTTTGCCCCTCAAATTGAGGGTTTGGTAGATAGATAGAAATTACTCCGGCAAAGCCTTTGAAAACATCATCTACATCTATTTTTTTATCTTTATGTTTTCTCGTGGACGAAAAATATTCTTTTACGGCGGTGTAAAACCCCTTTTTAAAAGAATCTAAGTGCGTGCCTCCATCGGGCGTCTTTATAGTATTAGCAAAAGTGTAAAAAATAGTTTCTTCGCCAGAAAAATATTTGAAGCAAAATCTTAACTCTATATTATTTTTTTCGTCTTTGAAAAAGTACAAATCTGAAATCCCTAAATCTTCTCCGCTAAACTTTTCGTTCTCTAAGAATTCTAAAATTCCTTGCTTATAATAGAAAACTTGCTTTTCACCGCTTATTTCGCTTTCAAAATATGTTTTAAGACCCTCTATTAAAAATGAGATGCTCTTAAGTTTGTTTTTTATAAGTTCAGAATTAAATTCTGTAGTCTCAAATATAGATTTATCTGGTTTAAAGGCAATTTTTGTGCCTGTTTTATTAGTTTTGCCTACGACTTTTATTTCCGTAATAGGTTGGCCCTTGCGATATTCCTGATAATATATTTTCCCGTCCCTTTTTACTTCTACAATCAAATGTTCTGAAAGAGCATTGACAACAGAAAGTCCGACGCCATGCAAACCTCCAGATATTTGGTATACATTATTATTAAACTTGCCCCCAGCATGAAGTTTAGTTAATACTATCTCTAAAGAGTTTTTCCCACTGCTATGTTCTCCTACAGGAATACCTCTGCCGTCATCTTCTACACTAACATAACCATCTTTCCCTAACACGACTTTTATATTCTTACAAAATCCAGCCAACGCTTCGTCTGCCGAATTGTCTATAATCTCATAAACTAAATGATGAAGCCCATTCTCCCCTACACCACCAATATACATCCCAGGCCTTTTTCTGACCGCCTCCAGACCTTCTAGCACAACAATGTTTTTGGCACTATACTCACCAGACTCTTTGTTTTTTGACATGATATAAATGATACCGAAAGCAAGTAAAGTAAATTTTTGTGTGGCTAGAATTTGTTGGAAAGATTAAATTGAAAAAAATTTACTAGGAAAGTATTTGAATAACCCTAGCATATTTAGCTAAAAACAAAAATTCACTATGATGATAAGAAAATATGCCTAATTTAGTTAAAAACTTCCCAAAATCGCTTATAAAGATATCCAAGTTGCGCTCTTTCATATAGATATCTTTATAAAAAGAATATTTATAAAAGACAACTGATATATTAACATAACTACGATAAGTTTGAGTTTTCACTTTTATTTCTAAAAAATTCTCTTCATTTCCGGTTTCAGAATAATCATGTTTTATAGAACAATAGATATTTATATCAATCCAATCATTATTACGCTCAACTTCCGTTTCTATGAAAGTCAAATTGCCTTCAAATACATCTTTTCTTTTATAACCATTAGAGATATTACTCATTGCCTCTAATACATTCAGGAGCGAAGATAGCAAAGGCACCTTTTTAGCCTTTTCTTTTAAGAAATCGTACCTATATTCAACTTTTATCATTGGGGGAAAACTATCCGAGTCAGATTTTTTAAATTCAGGAAGTTCTTCGTCGCCAAAATAATAAAACAGCAAATTCATAAAAAGACCACGAATTAATTTTTTTACAGTTATTTCTTTTTCGTAATTACTATCTCCTGTGTTCAAAATATCCATGAGATCTTTCAACTTTAGCTTTATATATTCCTCTTTTTTTTACATCATCCATTAGTTCTAGCCCTGAGTAATTCACATCATAAATATTTGTCACCTTTGGCTCAAAAATAAACTTAATGGATACATTATCAAAATAATTTGGCACAAGTCTCAAGATATATTCGCCTAGGAAATCAAAAAAAATTAAAAAAAATCTTGTATGGCTTTTTTCTAAAAAGTAGCG
>BPJL01000012.1 GCA_026004595.1 Patescibacteria group bacterium | reverse complement strand
GGTCTCGAAAACCATTGTACCTTAGCGGGTACCGTGGGTTCGAATCCCACCTCCTCCGAAAGTTGGTATATGATAAAAATAATAAATAAAAAATATATAATTGATTCAATGATATTAATCTTCTTAGAAATATAAAAATATATAAGCATTCAATTTATATTTATGTTTAATTTAGTTAGAATTTTTTATTTTAAAATACTAATATTGATATACTATTAAAATTTTTGACAAAAAACATATTGAAAAAGAATTATTAAAATAGTATTACTTGTAGAGGTGATTATGGAAAATAATGACAACAATATTGAATATAAAATATATAAATTATTATCTAGTATGAATTTAAATGAAAAAATTAAATTAAAGCATGGTGTTTGGGGATTTCATGGTTTATTTCCTATTATTTATCGTTTATCTTATTATAAAACTCGTGCTATAAAAAAGATTAAATATTCCAGCTTTTAAATTTACAGATGGACCAAGAGGTGTAAATTTAGGAAAGTCTACATGTTTTCCTGTTCCTATTACACGTGGCTGAAGTTGGGATATTCATCTTGAAGAAAAAATAGCAGAAGCTATAGGAAAAGAAGCTTTAAATAAAGGTGTAAATGCAATAGGTTCTACATGTATAAATATCATAAGACATCCAGGATGGGGTAGAGCGCTGGAAACATTTGGAGCTGATCCTTTTCATAGGAGGAGTCAATTTGCAAAAAGCACATGTCTCTGGAATAAAAAAATTTTTAATGCCAGTAGTAAAACATTATGCTTGCAATAGTATAGAAAAAACAAGATTTCATGTAAATGTTATAATTGATGAAAAGACTTTAAGAGAGATTTATTTACCACATTTTAAAGCAGCCGTAGATGCTGGAGCAGCATCTATAATGACAGCTTATAATAAGGTTAATGGTGTATATTGTGGAGAGAATGATTTAATAAAAAAAATTTTACGAGAAGAATGGGGTTTTGATGGATTTGTAATATCTGATTGGTTTTTAGGTTGTATAAGTACTATAAATTCAATAAAAGCAGGATTAGATATTGAAATGCCAGAAGGCTGGTATTATAGAAGTTGGAAAATCAAAAAGGCATTAAAAATAGGATTGATATCAGAAAAAAGATATAGATGAATCAGTCTTAAGAATATTAAGACAATTTTTTCGTTTTGGATTAATTCCTAACAATAAAACAAATAAAAATTATTTAAAATTACATCCTAAATTAGCTTTAAAATCTGCCTGCAAATCTGTGGTTTTATTAAAGAATAATAATAAAATATTACCAATTCCAAAAGGAATAAAAAGTATCATAGGTAAATTAGCAAAAAGTTCAAATTTAGGAAGCCTTGGTAGTTCAGAGGTAACACCCCCTGGAATATATCAATTTATGATGCCTTAAAAAGATATTGTAAAAAACATCAAATTGAGTTTAGCTATTCTTCCGGTTCAAAGTGGAGTTTAAAGGAAGCAATTCATATGGCAAAACAGGCAGAATATACAATCATCGTAGCAGGATTAAGTTATAAAGACGAAGGAGAATATTTTCCTTTTTTATATGGGGGAGATCGAACAAAATTAGAACTATCTATGGAGCAAATAAAAATGATCGAAGCAGTTTCTAAAGTAAATCCAAATACAGTTGTGATTTTAGTTGGGGGTAGTGCTATTTGTATGAATTCCTGGATACATAAAGTGAATGCAGTTATTATGGGCTGGTATTTAGGTATGTGTGGAGGAATAGCTTTAACTAGAATTCTTTTTGGAGATATAAATCCTTCTGGTAAATTAACAATTACATTCCCACAAACAACAGAACAATTATTTCCATTAGATATAAAGTCAAAAAATGTAATTTACGATTACTGGCATGATTATAGATATTTTGATAAATATAATTTAAATCCAGAATTTCCTTTTGGTTATGGTTTAAGTTATTCAGAATTTCAATATAAAGAGATTAAAATAAATAAAAATATTATAAATGAAGATGATGAGCTATCAATAAGTGTAAAAATAAAAAATATTAGCGAAATAAAAGGCGAAGAGGTTGTACAACTTTATATTGGATATAATGATTCAAAGTCAAATCTTAAGCCTGTTAAAGAATTAAAAGGTTTTCAAAAAATTTCATTAAATCCTAATGAAGAAAAAACTGTAATGTTTAAAATTTATTCAAATGACTTATCTTATTATAATACAACAAGTAAAATGTGGGAAATCAAAGAAGGTAATTACGAAATTTTAATTGGATCATCATCACGAGATATACATTTAAAAGAAAAATTTTCTGTAATAAAAAGATAAAAAACAATTTTTTAAAATATAATTTTATAAGAATTTAATTGCACAAACTATGATATATTAGTTCCAAAAAGTGATTCCTAAAATAAATTATTAATATTAAATAACATATTTTCGTGTAGATTTAACCAAACCTCTTGCCATAAAAAAACAAAAACTAATAGACGAAAAATCATAAAGAAAAAAAATAACCTCAGGAAAAGTGTATTGGAGAGGTGGCCGAGAGGCTTAAGGCAGCGGTTTAGCTAAATAAGTCGTAGTCGTGGAAAGGAGCAACTGAGGGTTCGAAACTGAACCTCTTGCCATAAAAAACAAAAACTAATAGACGAAAAATCATAAAGAAAAAAAATAACCTCAGGAAAAGTGTATTGGAGAGGTGGCCGAGAGGCTTAAGGCAGCGGTTTAGCTAAATAAGTCGTAGTCGTGGAAAGGAGCAACTGAGGGTTCGAAACTGAACCTCTTGCCATAAAAAAAACAAAAACTAATAGACGAAAAATCATAAAGAAAAAAAATAACCCCAGGAAAAGTGTATTAGGAGAGGTGGCCGAGAGGCTTAAGGCAGCGGTTTGCTAAATAAGTCGTAGTCGTGGAAAGGAGCAACTGAGGGTTCGAAACTGAACCTCTTGCCATAAAAAAAACTAATAGACGAAAAATCATAAAGAAAAAAAATAACCCCAGGAAAAGTATTTAGGAGAGGTGGCCGAGAGGCTTAAGGCAGCGGTTTGCTAAACCGCCGTAGTACTGAAAGGTGCTACCGAGGGTTCGAATCCCTCCCTCTCCGTTAAATTTTATAATAGATGTATGTCCGATAGAATTCGAAATATACAAACAAGAATAAAATCGAAGATTCAAAATGGTGATGAATTTTTAGCAGTAATATCTTATTTACCTCTGATAGGCTGGATTATTACTTCCCTTAAAGGAAATAAAAAAGATAAATTAGTTAAATTCCACACAGAACAAGCAAAGGAAATAAATATAGCAATCATAGTTATATATTTATTTGTTTGGTTTATTGAGAATTTCCCTTTAACAAGCTGGTTATTTGGTAAAAATAAATTTTTTTATCCCATTATAGAAACATTCTGGCTTTTAGGATTATTTCTTTATTTAGGGATTACTTTTATTGGAATATATAAAGCATTGAATGATGAAATGTGGTCATTTCCTTATCGAAAAGAAATTAAAGATAAAATAAAAGATATTATAGAAAAAGCAAAAAATTGAAAAAAAACCAGGTAATTATAATACCTGGCTCAGGATACATTTTTTTCTAATTGAGACTTGTCAAATTCCTGTGCTTTAAATAGAATTTCTTTAGCATGCTCATATACAATAGGTTCATTACCACCTAACATTCTGGCAAGTTCTTTTAGGCGGTTTTCTCCCATTAATCGTTCTATATGTGTATAAGTTCTCGCATTTTTTGTTCGTTTATAGATTTTAAAATGTCTGTTTGCCATACTAGCAACTTGATGAAGATGAGTAATTACGATTACCTGTTCATTGATAGAAATATCTTTTAATTTTTTTCCAAGTATATAAGCTGTTTCTCCACCAACACCAGTATCTATTTCGTCAAAAATCACACATAAGGGTCCATATTTATCCATTATAATGGATTTCATTGCTAAAGCGATTCTGGATAATTCTCCACCAGATGCTACTTTGCGTAAAGGTAAAAGAACTTCTCCTTCATTAGCGCAAAATAAAAATTCAATAAAATCATATCCTTTTTCATAAAGTTTAAATTGTTCTTTGTTTTCATAATTATCAGAATATATCATATCGTCATTATTTTCTGTTATTACTTCTCTACTTAGAGAAATTTGTATTTTAGCATTTTTCATACCTAATTGTTCTAATTCCGAAGCTAATTTTTCTTCCAAGATAGGAATTACCTGTTTTCTTTTTTCTGATAATTCTTCTGCTAAATCTCTTAATTCTTGTTCTAATGCATGGATTTCTGATCGTAATAATTCTCTTTCTTCATCACTCATTTCTATTGAATTTAATTCTTTTTTGTATTCTTCTTTTTTTTGTAAAATTGTAGTAGTATTTGAACCATATTTTTTAAATAAACGTCTATATCCTTCTAAACGTTCTTCTATATCTTCTAAACGTTCTGAAGAAAAATTCATATTTAATTTTTTTTCTCTTATAAAATCTACAACAGTTTCTAAATTATATATACTATCTCTTAGTAAATTTAATATTTCTGAAAATTCTGGATAAATTTCGGATTGCTTTTCTAAAATTTTTTCAATATTTTGTAAAATAGATAAAACAGAATGATCTTCTTCCTGTAAAACAGAATAAGAATATGCTAAATCTTCATATAATTTTCCAGAATTCATAATCATTGAACGTTCTTGTTGTAATTCTTCAAATTCTCCTTCTTTTGGCTGAAATTCTTCTATTTCTTTAATGGCGAATTGTAAAAAATCTTTTCGAAATTTTTTTTCTTCTTCCATCATAGAAACTGCTTTTAATTTTTTTTTACTTTCTATTAAACGCTTATATAATTGAGAGACTTTTTCTCTTAATCCTTCTAAGCCACCATATATATCAACAAAATCAAGATGAAAAGATGGTTCTAATAGACGTTGATTTTCGTGCTGACCATGGATTTCTACTAATTTTGTACCGATTTCTTTGAGAATTGCTAAAGAGACTTGTTGGTCATTGATATATGCACGTGGTCTTCCGTCCAATAAGATTTCTCTTTTTAAAATAAGATTATCATCATATATTGGTATTTGTAGTTGATTTAAAAATTTTTGGATTTCTATTTTTTTATGTTCTTTTTTAGATAAATCAAAAACAGCTTCAATAACAGCTCTATTGGTACCATTACGTAAATATCCAGTTCCAGCTCTATCTCCTAATACAACACCTATTGCCTGTATAATTAATGATTTTCCTGAACCTGTTTCTCCTGTAATAATATTTAACCCCTTACCTGGTCTAAATTTTAGGTTTTCTATAATCCCAAAATTTTCAATACTGAGTTCTACTAACATATTTACCATATAAATACTAAACAAAAAATAAGCAAACATTTTTTATGTTTTATTGGAAATTTTTTCTATATCAAGTTCAATCTTTATTGGTAAACACTTAAAAAAAACAGTAATATAGAATAAATGTTAAGCTTTCTTCTATAGAAGTGTAAGCGTTCAATAAATGCCGTATAATTTATAGTTGCTATTGATTCTAATTCTAAATTGTGATTTTATTATTAAAAAAATATGATTTTCTTATATTTTTTTGGTAAGATTTTTAATAAAAAATAGACTATTATATTGATGGCTACATATACAAGAAAGAACTGTCACATAAAAGAACTGGAAGCATCAAGTAATACTGTAATTTTACACTTTATGATTTTTTTACCCTATAAAGATGATTTGCAGGATTTAAGAAATCAGCATTCCAGCTATTCGGATATGTTTTTGTTTTTAATTTCTAAATACATTGAAAGACTAAAAAAATTAGCAAATCAAAAGAAAACCAGTAAAAAAATTTATCAGATAGTTTGTAATGATTATGAACATTATTCTATAAGAGTAAGTCAGAATATTCATCAGTTATTAAAGGATATATCAGAGATGACGGGATATAGTGTAAGTCATATTATAAGATTACTAATAGAATGGGAATGTTATAGAAGGTTTGATGATAAGGTATCTCTATTGAGGGTCCCGCTTAGGAGAGATTGGACGTGAATTTGTAACAAGTGTTACAGAAATCAGGATAGAGCATCGATTTTACAGGGCGAGGGAGCTTGTAGAAGAAGACGTAGAAATATTATGTGCCTAAAATAATTTACGAAAATATAATTTGATCGCTTATATTAAAGTTAATTATTTGGTAAGCGCTCAATAAAGGACGTGATATTATAATTTTTTATTTATAATTAACTATAAGTTTAACGAGAATTGTACGAAAATAAATTCATAATGAAAACAATTAAAAATTTTCAAAGTATAGAAGATTGTTTAGCTTATATAGAATATTTAGAGAATATCAATGAGCAATTAAATCAAAAACTTGATGCTAAATCTCAGGAAATCACAATAAAAGATAAAGAAATAGAATACTTAAAGAAACAATTAAAATTAAGAGAAGAATTTATTATAGCTCAGAAATATAGGTTATATGGTAAAAAATCAGAGAAATGGAGAGAGAAAGATTATCAATATAGTTTATTGTTTAATGAGATAGAAGATACGATAGAGGAATCAAAAAAAGAATCTTTAGAATTTACTGAGGTATCATCTTATAAGAGAAAGAAGAAAAAACAAAGAAAGATAAAAGATTTGGATATACCAGTAAGAGAAATCATTCATGACCCAGAAGAAAATCAGGTTTGTAATTGTGGTAATAAAAGAGAAGAAATAGGAAGAGAAACAAAAGATATTTTACAGGTGATTCCGTTAGAGTTTTATATAGATAGACATATAACAATTAAAAGGGTTTGTAAGAAATGTTCACAGAATCAGAAGGTAGAGATAGTAAGTGGTGAGCCGATAAAACAATTTTTACCTAAATCGTATGCATCAGAATCCTTACTTGCCTTTTTATTGGTATCTAAATTTAATGATGGTTTGCCATTTTATCGGATGGAGAAGATATTTGAAAGGTATGGGATAGAAATACCCCGAAATACAATGTGTATATGGGCACAAAAAACAGGGATAAAATTAAGACGTTTTTATCGTTTGTTAGTGAAAGAGGCATTAAAATCATCTTGTATAGGTATAGATGAAACAGGTTTAAAGGTATTAGAGAATCAGAGAAGTAGTGGAAGCAGAAATTCTTATATGTGGGTAATGAGGACTTTAAGCTCAGAAAATCCTATGGTAATATTTTATTATAGAAAAAGCAGGAGTGCAGATTTTTTAAAAAAGGTATTAAAAGATTATAAAAATGCAGTAATAACAGATGGTTTTAAAAGTTATGAAAGTCATTTGAAAGAATTAAATATAACCCATGCAGGATGTTGGGCACATGCAAGAAGGAATTTTATAGAAGCAAAGAAAGTTTCTTCTCGTCCAGATATAGAAAAAATGCTTTATTTGATAGGGAAATTATATACAATAGAAGAAGAAATTAAAGCTCTGTCTTTAGAAGAAAAAGTTTCTATAAGACAAAATCGTTCAAAAAAAATCATAGATGAGATTCATAAATTGTTAAAAGACCAATTACCTTTACAAAATCGTTTTACCCAATCAGGTAAAGCTTATTATTATTTATTCCATCAATGGGAGAAGTTAATTCGATTCCTTGATAATCCATCGATACCCTTAGATAACAATTTAGTAGAGAATGCGATTCGTCCCTTTGTTATAGGTAGGAAAAAACTGGTTATTTTCTGGAACAGAATTAGGAGCCCAAACATCAGCGATTCTATACACGATAATTGAATCAGCAAAATTAAATCAATTAGAGCCTTATCATTATTTAAAATATTTATTTGAACAGCTTATAGAGAAAAAGAGCGATGAGGAATTATTAAAATTATTACCCCATAAAATAGACAAAAAAGAAATAGAAAACTCTTTTATAAAACTGAGTTGATTTAAAAAAATTACAGTTATTTGTTTATAATCTCAAATAAGGATAAGCATATAATACGGTGTTTTTTGAGCGCTTACTTTTTTACTGGATAAAATAATAAAGAGGAATAATTTAGATTTTTAGTTTTAAGATTATTAAATACCATAATTTTACACATAAATTAAGCCAGAAGTTTTTGCAAGCAAAATTTTAATTTATATAGTACAAAATATAGAATTCAAGGATATTTATAACTTTTACTCTTGAATTATTGGAATCAAAGTAAATAAAAATAAAATAAAAGAATTTTTTACTCATAAATTCATATTTATTTAATAGCTTTAAATTTAGAAAAAAAATTACAGCAAAATTATTATAAAATTATATTTTTATTGACATAAAGTAAAAATTAATATATAAAGTATATCTTTTATGAAGATAAATAATGTATTTTACTTATTAATTTTAATTTTATTCGGGGTTCATTGTATTAGTTTGGTTCCTAAAGAAAAATTAGATCAATGTGATGTAAACAAAAATGGACAAATATGTAATGATATTGGAATTGATTATTTTAAAGAAGGAATAAAAACAAAAATAAGTTATTATTTAAGTAAAGCTGAGGAATATTTTAATAAATCTTGCCAATTGGATTTTACAGAAGGCTGTATCAACTTTTCTGAAATGTATGCATTAGAAATTAGTGTTAATAAAAATTTTAAATTAGCTTTTGAAACTAATGAAAAACTATGTAATAAAAAAGTTCTCGTAGGATGCAATAACCTTGCAGTAATGTATGCAAAAGGGGAATATGTAGAACAAAATTTTAAAAAAGCATTGGAATTATATCAATTTGCCTGCAATCAAAAATATTATTTATCCTGTAAAAATATTGGTACTATGTATTATTTAGGACAGGGTGTTAAAGAAGATAAAAATAAATCAATAGAATATTTTGAACTTGCCTGTAAAAACCATGTAGGAGAAAGTTGTTATTATTTAAGTGAAATGTATCGACTTGGTGATGGTGTAGAAAAAGATTCCACAAGAAGTACTTTTTATCTTATTTATGCCTGTAATTATGGATATAAGCAAGCCTGTTATATTTTAAAGAAAAGTGGTCAATTTATTGTGGTACCTTGAGAATAAAAAAAATATGCAAAAAATTTGATTTTTATTGTCTTAATTAAAGTAAGAATTAATTTGTATAAGAGGTAAAATATGAAAAAAATAAAAATCATACTAACAATCTTTGGAATAGGGCTAATTTTTACATTATGTAAGCAGGAACCACAAATTCAAAAAGAACCGGAGGTTAAAATTATTGCAAAAGTTCAATTTCTTAAAGGAGATGCTTATATAAAAAGAGACAATGTAGAAAAGCCAGTACAGATAAATGATTTATTACAAATGAAAGATATTCTAATTACAAAAGAAAATACTACCTTAGATATTGTATTAAAAAATAAAGGTATTATTAGAATTGCAGAAAATACACAAATTGAATTACAAACACTTAGTGAAGAAAATATAGAAATACATCAGAATTCTGGTACAGTTATTACACATTTAAAGAAACTAAAAGAAAATGAAAATTATAGAATATCAACACCTACAGCGGTTGCTGCTGTTCGAGGAACAAGTTTTATTACAAAGGTAGACGAAGAAAAAAATTCAAATTTTGCATTAATTCATGGAAAAATCGAAGTAAAAAATCAAAAAGGTTCCAGTATTGTAATAGATCAACCTGGAGAACTAACAGTAAAAAAAGAAATGGATTTAATGAAACAAAAAATTCGTCCTTTATCAAAAGAATCTTTACAATTATTAAAAGAATTAGCAGCTCAGGATACTGGAAATGTTCAGGAATTTGTAAGTTTTGTTCAGGAATTAAAAAATTCCAGTGCATATAAAGAAATTGAATTAGAAGCAAATTACGAAGAAAAAGTGGAAAATGTTGTATCTAATCAAAATAAAAAATCTATACCAAAAACACAATCTGCAGAAGAAACAGTAATTAAACGAAATATTAAGAAAGATCCTTTAAAAATTCCACCATCAAGAGATTTTACAAAAGAATAAAAATATAAGATTATAAACAAATATCGAAAAATGAAGCTAAAAACATTTTTATTATTTGTTATTCTATTTTTTAATTTATTCTATCAAAGTTTATATTCAAATCAACCAGAACAATATAAACTACCAGCGAATACTTTAACAATTGCTTTTGGGGGAGATACTCATTTTTTATGGGGCGTAATGGAATTACAAAATAAAGAAGGATTATTGGCACCAGTGGAACAATTACAAACATTCTTCCAGCGTTTTGATTTTCGTATTCTAAATATAGAAACAGTTATTTCTTATAATGGAAAATCCAGAAATCAAAAAAATTATGTTTTTCGCTCAGATCCAGAAAATATAAAGCTTTTAAAAACGCTTAATATAAATCTTGCAATTTTGGGAAATAATCATTCTTATGATTTAAAAGAAGAAGGTTTAAAAGAAATGCTGGATTGGTTTAAAAAAAATGAAATTCCTACTATTGGAGCTGGATTAAATTTAGAAGAAGCAATAGAACCCTATCAAATAGAATTAAATGGTATAAAATTTGCCTTTTTTTCTATTTGTATGATATGTTCTAAAGAAGATTATGCTAATAAAAAACAACCAGGTGTTGCTGGATATAATAAATATTTATTACAAAAAATCACTCAGGTTAAAAAGAACGTTGATTATATCTTTTTATCAATTCATTGGGGAAAAGAATATAATCCATTCATAGAAAAATGGCAAAAAGATTTAACACATCAATTATTTAAAAAAGGACTCCGCCAACGTCAACAACACCGCCGTGCTCTTCGCCACACACGACTACCGCATCCTCGAAAGCTTCCCGGCCCGCATCATCCGTTGCCACAACCAGCGCATATTCGACGAAGACACCGTCCACATCTGAGAACCTTTTCCGCTTCCCCGCGTTGGGCTGGCAACTCCCAGCCTCCATGGAAAAAGTAGCCCTCTTCTGGTTTCGACGCGACTTGCGCCTGCACGACAACGCTGGCCTTTACCACGCCTTGCGCAGCCCCTGGCCCGTGGTGCCGGTTTTCATCTTCGACCGCCACATCCTCGACCGCCTGCCAGACCAACGCGACGCACGCGTCGAGTTCATCCACCAGGAAGTCGGCCGACTCTCCGAGGAACTGCGACAGCTCGGCTGCGAGATCGTAGTGGCCCACGGCCACCCCGAAGCGGTCTGGAAACAATGGATCTCCGACTGGCAGCCCGCAGCCGTATTCACCAACCACGACTACGAACCCTATGCCCGCGAGCGCGACGCCCGCATCGAGCAGTTGCTCGCCGCCAACGGCATCCCCTTCCACACCTACAAAGACCAGGTGATTTTCGAAAAAGAGGAAGTGGTCAAAAGCGACGGCAAACCCTACGCGGTCTTTACCCCCTACGCACGCCAGTGGCGGGAAAAGCTTGCCGATGGTGGCCCCGGTGCGGATTCTTTTTTCCTGCGCTCCTACCCCTCTGAAAAGTATTTCGATCGCTTCGCCAAAATACCTCCCCGCCCCGTTCCTGCGCTCGAAGCCCTTGGATTCGCCCCGGCCGGCATTCCATTTCCTCCCCGCCAGGTGCCACAGCGCATCATCCTGGAGTATGACAAAAAGCGGGATTTCCCCGGCCTCGACGCCACTTCCCGCCTTGGCGTGCACTTTCGCTTCGGCACCATCAGCATCCGCGAAAAGGCCCGCCGAGCCCTCCAACTCAACCAAACCTACCTCAACGAACTCATCTGGCGTGAATTCTACAGCATGATCCTGTGGCATTTCCCCCACACGGTCGATCATGCCTTCAAACCCGCCTACGACCGCATCGAGTGGCGAAATGACGAAAGGGATTTCGAGCGCTGGTGCAATGGCACAACCGGCTACCCGCTGGTGGACGCCGGCATGCGCCAGCTGAAGCAAACAGGCTACATGCACAACCGCGTCCGCATGGTCACCGCCAGCTTTCTCACCAAACACCTGCTCATCGACTGGCGCTGGGGAGAGGCCTGGTTTGCAGGCCACCTGCTCGACTACGAACTGGCGAGCAACGTAGGAGGCTGGCAATGGAGCGCTGGCTGCGGCACCGACGCCGCCCCCTATTTCCGCATATTCAATCCGGAATTGCAATTGAAAAAGTTCGACCCCGACCTGACCTATGTGCGCAGATGGGTGCCAGAATACGGCACTTCCGATTACCCGCCCCCCATGGTGGACCACGCCGAAGCACGCGAGCGCTGCCTCAAAGCCTACCGCGTAGCCCTCGACACCTGACGCTCAGGGCGTGCGCTCGAACTTCAGTGAAACGGAATTGATGCAATAGCGCAGCCCGGTAGGCTTGGGTCCATCGTCGAAAACGTGCCCCAAGTGGCTGCCACATCGGGCGCAACGCACTTCGGTGCGCACCATGCCGAAACTGGTATCGGTCAGCTCTTGGACGCGCCAGGCGTCGAGCGGTTGGTAAAAGCTCGGCCAACCTGTACCGCTGTCAAATTTGGTATCAGAGGAAAAGAGTGGCAATCCACAAGCCCTGCAGACGTACACCCCCCTTTCGTGGTGGTTCCAGTATTCTCCCGTAAATGCCCGCTCCGTGCCCGCCTCCCGGAGCACGTAGTACTCGAACGGCGTCAACTCGGCTTTCCATTCCTCTTCGCTCTTGACCACCCGCTCGATGGTGTCTCCTTCGGGCGTGATGATGGGCTCGGTAGAGGCGGAGATGTGATGGCCCGGCTGCGCCTGCTGACAGGCACCCCAGCCGAGCATGGCAACGATGGTAATGAGGACTTGGAGACGCATGGCCATGGACGATGTTTGTATCAAAGGTGGCTTGATTGGTTGGTCAGCTGCAAAAGAACACGGTTGGTCGGGGTTTGTTCCCATGGCTTTCGCAAGCCTCCAAACCTGCGCTCCATGTCGAAATCAGAACGCACCCCCACAAGCCAACAGGAGAAAAAATTTTTGCTCCCCCCGGCTCGGCCGGCTGGCTCACCTGCACTGGCAATGGTCAATGTGCCCAGCGACAAGGCGCGGAATCTGGCTTTTCTACCCCCATGCGACCTGGTCAGGAATTCCACATCCGAACTCCATACCAACCACTGCTTGCCAATCGAAAAGGAAATGCTACCCCTCGGAAATACGGCCAGCATATCGTACCAAATTGCTTGGCTGGCGAACACTCAAAGTTTATTTTCGGTTATCCAACAAAATGACGACCACTCCAACTTACCCTCCCGGTTTTAAACCCAAAATCGACCATCCTGTCAACTGAAATCCTTCACTTACCGTAAACACCCCCCTGAAACCTTCATTACCATCAAAACTTTCGTCCATGAAATGCTCAGCTCTACTCCTCGCCACCATCCTGTTCGCGCCGCTGCACCTATCCGCACAGTCGATCCAAAAGACACTGGTCAAAGCATTCAACCTCGACCAGATCCACCAGGTGGATTTCCAGCTTCCCGGTGAAGTCGAAGTCTCCCATTGGCACCAACCCTACCTGTGCATCGAGCTGTCCATCGAGCTCGGAACGAGCAACGAGGGCGTTTTCAAGCGCCTGCTCACTTCGGGTCGCTACAACCTCCTCGGCGTCGTCGAGGATGGAAAAATGACCATCGAAGCCCCTTCGATGGGAAGGGTGCTCTACTTCAGCGATGGGACCTCCCTTCAGGAAAAAATCACCTACAAAGTGTACCTGCCCAGCACTGTCGAGCTCAAATTTGGTGAATTGGCACGCAAATCGCGTTAACCGCAGTGACTTTTCAACATGCTGGCCACATCAGCAGTGGCCGGCACCCACAAAAGCACTGTAAATCCCATGAAACATTTCTTTTTCTTTCTGTTGTGGCTGGCTGCTTGCAGCACCTATGGCCAGGCCAGCCAACGCATCCATCAAACCTTTTCTCTCCAAGGCGCCACCCAGCTCAAGGTGGAGCTTCCCGGCGAATGCGAAATCGTGCCGTGGCCAGGCTCCTCCGTCCTTACCGAGGTAGTAGTCGAAATGCCCGATGCCTCTTCGGCAGTGTTGAGGCATTTTACCGACGTGGTCAAGCGTTATCACCTCCGCCTCGACGTCGAAGGGGAGGTGGCCACCCTGAGGGCTCTGGATCCGCAACGGGAAACGCTCATCATCCGCGGCAAAACACTTACCGAAGTCGTACACCAGAAGATCTACGTGCCCGAGCACATCATGGAGCGTTCCGGGCTGAGTGCCTCGACGGCCATGGTACGCCCCCAACCAGAGTGAGGAGCAGCCCGGTGGGCTGGAATGAAACGACAGTTGTTGCAAAAAGTCTTTTTTTGCAGCAACTGTCGCTTTTTCAAACCATCCCGCCGCAGATGAAGCACACCGTCGAATTGGCACTGACACCCGAAGAGGCCTTCGCCGAGGAGCTCCTGAGGCAAAAGGTGCTGGCACTGGCTGGCCTCAGCGAAGAGGAGGTCAACCAAATCAAGCTGGTCAAGCGCAGCATCGATGCACGCGGCCATCGCCCCTTGTACCGGCTCTGGTTCGACGTGTACACTTGCCCGCCTCCCGCCGAGCCTGCCCTGTTGGCCAACCTCCGCGACGTCAGTGACCGCCCGCCGGTCATCATCGTCGGCGCAGGCCCAGCTGGCTACTTCGCCGCCCTCGAACTCATCGAACTGGGACTGCGGCCCATCATTTTCGACAGAGGCAAAGACGTGCGCGAGCGGCGCCGCGACCTGCGAGCCATCCAGCAATTCCACAAAGTCAATCCGGATTCGAACTACTGCTTCGGCGAAGGCGGTGCCGGCACCTACTCCGACGGCAAGCTTTACACCCGATCCCACAAACGGGGCGACTACCTCAAGGTGCTTCGCCTGCTGGTCGAACACGGTGCCAAAAGCGACATCCTCATCGACACCCACCCCCACATCGGTTCCAACAAGCTGCCCCACATCGTGGCCAACATCCGCCAGACCATTTTGCACCATGGCGGAGAAGTCCATTTCAACAGCCGGGTGACGGATTTTATCCTCCACAACGGCGTGATGAAGGGCATCGTGGTCAACGACCACTACGAGCACACCGCCGCGGCCGTCATCCTCGCCACTGGCCACTCGGCCCGCGACATTTACCAGCTGCTGCACCGTCGCCATGTCGTCATCCAGCCGAAGCCCTTCGCCCTCGGCGTGCGCATCGAACATCCGCAGCCCCTCATCGACCGCATCCAGTACGGTCGTGAATCGCGAGGCCCCTACCTGCCGGCCTCCAGCTACCGGCTGGCCTGCCAGGTGGGCAACCGAGGCGTGTTTTCGTTTTGCATGTGCCCGGGTGGGCTGGTAGTTCCCGCAGCCACGGCCCCCGGCGAAATCGTCGTCAACGGCATGTCCATGTCGCGCCGCGACTCGCCCTTTGCCAATGCCGGCACGGTCACTCAAATCGAATTGGAAGACCTGAGCGCATACGAACACCACGGGGTGTTCAAGGCACTGTCATTTCAGCAAGAAGTTGAACAAACCCTGTTCAAATACGGCGATGGCAGCCAAAAGGCACCGGCCCAGCGCCTGCCCGACTTCGTAGCGGGCCGGCTTTCCCAAAACCTGCCCCCGTCGTCCTACATTCCGGGGCTTTACCCCGCTCCCTTGCACGAGCTCTTGCCCAGCTGGGTTTACGAGCGACTGCGCAAGGGCATCCTCGCATTCAGCAAGAAAATGCCCGGCTATTTCAGCGAAGAAGTCAACGTCATTGCCACCGAGAGTCGCACCAGTGCTCCCATCCGCATTCCCCGGCACAAAGACACCTACATGCACATCAGCACCCCAGGGCTCTTTCCCGCTGGAGAGGGAGCGGGCTACGCTGGTGGCATCCTCTCGGCCACCATGGACGGGCAAAACGTGGCCCGGGCAGTGGCCATGATGTTAGCAGAAAAGGTGGGAAAAACTCGCTGAGACCTCGTGGCCTCACTTGAAGGTTGCCGTATCATTGCGCAACCGACAAACCGGCGCTCCGTATTGTGGCGCTGCCCGTCTCAGCTACAGGCAAACAAGGGCTTTACAAGACTCAACAATACCTACGACGATGGCCAGGCGGACCAAACACCCAAGCAAAAAGGAAAAAGCGCTGCGCACCACACGCGTGCATCGACCTGCTGTCAAAGAACCGTGGAGCCGTAAGTGGCGGCTGATCACAGCTGCCTGCCTGGCCTTGCTGGCCATGGCCATTTACGCCCCCAGCTACAACTACGATTTCGTGTACGACGACGACGCCGTGGTCAAAGAAAACCGCTTCGTCCAGCAGGGTCTGGCAGGGCTCGACGAAATTTGGACCACCTCCTACTTCCAAGGCTACAACGAAAACATCAAGGCGCGGGCCTATCGCCCCCTCCCCTTGACGACGCTGGCCATCGAGTACGAGCTCTTCGGCCTCAGCTCCACGGCCAACCACGTTTCCAACATCCTCATGTATGGCTTGACGGCCTTCCTGCTGTTCGTACTGCTGGCCAAACTGATGCGGGCGTACCACCCTGCGCTACCGCTTTTCATCGCCCTGCTCTTCATCTTCCATCCCATTCACATCGAAGTGGTGGCTAACATCAAGAGCCGCGACACCATGCTGGGCTTCCTCGGTTTCTTGTCGGCGGCCCTGATCTGGCTCCGCTACCAGGATACGAGGCAGATGTGGCTGTTACCCCTTTCGGCGCTGTGCTATGCCGCCGGGCTTTTCTCCAAAGAGTCGGCCCTGACCAACCTGGCCATTTTCCCGCTCATGTTGTGGTTTTTCCGGGGCCAATCACTTCCTAAAGCTTTCGTGCAGACGCTGCCTTTCATCGCCGTGGCTGCGGTGTACTTGGCCATCCGTTCCAGCATCCTGGGCGGCATCAATGCAGGCGTCACCCTCACCCCACTCGACAACTCCCTGCTCGCCGCCGAAACCATCGACCAGCGCATCGCCTCCAACATCCTCGTGTTGGGCGTGTACCTGTTCAAAACCATCTTCCCGCATCCCTTGCTGAGCGATTATTCCTACCTGACCATTCCGCTCGTCGGCTGGGACGACTGGCGGGTGTATGCTTCTCTGTTGGCCAATGCAGCCCTGCTGGCAGCCGGCATTTACGGTTTCTTCCGGCGCACGCTTTACGGTTTCGGCGCCCTGCACTACTTCGCCACGGTCTCCATTTTTACCAGCATCATCGTCACCAACGTGAGCGCCTACAACGACCGCTTTCTCTACGAACCCGTGCTGGGCATCTGCTTCCTCATCGGGTGGGCCCTTTCACTGTTGCTCAAACCCTGGCAGCCCGGACCGACGGCCTTGCGCGATTTCTTCGTCCAAAACTTCAAGCCCGTTGCCATCCTGGCCATCCTCTGCACCCTCGCGCTGGTCAAGGTGGAGACCCACTTGCCCGTCTGGAAAAACCGGTTCGTACTCTTCGAACACGACACCAAACTGGCGCCGAACAACGCCCGCATGCGCAAAAACCACGGCGGCTCACTGGCTCGCCTCGCAGTCCAATACCAGCAAACGGACAAGGCAAAAGCGCAGGAATACGCCCGCCAGGCTGTCGAAGAGCTGCAAAAGGCCCTGATGATTTACGAGAACATTCCCACCGGCCACATCCACCTCGGCAACATGTACATCATCCTGGGAGAATACGACAAAGCCGAAAAAGCCCTCCTCCGTGCCCTCGACTTCGACCCTGAAAACTACTTCGCCAAAAGCAGCCTCGCCAACCTCTTCTACCGCACCGGCCGCTATCAAGAGGCGCTCAACATGCTGCAAAGTATCGACCCCAAGTACCTCAAGCCCAATGACTATTACCTCTTCTCACTCACATGGGGCAAACTTGGCGACGACGCCAAAGCACAGGAGTACCTCCAGCTGTCGGGCAGACAATGAGCAGAATTCGGAAACCGAGTGGAAGCGGGGCGAGCTACTCGCACAGCGTCGAAGCTGAGCGCCAGGGAACTACCGATGCAGGTGAGCAGGATGTCCGCGCCAGGGGGCGGAAGGGGCCCTGCCTGTCGGCAGACAGGGAGCTTTAGCGAGCGCCCGAAGGCAGGCCTGCTCCTGCGAAACGGCCAGCCTGTCCGGCGGACAGACGGGCAGACAGGTGCCGACAGTGACATGCGAAACGGTCAGCAGGGAGGTGCCCGGCCTGCCGAGGGCCGCCTGCCTAGTCGGCAGACCTGTCTGTCGACAGACAGGCAGGGAGCGCTAGCGGAGCCCGAGAGCACCCGGCCCCGAGCCGAACTGCCGGCGGGAGCTTGCGAACGCCGGCAGGAGGCGAGGGGGGCGCCCAAAAAGTCGTGACGAACGTGACAAACGTGACGAACGTGAAGAACGTGACGGGCGTGAAGAACGTGACGGGCGTGACAGGCGTGACGGACGTGACGGACGTGACGGACGTAACAAACGTGACAAACGTGACGAACGTGACGGACGTGACGGGCGTGACAAACGTGACGGACGTGACAGGGGTGACGGACGTGACGGACGTGACGGGCGTGAAGAACGTGACGGGCGTGACAGGCGTGACGGACGTGACGGACGTAACAAACGTGACGAACGTGACAAACGAGACGGGCGTGAAGAACGTGACGGGCGTGACGGGCGTGACAGGCTACCTCCCACCGTCAACCTCCATAATCCTCCATAATCCTCCATAATCCCCATAATCCTCCATAATCCTCCCTAACCCTCCATAACCCCCATAATCCTCCATAACCCTCCATAACCCCCATAATCCTCCATAATCCTCCATAACCCCCATAATCCTCCATAATCCTCCATAATCCTCCATAACCCTCCATAACCCTCCATAACCCCCATAATCCTCCATAATCCTCCATAACCCTCCAACCTTTGAAGCGCGCACAGGGCTCATCTCGAAAAATGTGCGAGGGCCTTTCGAATGGCGCAGACCGATTGTAGCAGGGCTTCCATTTCGTGGAGGGGGAGCATGTTGGCGCCGTCGCTGAGTGCTTCGGCGGGTCTGGGGTGGGTTTCGATGAAGAGGCCGTCGGCACCAGCGGCGATTCCGGCGCGGGCCATAGTGGCAATGTACTGGGGCAGCCCACCCGTGACGCCAGCTGCCTGGTTGGGCCGTTGGAGGGAATGGGTACAATCGAGGATGACGGGCAAGTCGTAGCTGCGCATGGCCGGGATGTTGCGCATGTCCACCACGAGGTCTTCGTAGCCGAAGAAATTGCCTCGTTCGGTGATGAGGACGCGCTCGTTGCCTGCCGCGAAGACCTTTTCAGCGGCCAATTTCATGGTAGCGGGGCCGGCAAATTGCCCTTTCTTGATATTGACGATTTTGCCAGTGCGGGCGGCGGCTTCCAGGAGTGAGGTTTGGCGGCAGAGGAAGGCGGGAATCTGAAGCACATCGACGTGCTGGGCAGCCAGCTCAGCCTCTGGTTCGCTGTGGATGTCGGTGAGTACAGTCACGCCAAGTTCCCTACTGACGGCAGAGAGGATTTCCAAGGCTTTTTCGTCGCCGATGCCCGTGAAGGAAGATGCGGAGGAGCGGTTGGCCTTGCGGTAGGATGCCTTGAAGACGAATGGCACGTCGAAAGCCGCGCACAGGGCTTTGAGGCGGCTGGCAATTTCGAAGGTGATGTCTTGGCTTTCCACTACACATGGGCCGGCGATGAGGAGAAACTTGTCGGGGGCATCGAGGCCCAGGGTGGTGAGGGTTTGATTGGCTGCCATGCGGGACGGATTTGGGGCAAAGATGGGCAATTGTACGGTAGGGAAGCCCTTCGAAAGGGATAGAGCCGGCGGCAAGGCAGCCGAGGCACTTACAGCCCCACGTACACCGCTTGCTCTTTGTAGAACGGGCGTCCGTCGCCGACCCAATCCACCTTGATTTCCCATTTGCCAGGTACGATCTCGGCGGTGGGAATGCGC
>BPJL01000011.1 GCA_026004595.1 Patescibacteria group bacterium | reverse complement strand
GCCCGCCGCAAGCATAACAGACAGAGCGAGAAGTTTTATTGTTTTCTCGGTCATCATAAAAGCACGGGCGATTTATTCAAGGTCATAAAAATAAAAAAACATGCTAAAAAATTACAAAAACAAACAAATCACAGACGAGGCAGTCGTCAAAACAAGCGAGGAGGAGCAGGAATACCACTTTTCAGGCGGCGGAGAATATGAACCAATGACAATAAAAGCCCATTCTTACGAGGAAGCTCTCGCAAAATGGGAACAAATAAGAAAAAAGGTCGAACAAAAAATAAATAATTAAAAACATGGCAAAAGGAATTGGTAGATTAATTAGCTTAGGAATTGGGCGAGAAACAACTCGCGGCACAGCAGTTACGCCAAATTTCTGGATTCCGTTTTCTGATTTAGACATCCAAGAAAAAGATGAAAAAGCGCTGGACGAAGCCACCGTTGGAGTTATAGAAGATTCAGTAGGACAAACCATTGTCAAGCAATGGGCGGAAGGAAAATGGAAAGCTCCAATCGGAGATCGTCACTTTCCTTTAATTCTTTATGCAACATTAGGTACGATTCAGAGCGCAACCAAAAGCGGCGAAACAACAGTTTATGATCACAACATTAGCGTTCAGCAAAGCGCCCAGCACCAGAGCTTGACAATAGGAATAGATGATCCATTGAGCGGACAGGACTATCGCCACGCCTTAGGAGTTATATCAAGCTTGGAAATTAACTACGAATTAGGAAAAATTCTTGAATACGGAGTAACAATTAAAGCAAAGAAAGGAGAAGCGGCAAACTTAACGCCATCACAAGTAGCAGAAAATAAATTTATTCATAAGCATTTTACATTCAAAATGGCAGCAGACCAAGCTAGCTTAGACGCGGCGCAAGCAATGAACATTAGATCATTGACGCTAAAGATTGAAAAAAATATAGACGAGGACTTAGCGCTTGGAAATCTATCGCCAGTTGATTTCTTGAATAAGCAGTTATCTATTGAGGGCACTATTGAAGCAGTTTGGCAAAACGAAACAGACTTCAAACAAGCAGCATTGGCAGGAACGAAAAAAGCAATACGGCTTGATTTGGTAAACACAGATGTGACAATCGGAACAGCATCAAACCCAAGAATTAAAATAGATCTCCACAAGGTTATCTTTAAAGAAATAACAAAAGCCGTAAAGCTAAACGATATTGTTATGCAAACGCTTTCATTTAAAGCGCATTATTATTTAAGCGATGCAAAAATGATAAGCGTTTTATGCAATAACACGGTTTCGTCTTACTAAAGGTCGAATTAATTTAAGCCAAAGGGACGCATGGAACGAGAAACAAAAAAAATAAAGACGCCGAGCGGAAAAGAAGTAGAATTAAAAACCTACTTAACAGCCCGAGAAAGAAACGAATTGAGAAATATATTTTTGAAAGGGATGACTGTCGAGCCAAGCACAGCGCAAGTTAAAGAAATAAGCGGAGAGTTGATTGAAGAAGCTGAAAGAAAACTAATTGAACTTGCGGTGGTTTCTTTTGACAACAGCGCGGAAAATATTATCGGGCGGATTTTAGATGGAACTCCAGAGGATTATGATTTTATTGTAAGCGAAGCAAATAAAATCAGCACGGGAAATTTTACAAAGGCGAAGTAGCGTATTTATGGCAACGCTACTTCGCCACAGGACGAGCAGAACCACGAGACGAAATTATAGCAGCGATAATTTGTAGAGAAATGAAATGGACATGGCAAGAATATGAAAATCAACCAGCGTGGTTTATAGATGTGATACTTGAAATGTTAAAAGCAGAAGGAGAAGAAGCAAAAAGAAAGATTAAGGAATAAAAAGTTTAGAATCACGGACAACGAGTCTGGTTTTACAAGCAGGACAATTAACGCCAGCAGCATTACGAAAGAAACTAAAAGAATAATTACACTTGGGACATTTATCAGTTGCGCCATAAACAGATAAAGCGAAGTGACGAACAGAAATTAATCCAATAATGATGGCAAAAATTAAACCAAAAACAGAAAAAAGGAAAAAACCCAACATTGGTAAAAATATTAAATAAAAAGGGACAACGATGAACCAAAAGAAAATTAAATTAACTTTTTTATTCATAAATTAATAATAACACAAAACAATGGCAGATGCAACATCACAATTAAATATATTAGTAAGAGTCAAAGACGAAGCATCAGCTGCTTTGTCGCGTCTTTCTAATGATGTTTCAGATCTTGGTGGATCGTTGAATTTTACAGGAGACAAGGCTGGAATTTTAGCTGGGGCATTAGCAGCGATTGCTGGGACAGCGGCAATATCAGCAATTAAATCATTCGCAGATTCAGAAATGGAACTTGCAAAAATGGATGCGTTATTGAAAACCATACCTAGCGGCATAGAAAAATATAGAGATACAATATTAAAAGCAGCAGAAGGAGCGCTAAGATTTGGCTTTGATAACGAAAACGCCGCTTTTAATTTAGCAAAACTATTTAAAGCAACAGGAGATATTAATTTTTCAATTCAAGCATTACAAGCGGCGATGGATTTGGCTCGCTTCAAAGGCATAAGTTTAGATGATGCAGTTCAGGCTTTGATATTGGCGTTTCAAGGAGGTGGGAGAATGCTAAAACAATTAGGAATAGAAATAGATGACCACGCCAGCAAAGAGACCATACTTCAAGCCGTAATAAACGCAACACGCGGACAAGCCGAAGCATTCACTCAAACAATGGCAGGAACATGGCAACTTCTAAAAACAATAGGAAGCGAAATTATGGAAGTATTAGGTGAACCATTCGGGCAGGCGTTCCAGCTCATAGGTAATTTTATAAGATCGAATTTTGGAAGTATTATTGATTTAATAAATAACGGATTAAAGCCAACAATACAAGGATTTATACCATTCATTACAGCAGCAATAGGTGGTGGAATAGGGCTGGCGGTAGCAACAGCGTTGTCACACTTAGGAATTTTAGCTGCAGGAACGTTATCTCTTTTCGGTCCAGCGGGGCTTTTGATAGGCTTAATTACTGGATTTGTAATTTTGTTTATAGCAAAATTTGAAGATATAAAAAACACAGCCAAAGCAGTTATAGATTTTATAAAAGAAGTATGGAAAGTCGGCTGGGAAACAATTAAATCAATAGCCATCGAGCCGATAGAATTTATAAAACAAAAAATAGAAGCGCTCATGTCCTCGGTAAACTCAGTAATATCTTCAATCCAGAGGCTAATGAGCATGGCAGGAGGAGCGGCATCTTCGGCACTTAGCAAGGCAAAAAGTATTATAGGACTACAAAGTGGGGGCATTGTTACAAGTCCAACCTTAGCCGTAGTAGGCGAACGAGAACCCGAAGCAGTAATTCCATTGTCAAAATTAGGCGGATTAGGAACAGGAGGAATAACAATAAATTTAAATGGTGATTTTTATACAGATACAGAAACCGCAGAAAAATTCGCTAACCAAATAGCAAAGATAATAAAGTTTCAATTAAAACTATAAAAACATGGCATTAGTTCTAAAAATAAACGGAATAGATAGAAGTAGCTCAATCGACTGGTCGAGTTTGAGCTGGACAAGCGTCCTCACCAAAGAAGTGGATCGCCTTGAGTTTTTAATCAAAAAAACGGCAAGCAAAACAATTCCAGCTCTAAATGATACAATAGAACTTTTTGAGGACGGCGTTAAAATCTTCGGCGGATCGCTCGTAGAACGCAACGAAAAAATACTCGGCGGACGGTTGATTGGCTACGAGTGTCGATGCAAAGATTATTCGCATAAGTTAGACGGCAAACTCGTAACTAAAAGTTACTCCAACCAAACCGCCAAAGCCATCGTTCTTGATATTATCAACACCTTCACGAGTGGATTCACCACCAACAACGTAAAAGGCGACACCATCACCGTTGGCTCAATCAAATTCAACTACGAGCAGGTGACGCGCGCACTCACCCAGCTTGCTGACCAGATCGGCTGGGACTGGTACGTTGACGCTGACAAAGACATCCACTTCTTTGACGAGGAAACCAACACCGCACCATTCAACCTTGACGACAATTCAGGAAACTTTGAATGGGACACACTCGAAATAAACCAAACCGTTCTTAACCTTAAAAACCATGTCTTCGTGCGGGGCGGCGAATATAAAAAAGCAATCAGCGAGGCGAACGCGGTCGATAAGTACAGCGGCGACGGCACGCGCAAAACATTTCAGCTCGCCTACCGCTACGACAACATCACGGTAAAGAAAAACGGCGTCATCCAGACCATCGGCACAGACCAGCAAACCGACCCCGCGACGGTGGATTTGCTTTACAACTTCAACGAGAAATTTATTAAGTTCACAAACGCTCCAGCAAACGGCGACACTATTGTCGTTTATGGAAATGCATTCATTCCCATTATTGCGAGCGTCCGCGATCAAATCAGTATCAGTACCTACGGAGAATTTCAACACGCGATTGTAGATAAAAGCATTACTAGTGTAGGTGAAGCGCAAAATAGAGCAAAAGCGGAGCTCAAAAAATTCAGCGAGAGCGTTCATGAAGCAAAATTCAAAACAACAAAGGCGGGACTACGCACGGGACAAAAAATAACACTCAATAGTCAAATTAGAGGCATAAATAAATCATTTAAAATCAACCGAATTAACGCAAAGGCGCGCGGTAGTGACCACTTGGAATACGAAGTTAGTATGATCGCCTCAGGCGATGTCACCTTCACTGATATTATGGTAGGATTACTTGGACAGGATAAAAAAAATATAACAATAGCAACAAACGAAGTTTTACAGCGGTTAGAATTATTTGCAGAAGGATTAATAATTTATGATGATGCGATTAACAATTATAAAAGGTCGAGACCATACACGTGGGGCTTGGGCGGTTCAAACGATCTTATAAGCCCTCGTGGCTGGGGATTTGGTACATGGGGATAACATGAAAGAACAAAAGACAAACAAAACAGAAGACGCCGCAGGGATTGTGGGTAAGATAAGAGTTATTACATATAAAGCTGGAACAAAAGAAATAAAAAGAAAAACAGAATGGATAAAAAATTTGATCGTTGTTGGATCTGACACAGGCAAAAATTTAATTCTAAAAAGATTGGCTGGAGTAAATACATACACCCTGAACATTACACACGCTGACATTGGCACAGGACAAAATCCGCCATCAAGCAGCGATACAACCCTTCAGACGCCAGTCGCCAGAGGAACGATCGGAGGATACTATTTTTCTGGGAATAATATTGTAACATTACAATTTTTCTTCTCGGACGCGCTTCTTCCAAATGGAACATATTATGAATTTGGAACTTTCATCGACGGAACAGGAACAGTAAGTACGGGTAGACTTTTCAACAGGGCTTTATTTGGCACTCCATACACAAAATCCTCAGGCGAGGATACAACGGTCGAAGTACAAATAGAAATAAATTAAAAAACTAAAATGAGAAGTCAAAAAGTAAGCGTAGGAGATTCAATATTAGCATCTCAATACAATAAATTAAGAGACGACGCAAAAAAGAGTAGCCAATTTTTAGCGCATGAACAAAGCGCCCCTAACATGACTTTAAAAGTAGAGGACGGCGTGGTTATTATAAACAATACGGTTGTAAAATATTCGGGCGGCGACTCTCCAACATTTACAGCTCCAACCACCAATCCGAGAATTGATTTATTAGTATTAAATAGCAGTGGTTCTCTTGAAATCATACAGGGAACAGAATCAGCATCGCCATCGCCACCATCATATCCAAGTGATAAATTTGTTATTTGCGAAGTATATCACAAACCTGGCGAGACATCCATAAAAGATGAATCTGATGGAACAAATGGATATATCTATAAAGATGCCAGACCATGGATAGCAAATATTAAAGTTAGTTTTGGCGGAAACGGTAGTGATGGGGCTTTAGTCATTACATCTGGAACAACTACATTAGATTTAGGCGGGCAAAAAGTTTTTATTAAAAACTACACTTATATTTCAATTACTGGAACAGGACAACTAGCATTCACCAATCCGCACAACGAAGGAACGCTGATTATTCTTAAATCACAAGGAAACGTAACAATTACTTCTTCAGCCAATCCAGCAATCGATCTTAGAAATCTAGGAGGAGCAGGCGGTAACTGGGGTTCGGATGGATATGGTTTCGGCGCAGCGCTTTCTGGCGGGGCTGTATCAGGGGGTAAAAGAGGACAATATGGAACTTACTTCTCTGGTGGTGGGGGTGGTGGAGCAGCAGCTACAGATGGTAGCAATGGCGGCGATCACGGAACATACAAAGGAGGTTTAGGAGGAAGTAGTCCATTTTTACATTCTGCAGTATATCCATATCAAAAATATCCAGTAGTTCCTGGAGCTGGAGGTGGAGGTGGCGGATGGAACAATGGAAGTCCTCAACCATTTGGTGGAAGAGGTGCTGGCGCTCTTTATATAGAATGCGGAGGTAATCTAAATATTACATCTATTTTCAACGCAACGGGAACTAACGGTACAACGCCGAGTTCTGGTTATACTAACGGCGGCGGAGGAGGAGGCGGAGGAGGATCTGTTTTGATCATATACAAAGGAAGCCTTATCGCCAACACAGCAACTTTTTATGTTAATGGTGGCGCTGGTGGTTCTGGTACTTTAGGGGGCGGAAGTGGTGGAGCAGGCGGTAACGGATTAGCATTAGTATTACCATATCAAGAATCATAAATAAAAATGGAAGCAACAACTATTAAAAATTTAGCAGACATAAGTTACGCAGGAGCAATAGCGATTATTGGAATTTATTTTATTAAATTTATTTTAGCTCCAATAATTAATTATTTAATTAACAAAAAAAATGGATATTCTAACGATATAGAAAAAAGAATAAAAAAAATAGAAAATAATGACTTACACGATTTAGAAGATTTAAGAAACAGAATCTATAAAATTGAAGACGAAGTAACTAAAATCAGGGAAAGGTTAACAAGAATAGAAACAAAATTAAACTTATAAAACCATGAACATATTAAAAAAATTATTTAAAAAACAAAAAGGGACAGGAGCGCTTCTTGATGAACGAACAGAAGAAGAAAAAATTAAAGATTATAAGTTTGAGGAAATCGTTTCAAAAGCAAACCCAGTAGAATGGCGCGAGAAATCTCAAAACGAGTGGCGCAAGTTTCCTATTTTTGATCAAAACGGGAGCGGCTCATGCGTCGCGCAAACACTAGCTAAACTTTTAGGCATAATTTACTGGCTTAAAAACGGAAACTACGTCCATTTTTCAGCGACTCATATTTACCAAAGACGAGCAAACAAACCAGCCAGCGGAATGGGAGGAATAGACGCATTAGACATAGCCCGCAAAGGTGTAACGCTTGAGGTTTTAGCTCCAAGCCAAAAAATGACAGACGAACAAATGGACTCTATAGTTATCGAAAATTACAAGCAAGAAGTGGGGCAAATTTTTAAGATTGGAAACTATGTAATCCTTCCAATTCAAGATATTGATACGGTGGCATCGGTTATACAAACAACTGGTAAAGGCGTAATGGTATGGTTTTACTTCAAAATAGACGAGTGGACTAATGAACCGCAGGTAAAATATCCAGACGTAGATTTGCGCGGGGTTGGAATAGCTCGCCACAGCGTAACTGCTGTTGATTTTGCTCTATGGAAAGGTAAAAAAGCTTTGATCATTGAAGATAGCTGGGGAGTAAATTATGGATACAACGGGCGAAGAGTTATAACCGAAGATTTTTATAAAGCAAGAAACTTCTTCGCCGCATATCCGATTAATTTCAAATTTGAGGAAAGCACAATTCAAAAGCCGAGTCACACCTTTGCTTTTGACTTAAAGTTTGGCGAGATAAACGAAGACGTGCAGGCGCTTCAAAACATCCTGAAATACGAGGGGTTATTCCCAGCAAACGTGGAAAGTACGGGATACTACGGCGCAATTACAGCAAAAGCAGTTCTTGCCTTCCAAAAGAAATACAAAGTTGCCGATGATGCCGAGCTGGACGCGCTCGGAGGTCGCATCGTTGGTCCTAAAACAAGGTCGAAATTAAACGAATTATACTCTTAAAAATATGAAAATTCTAACATCAGCGTCTAAAATCGTTTTTATTATGCTGGCGCTTACAGCCTGCATTGGGTTTTTTATGAAATTGCTCGAAGCTAAAGATTTTATGGTTCTAGCTGGTATGGCTTTTTCTTTTTACTTTGCTAACAAAGGGGAAAGCAACGAACCATTCGCTGGTAAATAAGGCAAATAAAAAACGAGGCGGGAACTAAGGCTCGCCATTTATGAGTAAAACTTTTATAAAATTCCTACTTTTGGCAGTAATAGTAGTAAGCGGGACTAAGATGGCAACTGAAAAATTTATTGAAACGGAGCTGAGGCGAATACCGCCACCAGTAGGATTCATAAGGGAATTGAATAAAACAGAGAATTATAAAATTTTCTTATTAGAAACAACCTTCAAAGAAGGACTAACCTATGGCGATTTTATTTTACTTAAAAAAATAATTCAATGCGAAAGCAGTTGGAGACAATTTAATAAAGATGGAAGCGTAATTATTTCAAGCGGGAACATCGGACTTGCTCAAATAAACAAATTTGCTCACGAAAAAACATACACCGCGATGGGATTAGATGTTAAAAATCCATATGATAATTTGAAATTCGCTGTTTTTCTTTATAAAACACAAGGCACAAAGCCATGGTTAAAATGGAGCGGACATTGCTGGAATAAGCCTTGACAATTTAATAATATTTTGTTAATTGTAATTCAAAAGAAAAACGCTGCCCGAAAGGGTCACCTCCGTAGTCGCGGGGGTTGAGGCAACAGCGAATTTGTGTCATAATAAAATTGGTAGGATTGATCATCCTACTACCGCCACGTGGCGGTTACGCCCGCGCAAAAATGCGCGGAACGGCACGAACCCGCTGATTGCCTCGGCGGGTTTTGTGCTTTTATGAAGTTAAGTGAAGCAATAGAAAAATTTTATAAATGGAAAAAACTAAACGTGAAAGAAGGAACAATTAATGGTTATGATTTAATTCTTCGTCAATTTTGCGTTTTTATGCGCGATTGCGAAATAGAAAATATTTCATTAGATGATATTGTTAAATGGTTTGAATTAATGAAACAACTTGGCTGGGATCAAAACTCTTTTATTCCAAAAACAATTGCTTTAAGAAAATTTTTTGAATTTTATATTCATCAAGGATATCGAGTTATTGATCCTTTTTTAATTCCTCTTCCACAAAAACAATTCAAACTGCCTCGTGTCGCCGACGAAAAGACATACAAAAAACTTCTTACTGCAATTCCTCGCAAGACAAACGATCCGCGCCACATTAGAAACCTAGCAATCATCACAATGCTTTATGATACTGGAGCGCGAAACGGCGAAATAGTTTCTTTAAATATAAGCGATGTAGACACAAAAAGAATGCGAGCGGTAATAAAAACAGAGAAAGCAAAAACGAGAAGACCGATTAGAGAAATTTTCTGGACGCGAAACACGAACGAAAATCTTAAAAAATGGATTAAGAAAAGAGATCACTTAAAAAGAATATTAACATTTAAAGATCCAGAAGCGCTTTTTATTTCAACAACAAACTCAAAGGCTGGTTATCGTTTTACTATAAAAGGAGTTGGAGAAATGATAAGAAAATACTGCAATCGGGCAAAAATTCCATATTTAAATCCTCACAGTTTCAGGCATAAACTCGGGCATGATTTAGCGAATAAAAATTATAATAACTCGGTTATTTCTAACATTCTGGGGCATTCCTCACTTCAAAGTTCTTATATTTACACACTCATGACAGATAAAGAATTAGAAGCAAAATATAGAGAGGCGCGGAGTTAATATTTTATCCACAAAAAATATTTGAATTGTGTTGAGATAATTGCTATAATTTAAAAAAAATGGCAAGACCACCTAAAGAAAAAAGAAATAAGCAACTTGTAGAATTGCGCGCAAAAGATCCGAAAACATACACATTTAGGGAACTTGCGCGCATTTTCAACATAGACATCAGAGCGGCGTGGGAAATTTATAATAGAGACAAGTCAAAATACACAAAAAATAGGCGTTGAGGTTATCCACAATTTAGCACTTGACTTCTGTTGAGGAAAAGTTAAAATTTAAAATAGAAGATTGAAAATTTAATAAAGAATAAATAACTGCTCGCCTGCCGAGCTCCAGAAACTTTCGGAAGCTGGGCAGACGAGCAGGCGAGGTCATTTTGGACTCCTACAGAAGCGGCAAAAAGTATAAAAAGTGCCACGGTAGGTAGGAGAAAGGGGAAAATAAAAAAACCCGACCAAGATGACCTCGCGAAAGCGAGGTTTTTTATTTCTCGCACGCTCGTTTAAAAGGTCGGGTTAGCCTCACCACAGCAGGCAAAAAACAAAACACCACCATGAAAAAAATATTAACAAAAATTGTAATAATATTTCTAGCCTTGCTTTTGGTTGATTTATTTATTTTATTTACAGCCTTAGCTCAAATTGCTCTTGAAAACAGAACTGGATATTGGAATCCATTCTGGAGGTGGCAAGCCGAGCAGGTGGTGCGATTTTTACAAATAATGAAATGAGAGAAAAATTAAAAAAAGAAGGAGCAAAGAGAGAAAAATTTTTATGTAAACATTACATTCTAAAACAACTTTGCGAATTCTGCCATCAACAAAAAAATCGTCGCAAAAAATAAAAATGGTCGCATTGGCGGGGTTCGGAGTACGGGTTTCGGCGACGATTCCTGATCAAAAACTCAGAACCCCACCAATAAAAAAACAAAAATTTAAAAAACATGGAAAACAAAAAAATTGTAAAAAGCGAAACAAAAGAATCAAAAAAAAGCAATGTGGCTCGGAGCGCAGAGATTGATGAGTAAGGCAGCCACAGCGCAAGAACAAAAAGAAAGAAATTTAATTCTTATCACCCGCAAAAGTTCTTGGAGTTTCTCCTTTTGGAGTAAATATTTTAGGCAACGTTCCTTACATAAATAAACTCGGATTAGCTCAGAAAGCAAAAGAATACAATCCGAACATCCAATTTAAATATAACTGGATAAAATACGCAAACGATGATACAGAAAAAGCAATTTGTGCCTGCAAGATTGTAGACGGAAATAAAGAATTAACCGATTGGGTCATTGGAGAATGCTCGCCATCGACACAAAAGATGGGAACACTCAAAGGATACCAAAACCACATGGCGCAAACACGGGCGAGAAACCGAGCAATTCTTGAGGCATTCGGAATTAAAATCCACGAAGAAATGATGGAAAACATCGAGAAGCTTTATAGCAAGAAAGAAATAACAGAAAAAGACGCAGAAAGAATTGGAAACGCGGTAACGGTTTCAGCCGAAGAAATCCAGCCAGAAGAAAACCAGACAAAAGTATTATTTAGTGAAGATAAAGACATCGAAGAATTATTTGCTTTAGCGCGCCAATACGGCGCAAAGGTCGGCGAAGAGAAAAGATTTATAGAAGATAAAATTGGGCATAAATTAGATTTAAATCATCCGACAAAAAAATATATCTCGATGATGAAAGCTCAATTTTTAGCAAAAGTAGTTAAATAAAAAAATGACAAAATCAAATAAAGTAGGCAAAAAAAACGATTTACTTTGATGAAGAAAAGCATAAGTTCTGGGACGAAAAAGGAGAAATAATACCATCAGTTACTACTTTTACTGGAATTATAGATAAAAGCAGCGCACTAATTGGCTGGGCAATCAAACTAACCAAACAATACTTGTTAGGCAAGATAAAAAATGGCGAGCAAATAACAATCATAGACATTGAAGAGGCAAGCAAAGAACATCGCAAAGTTAAAGAAGAAGCAGCAGACATCGGAACTCAAATTCACGAATGGGTAAATAAATGGATTGAAGGCAAAAAGCCAGAAATACCAGAAGATGACAGAATAAGAAATGGAATAACTGCCTTCCTGCAATTCCAGAAAGAATACAAAGTAAAATGGCTTGAATCCGAAAAAATAGTTTATAGCCAAAAATATAACTTTGCTGGAATTTTAGATGCAGTGGGTTTTATTAATAAAAAACTTATTATTTTTGACTTTAAAAGTGCTAATGCAATTTATCCAGAGTTTGCCTTACAGACCGCAGGATATCAGATTGCCTACGAAGAAATGATGAAAAAGAATGTGGATCATAGATTGATTGTTAAATTCGGAAAAGAAACTGGTGATTTTGAGTGGCGAAAGTTTGAAGAGAATGAAAAAGACAAAAAAGCGTTTTTAGCTTGTTTGACACTAAAAAACAGACTTAAAGAGTTGGAATAAATGCAAGCCCCGCCCCGCCAAATCTGACGGGGCGGGTCAAACAAAACCATGCAATATGAACAAATAAAAACATTAAAAAAGCAAGTAGAATTTATACTTAAAAACTATCCACATACACGAAACGACGATAGAGAACTTGTCAAGATTGTTTGCGAAAGATTCGGACACGATCCAATAGCAAAAGCAACCAGCATCGAAAGATGCAGGCGTTGGTTAAACCAGCGTGGAGAATATTTGCCAACGGACGAACGAGTAGCAAGGCAAAGAAAAATGAATATAGAAGAATGGCGCGTCAGCATGGGATACAGAACAACAGGGGGAACTTATACACCGCCAAGCGAAGCAAATAAGCCGAAAGAGTGGCTGATTCCATCCGAAACACGGCGGGGTGTTTTTTATAGAGTCATAGATTTTGGTTATCGCATGGAATGCGAATGCCCGCAATTTAGATTCAAAAGAACATGCAAACATCTAAAAAAAGCAATCCAAAGGTCGATTTTAGAAAAACAAAACTCATTATTCAATGGAACAGAAAACATCAATCATTCCAAACAGTACACAAATACCGAACATTATAACTGACATAATTATCCCACAAATCCCAGAAGCAGAGGCAAGATGTTTGCTTTATATTTGTCGCAGGACTTTCGGATTTCATAAAGAAGAAGATAAAATAAGTTTTAGCCAATTTGAGAAAGGAATTCAAGATAAAAACGGCAAAAAACTTGACTTTGGAGCTGGAATTTCACGAGAAGCAATAAACAAAGCGCTTAAAAATTTAATAGAGGCTGGTTTGCTTCTTAGCCAAAAAACGACAAAGGGTAATTTTTATAAAATTAATTTAGAAATCAACATAGAAGAAGCAATAAAAAAGATAAAAGAATTAAAAATAAAAAGCAGGCAAAAACCAAAGCAGAAAAAGTTATTTAAAGTAGTCAACAAAGTTGACCAGTCAACTAAGTTGACCACTTCTGGTCAACAAAGTAGACCGATATCGGTCAACAAAGTTGACCTACAAAATAAAGGAAATAAAGAGAAAGAAAGTATACTTGCGGCAGAGCCGCAGGCGGAAGAAAAAAAACTAATTAAAATTAATAATTCAGAGAAAAATAAAACATATAAACCTCATAAGCAATTTATAGATTTCTGGTATGAAACCACCCAGCGGACGCGTGGAATAAAGCCAGTAATAACTGGCAAGGATGCTAAAAATCTTAAAATAGTGCTTGATATGTGTATTTTGAGTCAGAGCCAACTTGAACAGCTTGCCGTTTACTTCCTCGCCCACCCGACATTCAGACAATTCAGCCCATCTATAGCGACGTTTCTTTCGGCTGGAATTTTGAATGGATTAATGAATCGTATGAATAATAGCGATGGGTTCTGGCGCGAATTAGATGAGTTTACGGTTAAATATATAAGACAACCGAAAACAAGTTTTGACGAGCGAGTCGCAATGGTCGAACGGCTCGCGGAATTAAAAAAACATCTATTCAAGGATCCGTTCCCTCCGCAAGAGCGGACGCGGATACAGGAGGAGACCACGGCAGCGGAGCGGGCGGCGAGAATTTAAAAGGTCGTCAGAGGAATGACAAATTAAATTAGTATGAAGAAAGAAGAAAAGAAATTAGAAAAGAAAATTGAAATAGAGGTGCTCGCCGAAAGGATTAAGTTGTTATGGGTATTTTTGGCTGAACTGATACCCTACAAAGAAACTCTAAAAGATGTTGCTGAAAAAACATCAGAGCGGTCTTCTATGGCTTTAAGTATGGCTCCGATTTTAGGCGCATTCGGTCAGGATTACGAGGAAGTGCATCTGCAAAAAGAAATAGAAAGAAAACGAGCAAAAGCTCTTTACGAATTGATAAATGTTTTAGATGAAACCGAGAAGGAAAGAAAAGATTTTGCCGAGAAAAAAGTAAAAATGTCAGAAGGTTTAGCGCAGATACATAAAGCACTTGGACTTTAGAATTATGACCATAAAATTCACAATTTACGGCAATCAAGATAATCCAACAGGCAACCCAGTGCCTTATGTCAGATCGACGCGCGGGGCGCTATGGCGGAAGGACGGCAAAAGATACGCGGAATGGAAAAATTACGTGCAGGAGCAGTTGATTCCACTAATTCTAACACCAGAAACTTACAATGAATTTTGTAAGAGAATAGCTCAAGGAAAAAAACCCATAGCGCTTGGAAAGAACCAAAAAGCAAAAATGGACATTAAAATTTTCTGGAAAAATCGCCAGCACGGAGACGGCGACAATGTCTGGAAAGGAATTGCCGATGCGTTGTTTGAAAACGATAAAAACTTGGACGGCAGCTTTGAAAGTGAACAATCGCCATATGGCGAAGGTCGAGTCGAAGTAAAAATAACAATAAAAAATGATTAAATTTATTAAAAAATTAAAGTTTAAGAAAGATTTAATTAACGAACTTGAAAAAGAAGCATGGAGAAGCGATGTGTTCGCTTTTTACTATGATGAATCAATAAAAGATATTCAAAAAATGATAGAGACACTTAAAAAAGAAGTAGAAGGAACGAAGACGGAAATATCTAAATTAGAAAATTCACATTTGAGTGTTGATAGATATAAGTACAAAGAATTAAAACAAAATGTCGAACAAATAGAGCAAAGGATAGCGAATGAGGAAAAAGGAATTAACGCTCTTCGCCAGCATGCGGCAGCGAGAAGGCAGCAAGCGGAACAAACAAGACGCTTTATAAAATTTATTAAAACAAATTTTTAATTTTATGGAAATTAAAGAAGTTAAAATAAGCGAATTAAGACCAGCAGAATATAATCCACGCGAGAAAAGCGAGCATGTTATAACGGCGGTGCGTCAAAGTATAAAAGAGTACGGCTTTTTACAGCCAGTAGTTATTAACACTCATGAATGCGAACGATGCGGAAACAGAAAAAACATTATCGTTGGAGGACATCGCAGAATTGAAGCAGCAGCCGCCGAAGGACTGGAAACCGTCCCAGCAGTATTTGTTAATTTACACATTAATGACGAAAAGCGAGCAAACCTTAGATTAAACGCTCAGGAAAAATTCCAAAGAGAACAACTCGCAGAATTGATAACCGAACTTAACAATTTAGACGCGGAACAGGCGGGGAAATTAGGATTTAGCGCCGATGAAATAATTAAACTTTTATTTGAAGCCAGATATCAAAATCCAAATAAAAAAATAAATAACATTTTAAAAGAGAAATTCTTAATCCCGCCATTTTCTGTTTTTGACGCAAAGCAAGGATACTGGCAAAAACGAAAAGCACAATGGATTGATTTATTAGGAGACTTAGCGGAAACCAGAGAAACAAAACTTGCTGGAAGTGAAAACAATTTATTGATGCGCGGGATCAATTCTGGAGTTAGTATTTTTGATCCAGTGGTTAGTGAGGTTATTTTTTTATGGTTTCTTCCAGAAGGCGGGAAAATACTAGATCCGTTTGCTGGATCGCTTGCGCGCGGCGGAGTAGCGGCAGCCTTAGGGTTTGATTACACAGGGATAGAAATTAGAAAAGAACAAATAGAAACAAACGAAAAAAAACTTACTGAATTAGGATTAAAAGCGCGCTATATTCACGCAGACGCTAATGATTTAAATAAAGTCATTAGTCCAGACGAAAAATTTGATTTAATATTCTCAAGCCCGCCGTATTATGATTTAGAAATTTACAGCGAACACGAAAAAGATATCAGCACTAAAAAAACCTACGATGAATTTATGAAAGATTACGAGTCGATATTCAAGCAGGCAACCTCTCATTTAAATGAAAATAGATTTGTTATTTTAGAACTTGGAGACATTAGAGACGAGCGCGGATTTTATAGAAATTTTCTAGGCGACAACATTTCTTTATTTAAAAAATTAGGATTTGAACTCTACAATGAAATAATTTATTTGCAGATGCTCGCCACCGCGCCGCACCGCGCGGAACGAAACATGCGCAAAAGAAAAGTAGTCAAGACGCACCAGAACATATACACTTTTTATCGAGGCGATCCAGATTTTTTGAAAAATCCACGACTTTTAGAAGTACACCAGAAAGTTCTTGCCTTTTTCAAAGGCGACCCAGAAAAAATAAAAGATGAATTTAAAAACCCACCTCCAATCAGTCGAGATATTATAACACAATTAATTGATATTGATTAAAAAAATTTTATACACAACACTGGGAAATTTATGAATGAGTTTAAAATTAACAACAAAAAAATAAGAGCAGAAGTTATAGCTGACTATATAGGCAAACGGCGGGCATTCGCATTTTCTTGCGGAAATGCAACCCGTTGGCTTAAACGTGCAGGAGTAAATTTAATACCAATAGACGGAGAAGCCCTCAAAGCTTGCAGATTTATTACTATTGAAGAGATGGACAGATGGTTTGATGCTTTTAATGCAACAAGCGGATATCTTCCAACATACTTAATGGAAAGAATAGCAAAAAAAATAGAATCAAAAATTCCAGAAATTAAAAAAGAGAAAATTATTGCAGTTCCATTCGGCAGCGGTGAGCTTATATTGGCATTAGGTTTTTTTATCCCGCTTAAAAAAATAATTGCCATTTACTCAAACGAGTTTGCTCCAACGAGGCAAGACGGCACAAGTCCAATTGCAGAATTTATTAAACATAATTGCAGAATCGCAGAAGTAAAAAAAGCAAAAAATATTAATGATTTAAAAAAATTTGCAAAACAAATTGGAGCAACAGCATTTATTGATACAAGAGAATCAGAAAAATAAAATCATGCCAGCATACAAAAAAGAAACAGAACAATATCATATCGAAAGAGTGCGTGAAGTTTTAGCATTGAAGCCGCGCGCGGGCGCAATAGCGATCAGTAGATTTTTGAGAGAAGATCCTCATAATCCAATAAACCTAGATCCGCATTACATCTTAAAACTCAAAAAGAAAATAGAAGGTGAGCGTGTGCATCGTTTTGACCACGCCAAAGTAGAGGCGCACATCGCCGAAATGCAGGATGAAATAGACCAGCTTTGTGTGGAAATGTGGACAATCGTTTTGAATCGAGCAATGGATGAACGGGCAAGAGTGGCGGCGGCAAAAATTATTATTGACGCCAAAATAAAACTTTTTGAAGCAAAACTAGACGCTGGAATTTTTGAGCGCAAGCTTGGAACTTTTGATATTAAAAACACTTATGAAATAAAAAACGAACATAAAGTTTTAATTCTAAATGCATTAGCAAATTACGGAATTATTGCAGCGGAACAAAAAAAAGAAAATGAATCAACAGCAATTAATAATTAAAAATCAAAACGAATTAATAGAACGAATTATAGATGACAAAACATCGCGTCGCGAAATGGCGAAAACTTTTATAGGATTTAAAATTATTTATCTTCCTCATTATTTGACATTAAAGCCGCCGAGTTTTGAGCCAGAACTTAATGCACTTTTTGAAAACTGGAAAATCAAATTTTTATCAATTGTAGGGTTCAGAGGATCAGCAAAAAGTACGAATGCTAGTTTAGCGCTTCCACTCTGGGCGGCGCTAGAAGGCAAGGCGAAATTCATCGTCATAATACGCGACACGGACGTGCAGGCAAAATTAGACATTGCAAATATCCGTCATGAGCTAGAAGATAATGAAGTTTTGATAATGGATTATGGAGACCAAAGCAAGGGAATATCTAAAGCCAAAGAATGGACGCAGCATAACTTATTACTTTCAAATGGAACAAGGATCATGAGTCGTTCGCGCGGGCAAAGAATCAGGGGGTTGCGCCACAGACAATACAGACCAGACCTCGTGATCATCGACGACCCAGAGGAGCTGGAAAAAGTCCAAAAAAAAGAATACCGAGACAAGACCGAGCGGTGGCTTCGGGGCGATATTATACCAGCAATCGAAGAGACAAACGCCCGCCTCATTGTTATTGGTAACATTCTACACACCGATGCTTTAATGGCGAGACTAAAAAACGATCCGATTTTTCATCATAGAGAGTTTCCTCTTGTAGACGCAGAGGGCAAAGTGACATGGCAGTCAAAGTATCCGACGGCAGAATCGCTAAAATACCAAGAGCAAAAAGTAGGGCGTACCGCATGGCTTCGGGAATACATGTTAAAAGTTGTGCCGCCAGAAGGGCAAGAGGTAAAAGAAGAGTGGATTCAATACTATGAAAAGCTCCCAGAAAGAATTATGCAAGCTGGTGTTGGTGTTGACTTTGCTATAAGTAAAAAAGAAACCGCTGACTTCACAGCAATGGTTTCTGGGGTTAGCGCTTTGGTTGATGGATTGCCTAAAATTTTTATTCTGCCAAATCCAGTGAACGAGCGCTTGAGTTTTCACGAGACAAAACAGCAGGCGATCTCGCTTTATAAAATGTTAAGCATTTATTCACCGCCGATTTTCTTTCCTGAAAAAGTTGCCTACCAGCAAGCGGCGATCGAAGAATTCCAAAGGGCGATGATCCCAGTTGAACCAATGCAGGCGGGAACGGACAAAAGGGGCGCGACTACGAACAGCGGCAACATTAATTCAAAATGGTACGGTTTTATTTCCTAGAAAAGGCGCGGAGGATTTGATAGATCAGATTATTAATTTCGGCGTTGCCGATCATGACGATCTAATGGATGCTTTCTGCTATTTGGTATTTGGACTTTCAAAGGGTGGATTAGAAATGCCAGAAGTTATAGGGCTTTTATAAAAATATGGATACAAAAAAAATAAGAGTTTTAAGAGAAGTAACCGAGCGTCAAGATAGTTTACTTAAAATTCTTGATGCAGTTAATTACGCAAAAATAGAAAACATCACAATCAAAGATGGACAAATTAGGACACTTGAAGTCCGCTTGCTTTTAGATTTTGATCGCCCAGAGGAATTTAAAAAAGCAATAGAAGAATTAAAAACAATACCGCTTTTATGAAAAATAAAAAAAGTAACATTTTATTTTTTTATGCGTTCTATTTTATAGAAGGTGTGTGGATAATTTTATATTGACAAAATTTAAACAATCGTTCTATAATTTTTTTATAGAATTGAAAAATTATTTCGCGCAAGCGAAATAAGCCTCAAGTAGAAGAACTACACGGGGCTGACAAATGATCTTGATTTAATAAATCGAGGTCAATTGTCAGCCCCTTTTTTGTTTTAATAAATTTATGAATTTTTTAGATAAAATTTTAGACACAATAGGATTAAGCAGAAAGGGACAAAACAATATTCCTTTGGCTTCTGCATTGGGCGGTTTTGATTCTTTTTATATTTGGCAAGGATCAAAAAAAATATCAGCAGATAAAGCAATGGGACTAAATACAGGCTGGGTTTATGCCTGCGTTCGGGCAATCGCGGAAGAAATAGCCAATACAGAATTCAAACTATTTGAATTAGACAAAGACGGAAATCAGCAGGAGGTTTACAATCACGAACTTTTAGATTTGCTGGGCGGCGTCAATTCATTCCAGACAGGGTTTGAATTGAAATACCTCACCGCCGCCCATTTGGAGCTCACGGGCAACGCCTACTGGTTTTTAGATGGCGTTGAAAAAGAAACAGATAAGCCTACCGCAATTTATATTTTGAACCCGAAATACGTAAGAGTTATTCCAGACAAAACTCCAAACTTTATTAGTGGTTATGAGTATAGAGTAGGCGGAGAAATTAAAATATTGAAACCATTTCAAATTATCCATTTAAGATATCCAGACCCAAATGATCCATTTGAAGGCATCGGGACGGTACAAGCAATAGAGAAATGGATCAATGCCGATAATTTGGCTTCTGAAATTAATCTTCAATATTTCAAAAACGGCGCTCGTCTTTCTGGAATTCTAAAATCAGAATCAACATTAACAAGAGAACAATTAGAGTTTTTGAAAAAATCTTTTGAATCAATTTATAAAGGAGTTGAAAATTCATATCAAGTAGCTGCTCTACCGAAAGGGACAGAATATCAACCATTATCAGATAGCCCAAAGGATATGGATTTTTTACAATCTCCAGCAAGTCATGCGCGATAAAATTCTTGCTGGATTTAGAGTACCAAAAACAATTCTTGGTACATCGGAAAGCGAAACGAACCGAGCCACAGCTGAGACGGCAAATTATGTCTTTGCTGCCCGCACCATCAAGCCAAAAGTTCAAATGATAATTTCATACCTAAACGAATTTTTAGTTCCTCGTTACGGCGATAATTTATTCATTGATTTTGTAGATCCCGTGCCAGAAAACCGTGAACTAACCAATTCAAGAGCATCAAGCTGCGCTCGGGAACGCTCCATATAAGAGTGTAAATGAAGTTAGAGAAGAAGAAGGACTGCCGCCAATCCAAAACGGCGATAGCGTCATGACGAGTTTTTCGGTTGTTCCATTAGGAAAACCAGAGCAAAAAACATCAAAAAAACCGAGAGCAAAAACAAGTGGAAAAGCGCAGCCAACTAAAAGAAAAACACAATACGCAAGAAGCGCTGAAAAAAGAAAAGAAATAGCAAGCACAATTGCTCAAAAAATTAAAGAAGAAATAGAAAAAACAAAAAATAAAATCGAAGAAATAAAAAAAACAAAAAACAAAAAGCATTATTAACTTAAACGATGATGAATACGAAATTGTCTGGAAAAATTTTATAACAAGAGTGACACCATACGAGAAAAAAACAAGCGGAGGCAGTAAGAGAATTTAATTCAAAACAAAAAGAAAAAGTCCTAAAAAATATAGAAAAATTAACAAAAGCACAAAAAGCAATAAGTGATGATGATTTATTTAATCCAGAAGAGTGGATAGGTATTTTAGTTGATTTATCAACCCCAATTATGACTGATTTATTTGAAAAAGAAGCAAAAGAAGCGGCAGCGCTTCTTGGTGTAGAACTTACCAACCCGCTCACACCCGAAGTCCGCAAAGCAATCGAACGCGCGCTCGAACTTATGTCGCGTACATATAACGATACAACTCTTGCTCTTTTGAAAGATAAGCTCGAACAAGGACTAGAGGAAGGCGCTGGATTGAGCGAACTTAAAGATTTAGTAAGGCAGGTTTATGAATTTTCTGATGAAGTAAGAGCTGAGCAAGTGGCGCGTACCGAAGCATTCAGAATAGCAAACGGAGCAACGAAGGAAGCATGGAAACAAACAGGTGTCGTGAAATCAATCAAGTGGTACACCGCAGCGGACGAAAGAGTGTGTGAATTCTGCGCTCCGCTTCACGGAAAGGTCGTTAGCATCGAGGAGGGATTCTTCGGAAAAGGCGAAACGGTAACGGGAAGCGAAGGCGGGAAGCTCGACTTGTACTATAGCGACGTCGATTACCCGCCGCTTCATGTTTCTTGCCGATGTTATATAAGACCAGAGGAAATATCTCTGGAATAAAAAGGTCGAAAATATAAAAAAAGGTCAAAAATAAAAATTTAAACATAAAATGGAAGAAATACTTAAAAAATTAACAAAAGAAATTAAACAAGAAATAAAAAAGCATCTCCAAACAAAAGAGATGCAGGATTTTATAGAACAGACAAAAGCCGCTGAAGACTCGGGCAGTTTTGAGGTCATAATTTCAACCGCCGATATAGACAGACAAGGAGAAAGCATAGACCAAAACGGCTGGGACTTGAGTTTTTATAAACTTAACCCAGTGGTTTTATGGGCTCATGATTATTATAGTTTGCCGATAGGAATAACGACAGACATCAAAATAGAGGATGGTAAATTAATAGCAAAAGGAATTTTCGCTCCAGCAGAAGCAAATCCTTTCGCCCAGCAAGTGAGGCGGCTTTATGACTTGAAAATTGTCCGCGCCACCTCAGTAGGTTTTATCCCGCTTGAAACTGATGGAAAAATAATTAAAAAAGCCGAACTTTTAGAATTTAGCTTTGTACCAGTCCCAGCAAATCCGTTCGCCCTTTCACTTTCAAAAGCGCAGGAGCTCGGGCTTGATTTGCCGATGCTCGCAACAAAAGGAATGCAATTTAAAATAGAAAGCAAAACGGCTATTGATTACGAAGAAACTCCGAAAGCGCCAGAAGATAGAGAATGGGATGGAGAACGCGCTGAAATTTCAATTAGAAAATGGGCATCAAGCGATGGTTCGGGCGAGCCAGATACGATCGACTGGGAAAAATACAGACGAGGGTTTGCTTGGTACGACGCGGAAAACAAAGAAACCTTCGGAGCATACAAACTACCGCACCATGAGGTTATTGATAATGAGCTTCAGGTTGTCTGGCGCGGCGTTGCGGCGGCAATGGCAGCGCTCATGGGCAGTAGAGGCGGGGTAGATATCCCAGAGGACGAATGGGACGCGGTCTATAACCACCTCGCCAAGCACTACGTCCAATTTGACAAAGAGCCGCCAGAGAAAGCAGCACAAGAGATCACAACCAAACCAGAAGTAACCGATAGCATCCGCAAAGACGTTGAGAAAATCGGGGGCAGAACTTGCGACGCTTCAGAATGAAATTGACGATGCCATCGTTCGCCACAGCAAAGCAATAATTGAAATTATCCAGAGCGAATACGGAAAAGATGCGGCAGAAAAAATCCAAAAAGCCATCGAACAAAAGAAAAAAACAAGCGCTGCCTCAACCGCAGAAGGGCAGGGTGGCGCGGCGGAGGAATCCCGTGATGGCGGGACGCCAAAACAAAGGTCGAACAGCGCAGGGTTTGACGCAAAAGCCCTCGATGAGTGGCTGGCAGTACGTCAGGTCTTGCGCCTCATAAACAATGTAACAAGCGACTCGCTCAAAAAATTCAACGAGCGAGCCAAAAAAAGAGTAAAATGAACGAAGAATTCATCAAAGAACTCGAAGGCAAATTAGAGAATGTGATCGATTCAGTTCTCGAGAAGCGTCTCGGAGAAGCAGTCAGTCCAGTTGTAGCAGCGGAAACCCGAAAGATCGTTAATCAAATGAGAGTGGAACGCGCCCTTTTCGGCTACGATCGCTCAGGTTTGACTGACGAACAAAAAATCGAGTTTGCGAAACAGGTACGCAGCGCACCTCTTGCTGGAATTTCAACTAAAGCGAACGAAGCCCTTATTGAGGAGCAAGACAATCGCGGAGGTTATCTCGTCAGCAAGGAGGTGGCGAATGCCATCGTCAGGATAGCGGCCTCAGTTGGTCTAGTCTTAAGTCAAGCCACAAAATGGCCATTAAAAACAGATGAACTTAACATTCCAGCTTACAATGGAGCGTTTTTAGAAGGCGAATATCTTGGTGTTGACACTGCAGGTTCGGTTACTGGCATTAACTTTAGCAGTGCTAGCCTTATTGCCAAAAAATGGCAACTTGCATTTGTCGTTGGTAATGATTTATTACAAGACGCAAGCGTTGAATTGGCGGATTGGCTTTTAGCTCTTGGAGCAGAAGCCCTAGCAAACCGAATCGACAAAGAGGCGTTTGTAGGTTCAGGATCTCCATTCACTGGAATTCTAAACCATCCAAACGTGACAGTGCAGACACAAGGATCAGGTGAGACAGAATTTTATTATTTTGATATTATAAAGGCATCGGACGCAATCGGCAATGTTGAGGAATCCGTACTTGAAGGTGCAGCATTTTATTTCAATCGCACTGTATGGGCTAAAATAAGATCACAACTTATAACTGCTGGATTTTCTGCACTTGACACCCAAGTGCCAGCTTTCCAGCAATATGCACAGAACGTAGGAGGACCAAAACCAGTTGGGTCTTTGCTTGGCTATCCAGTTTATACCACCAGACATTTGCCTGATATTACACAATCAGGACCATCCACTAAATTTGCTGTATTTGGTAACTTAAAGGCAATTGCCTACGGAGACAAAGGAGAATTGCGAGTAGGACAATTTACATCAGGCAGCTTTGGTGGTAAAGAGGTTGCTCTTGCAGACCAAACTGGAATTGTCTTCAAGCACAGACATGGATTGGTATTGACGCTTCCAGCAGCCTTTGTAGTCATCAAAACAGCAGCTGCCTAATCCTGCTGATAGGAATTGAAGCCCAGCGCGCTCAAAATCCTTCCTCGATTCTGGGCGCGCTGGGAAGGTTAGGTAAAAATAAAAATAAAACCATGAGCAACACAGAAAAAAGAAAATACATAGTACTCAAACCGATAGCATGGGGCGGACGTCGAGAAGTCGGCGAAATCCTCGAGCTAACGGCTGAGGAGGCAGCGAATCTTGGCGACGAGTACGTCGCGCTGGAGTCCGAACCCGTGACAACGGGCGAAAGCTCGCCAGAAGCGGGCGCAAAGGTCGAGGACGAAGCGGATGTCAATCCCAAGAGGAGCAGAAAAGCCAAAAAATAAAAAACCATGAGAAGCGTTTATGATGCAATAAAAGCATTAGTCACTTTGCGACCGCAAGCCATCACTGCTAATGCCAACGGTATATCCGTTGACACTCAGGGCTATAATTCTGCTGCTGTTATTCTTGAGGTAGGCGCAGTTTCAGGCACAAATCCGACGCTAGACGTTAAACTTCAAGAGTCCGCAGATGGCTCGACATGGGCAGATATCTCAGGTGCAACCTTCGCGCAAGTGACCGCAGCCAATAACTCGCAGATTTTGCGAGTCGAAGGTCTCGGCACTTCGCGTAAACGCTACATTCGCGCGGTTGCCACAGTTGGTGGAACAAGTCCAAGTTTCAATACAGCTTGCGAAGTACTTCTTGGTAGAGCCTACAAAGAGCCAGTCAACTAAAACTGATTGAGCTTCGGCTAACGCTCCTCTTGGCGACAAACAAGAGGAGCGAAGCGGGGGCTCAAAGGTCGACGTCCCCAGAACAAAAACATGTCAGAACAATTACTATCATATGCATTAACAACAGTTCAGCGAGTCAAAGACCGCCTCGCCATCACAGGCGCGAACTTTGACACGCTTATTCAGCGCCTAATTAACAGCGCGACTTATTTTATAGAAAGCGAGACAAACAGGCACTTTGCAGAAACAACATACACCGACGAGGTTTATTCAATTTATGGCGCGAAGCAAGACATGGTCTTTTTGAAAAACGCGCCAGTCAGCGCGATAACCTCGGCGCAATACCGCGCAGGCACACCATCAAATCCAGCATGGACAAACTTCACAGCCGACGAATACGAACTCGTTGAGGACGGCAAATCGGGCATCGTGAAACTTTACGGCCTCGCTGGGCGCGGAATCAACGCCTTGCGCTTCACCTACACGGCGGGCTATAAGATAAACTTCACGAACGCGGGCGATATGGTAACACACACCCTGCCAGCGGACATTACGGATTTATGCGAGCGGCTGGTGATTAGGTGGTTCAAGCGCCGAGAATCGGAAGGAAAAACAAGTGAAGCATTTGATGGCGGACAAATAAACTGGCAGAGCGAACTAACAAATGAAGACAAAGAAACAATAGCAAGATATCGTCGATTGCCAGCATTTTTATAAAACATGGCAGACATAGTCGTAGAAATTCAAAACTTAAAAGAACTGCAACGGGCGCTTCGGGACTACCAGAAAATCAGTGAGCCGATTTTACAGAAAGCGGTTGTCGCTTCGCAGGCTGTTTTCGCTAAATATACCCTTAAAAATGATCCAGTACCCTACCGAACAGGTTTCTTGCTTCAGAGTTTCAGGTTTGCGACAGGAAGGCTGATCGCAAAATGGTTTCCGACGGTTCATTACGCAATCTACGTCCACGAAGGCACGCGCCCGCACGAAATTTATCCAAAAAATAAGAAGGCTCTTTATTGGGAAGGCGCGGAGCATCCAGTTAAAAGAGTGAACCATCCTGGAACGAAGGCAAATCCTTTTATGGAAAAAATAGCCAAAAAAGCAACGCCAGACATAAACAAATTATTTATACAGGCGCTGGATATTATAAACCGCGAAGTCGCAAAAAGAGTAAATCAATAAAACATGTCAGCATTAGAAACAACAATTAAAAACGCAATAAAAACAAAATTAGAATCGCTTATTCCAGATGTTCTTGCTGAAGTTCAAGTAGATGACTTTAAAGTTTCAAATATTTTTGACCGAGACATTGCAAAATATCCAGCGGCAATCCTAACCAGCGCTTCAATTGAAGCTGAAACACTAACCAACCGAGACAATTTGCGAACATTTACATATGAAATAATTGTTATTCAAAAAGGCGAAAATGTAACAAGCGCAACGCAGATTGAGGATTTAAGAGATGCAATAATGAAAATTTTTGATGACGATCCAACGCTTGGCGGAACAGCCGACGGCGGAGTCGAGCCGTCACTATC
>BPJL01000010.1 GCA_026004595.1 Patescibacteria group bacterium | reverse complement strand
ACTACATAAAACCTAATAATGTGATATTCACGATTATAGTCATATATATGATGCGCCATTCTGACCGGCACATTCAATGTCCTCCCGTTTCTGTCTATTACCGTTGCCCCTCCTTCTTCGTGCATGCATACAGCCAAGTCATGACCATCCCATACATTCGGGTCTAATCGTCTATATGGTGGATATAATACACCCTTGGATACAATTCTGGTTTCTACTTCCCACCGCCCGTTTCTGTATACATCTCTAGTTTCTTCTACTTGGATTATTGGGTTAATAAGGGGTTTTGATGGTCTTGGATTATTGTTACTAGCTAAGAATCTAACTTGAGAACAAGAATTGTCTGAATTGGATAAAACAGCGGAGAGAACACCCAGAGCAACAGGTATAGCCAGAAGTTCTTTTTTCATTTTTCAAGCTTTTTCTATAGTCATAAAATACAAGTCTTCCTCTTGTTGGAGTTTTTGTATTTCTGCATCATCTGTGAAGTACCACCCGCTTATTCTGTATCCTATATCTGGAACTCTAATTACAATATCATAAGAATCTTTATCAACTAAATGTGGCTTAAATATGGGCAGAATCGTAGCCATATGTCTGACAATCTCTTCTCTTACTAACATTAACCCGACTTTATCTTTAATAGAGGATTCAAAAGTTTTTTTGTCAAAAACATAAACAAGATTATCCCCGTCTCGTAGTGGTTGGGTTTCTTTGATTTCTTTCATTTTTTGGTGAGTGGGGAGAGGTAGAATAACCCAAGGTTTCACCTCTCCCCGGAGGATGTCTATATTATTATTTAATCTACAAAAGTAGAAATTGGATATACACCCGCATGTGGTGTACATGCAATTTATACTTTTATATTAGTATAACAAGTTTTTACTTTTTGTCAAGATTATTTTCTATATATCCTGTATCTTCGGCAAGTTTCTTACCCTTTTTTTTGACTATGTATAAATAATACGAAGGATTGACAATATCGTATTCTTCTTGTATCTCTTTATCTGTCCACCCGCTTAATCGTAACAACAACAACGCGTTTTTGTTGAACCGGTAATTCTTGTAACAACTGCCTGAGCATATTCTCGCGGTCTATTTTTTCATCTATTGCGTCAGTGAAGTTTTTGGGGTTGGTGTTGGTGTAGATTCTTTCTTTTCTCATTTGGATTTTTTGAGTTTTTTGATTAGCTCAGTATACGGGTCTGGTCTATTATCATATTTTATCATACTTAGTATTACATCTCTAGCAATGTCTGGGTATCTGACGACTTCCATGTGATGTTTATCTGGATAAAAGAAAACTGTAAACCCACCCAGTGGTTTTTCTAAACTCCCCCATTTTTGTAGCCATTTATCATCAACTTTGTATGTGCCTCCCACAAGGGCTATTTTGTGTTTACCACCTATGTGATAAATCTCACAAGAAGCCTGATGAGTATGACCCAAAAACGCCATGTCTGCATCGGGGCTAGTGAATTGCAACGCTCTTTTTGCCGCATTTGTGATGTTGATTTTTGACGACCCCCAGTGGGTATGGCTGACAAAAATCCTGTATTTTTCACCGCCTTCTCCTACCAGAATGTTCAGATTACCCGCCCCCTGATATACTGGGGCTTTTATTCTGGATAAAAATTTTTCAAATCTATATCCTGCCTCATTTATGAAATGATCATGATTCCCTAATAGCACTCCAACTAACTTAGACTGTTGGTCAAAATCCTCAAGAACCCCAAGCATAATATCTGCCTGCTCATCTGGGGGCATGATGTCATTCATCATTCCTGTGGGGTGTTTAGTTGGTGAAAAAGCGTCAATCATGTCCCCGCCCATAAACATGAACATGTTAGGTGTTTCTTTAATAATCGTAAGGTGCTTATCTAGGCTATGATAATCAACACCATAATTGCCAAAATGAACATCAGTTAAGAAAGAAATACCAATCGGTATGTGTGGATATTCCCCGTACACATATACTGTTGCTTCTTTCTGGGTTGGGTCTATTTTATGTTCAAAATCTTGTCTGTGTTTAAGCTCTTCAAGCCACTGATTAAAAGACACATTAGTATCTTTCTTATCTACCGCTTTTATTCTTCTTTCTTTCATGAACCTAGAAGTTTTCTGTCTATCATGGCAACCAGGTCTGCCAACTCAGATAATTCCTCTGGTGTCATCTTCAGAATCTCCTCTTCAGACAAATATCCAAGATAACTCAAGTCGTTTTCATTGTATTCTTCTAATTTATGGTCTTCTGGTCTTTCTTTCATTTTTCTCACCTCCTGGGATTTTTATTTCTTTTAGCATCACAATCAAAACATTGATAACTGCCATCAACACAGCATCGTTTACTTGAATGTGTGAAAGATGGTCAATAATTGCTGTTAATGCACCAGATGCAGCAACATAAGGAATGACCCGCACCCATTTTGGCAAAGAATTCCAGTTCATGTTTTTATCACCTCCTTTTAGTTTTTAGCTCCGCATTTTATGCAATGAGCCTTTTTTGCACTCCAGATATACAATTCTCCCCCACATTTTGTGCATTTATCCATGAAAAACCACATTATTTTTTGAGATATGCTTTGTAAGCTCACCAGAGCCATTTTAAGGTGTTTTATAGTCAAAATAATATACCTAATCATTTTTGTTAAAACAGCTATGTCTCCTTTTGAATGGCAACAATGATATTGGATAGCCTTATCAACGGAACATAGTCTTTATTCTCATATTTGTATATCGTTTTAGGCTCTTGAAGTTTTTCTAATTCTTTGTTTCTTTCTATGAGTTTTTTAATTCTGCCGATTACTTCTTCTGTGTTTTCTGCAGGAGCAGCACCCAAAAGTTCTTTAATCTTCTCAAAAGATTCTTGATACAAAAGAGCAGTTTCATGCCAGCTTATATCTTTGTCGGGGATGTTGGGTTTTACCCACTTTTCATAAAACCTAGAATCCTGATGAAGACTCTCGATTAGCTGAATTGTGTTGAGGTTTTGTTGAAGTCTCCATTTCTTTTCATCGTCGGTAGGGAACTCTCCAGTTTCTGCTTTGTAAGCGTCTATGATGATTTGTTCTTTTGATACTAATTCTTGATTTTTTGGCATATCATCAACAAATTCAACTGGTATGTTGTTATTGTTTTCGTCTCTGACTTCAAAATGTAGGTGGGGCGCTGTGCTGTTGCCAGTGTTGCCAATTTGACCAATTACTTGACCCACCTTGACTTCAGACCCGACAGGCAAGACGCTGCCCGCTTCAAGATGTGCGTATAAAAAATAATAATTTTTGCCTTCAATTTCTCCCCTGATTTTGCAATAATTTCCGTAATCCTCCGTGATAAGCTTGCCATTTCTCGTTTTTTTTATACGGGTCTGAATTTTTGAAAGCCTGCCAATTCCTTGTTTCTGAATTCTTAGATTGAACAACTTTGCCATACACAACACAATATGCGTTTTTATCGCCCCGTCCTGAAAAATCATAACCTTTATGGGTGTTAGAATACCCTTGGGTTATGCGGTTCGGGCTTGGTTTGATAATTTTTAACACTTTTTATTTATTTTGATAATATTTGTTATTTTTGTCAATCTTTTTAGTTTTTTGTAACTTCCTGAATAAACCTCCAAAGTGCAACAAAAAGCAAAAACTGTGGAATAAAAAGAAAATTCGCAAAAAAAACAGCAACATTCAAAGCAATTTCCCTGAAAAATGTAATCCCCAAAGCCATAAAGGAATAAAGACCCAAAGTAACCAATAAATGTACAAAAGAGCGGGCAAACCTTGAACGTTTGTAGTCCGCCCTGTAAAACATATAAGCAGCAATAAAGGCATTTGTGCCCACTGCTAAATACAATATACTTCGCAAAATATCAAATACCAACATTGATGAATTTTAAGACCTTTTCTGCACCAGCTAGAACTATGATTGCCAAAACCAAAGCAAAAACAACAAAGAAAATAATCTTGTTTATGGCTTGGGTGTTTTCTGAAATAGACCTTGCTATCTCTTGAACCGCTTTAGAGTTTGCGTCTAGGGCTCGTGTGTGAAGTTCTGATTTTTCATTCATATCTTCAACTGCATCAGCCACCCTTTCCAAAACGGTATTTGTTTTGGTATTTAGCTCAATTAAGTTTTGAATGATTTCGTCTTTTTTCATACCTAAAAATTAGAACCAAAAAAGATTGCCATGTCTCCTCCTGGCTCTTCATAAGTGCTGAACGGCACATCAGTAACAAAAGACCCACCAGTGCCTGTCATGTGATTGGCATTGGCAGAATCATCGTTAGTGTTGTCGTTCAACTTATAATACCCCTGCAAGTTCGAGTAGCCCCTTGCCGCATGATCGTGGTTTCTTCTGGAATAAGCCTCTGAGATTGATAGTACAACATTATAAATAACCAGCTCATCAATAAAAAACCCACTAGGAGATGAACCGGTAGAATCACTATTCAATCTCACATTATTGGCGGTTGTTACCGCCAAATGTGTAGCTGTTGATTTTTCAACTCCGTCAACAGCTATTCGGTTAGTTCCGCTATCATTCAGAACAATGGTAATATAATGCCATGAGTTATCACACACATTTTGTTGGGTTCTCCATATAGGATTAGTCGTGCCGTTCCATTGTTGTACTTCTATATATCCAGCTACACCACTCCCTGATTCTCTAATAGACAAATCCAAAGGCCAGTTATTACCTGAGTTTATTTTATGAAAAAGTGGTGCTCTGGCAGACGGAACGGAAGATTTTTTGAACCAAAAAGAGATGGTATAAGAACCGCTACCAAAGTTTATGTAAGACTGGTGCGGTATATCTCTTGTTCCGCTTGTGCCGAATTGTAGTGATTTTGTATTTGCTGCCATTTTTACTTAGCTAAAATTTAGTGATAATGTCTATGAATAGTTTTTTTGTTATTCATTAGTTAAAGTTAGCTACCGATTGTCCAAAATACGACTCATTAGCGTCCTTTATAAATTTGTTTTTAGGATTGTGTATAAGCGCATGGCAGGAACGACATAGTGTTACTCCATTATCAACATCCAACCTCTTGTCTTTGTGGTTTGAAAAACTTTTAATATGGTGGGCAACTATATTTCCAGCTTGTAATTTTTTCTTACAAATTTTACAGGCCCAACCGTCTCTAGCATATACAGCATTTCTCCACTCAATATATTCCTTTCTTTTCCTTAATTTTCTATTTTCTTCCGACACCCCCCCTTTCCAATTCGGATTGTTTTTGCCTGTTATACGGGGGTCGTTTTTCTTAAATTCTGTATCAGGAGAAAAGTGGATTCCTTTCAGTCCCTTGTTCCACGGCTTTCCTCCATTCAAACACCACTGCTTTAGCGCATCGTTTGATTTCCACCCTTTTAACCCTTTGTTCCAAGACGGACGGCCTCTGATTGCTTCTGCATGCTTTCTAATCCTATCTTCGTTTTTACCAGAACACTTAACAGAACAAAAATACATCCCCCTTCCCTCGTAATAGGTTCCACATTCTTTACATATTTGTTTATATATTTTCCCCATTTTTAGGCAAAACCTATACCAGCCTGTGCATAATAGTTTGTTCCGTCAAAATAAAGTGCAACTATATCTACAGCATTGGCTGCCGTGCTCCAAGTGGGCGCACTACCTCCCACCCATTTAACAGAGGAAGGGAAGGTGGGGGATCTCCCCCCTGTTGCGTCCTGTACCAGCTTCAATATAAGATTGCATGCCCCAGAGGGGTTTGTAAAAGTAAGAGTTGCATTTCCTGTCAAGGTTAGTTTTTGTTTGTTTCCATTTGTCCAGTTGATTGTTGCAGATGCCCCAGAATTTCCGTTGTCATATTCGGCGTCAAAAACTGCCTCTGTATCAAACTTATGCCCCTTAACGCTTTCAATAAGCCCTGTTCCTTTTGTATTTAGTTTCAAGCCAACATTTGCATCGTCTCCAGACCCAGCCACCTCTGGCGCAGAACCTGTTGCGGCGTTGGTGATTTTCACCTGATTTACCGCAGAGGCAGTAGCGGGAATTTCTATTGCTTCATTACCATTAGCATCCTTGATAGAAGTTACTATTTTGGGAGTGGTAAGGGACGTATTAGCAGGTAAGTTGTGTGTCCCATCTGGATTGTGCTCTGTAGTTATAACATCGTTAATTGCCTGAAAAACTGTAACATCTGGTATAAACTCTACAATCGCACCGACAGCGTGGTCTTGGTCTGTTGAGCCACCCAATCCCCTTGTAAGCCCTATAAGGTTATTTCCTGATACTCCTGTATAAGAAATATACTCTCTAACAACCGAGCTTTTTTCTGCCCCTGAAGTATCAATCCTATCTATAACTACAACACCGGGCTTGTTCTGAACACCCGTGGTGTTGTTAAGGGTCATTTGCGATGTAACCCCAACATTCAATTGGGCATCCAAAGTCTTTTGAAGCCCATTATAAAGTGGTGGGTATTTCAATTCTGCCATATAACCCAATTATAGAAGAGTAAGTAGGCGGGTTTTCAAGAATTCAAACTTTCATACTTTCATATAAAACTTGCCAAAAAGATGAATTGCCAGTTCTCCATCCACAAAGATAAATTTAGGATAATTGGGTTCCGGCCCTTTTACTTTTGCGTTTCTATAACTTGCTATTGCTCCAATTAACCTTGCCCCCCTTGTGTCTGAGGTTGTTGCACTTCCCTTAATGTATGCATCTCTAAAATCTAATGCGGTTAATTCACCTTTTATCCTAGCGTCTCTTGTGTTTGAAGTTGTAAGATAACCTTTAGTTCTTGCGTTTCTAGTTTCTCCGGCAATATCAAATCCTTTAGTTCTCGCACCCCGATTGTCGGATAAAGTATCCAAGCCTTTTATGCGTGCATCTCTGTTGTCTGAAATTACGCTAATACTAACTCCTTTAGTTTTAGCCGCTCTTGTATCTGATGTTATCGCCTGACCCTTAGTTCTTGCGTTCCTTGTGTCCGATGTGGTTATCTGCCCTTTAACACGGGCGTCTCTTGTATCGGAAGTAGTAGCCACACCTTTCGTTCTGGCATTCCTCGTATCAGAAGTTGTTGAAATTCCTTTCGTTCTAGCCCCACGAGTGTCGGAGATAGTAGCCATTCCCTTTGTGCGGGCATTCCTAGTATCCGATGTAGCAAGATAACCCTTAACCCTTGCATTCCTTGTATCTGAGGCGGTGGCAACACCCTTCGTCCTTGCACTTCTAGTATCCGAAGTAGTAAGAAGCCCTTTTATTCTAGCACTCCTTGTATCGGAAGTAGTTGCTACGCCTTTCGTTCTTGTAGAACGATTGTCTGTTAAAGTTTCCTGTCCTTTGGTTCTTGCTCCTCTTGTATCTGATGTTATTACTGTTGTTATACCTTTAGTTATGGCGTTTCTAGTATCTGTAGTAGTAGCTTTACCCTTTATTCTGCCGCCCCGGCTATCACTCGTAGTAGCTTTACCGTGTATTTTTGCGTTTCTGGTGTCGCTAGTTTCCGTTCCTGTCGTCGCTTCACCTAGCGCTACTGCTAAAACTATCCAAGTCTCATTACCAATACTCCAATTTACGGTATGTGCCGTAGTGCCTGCTTTATTTACCCAACTTGAACCCGAAGCCCAAGTACCGTTATCGTGGTTATATAATGAAATCTCACCCGAACCGGTAGTGGGTGCGCTACCGTCCTCTGTAGCTACTACTCCAAAAATTGCACTATTTGCGGCCGTTGGTGTGATATCTACCGAAGCCGAGCTACTAACACCGGTTGCTGTAGCTGTTACGTCCGGCTGTGTAGTTTGATTTAGGCCATTAAATGCGGCCGAATAACACTTATAATCGCCGTTTAATGTTCCGCTAACTGATATAGTTTGCGTTCCCGAGGGTGGATTTATTATATGAAATACCTCTATGCCTAGTCCATTACCAGTAACCTTAGTACGCGTTCTGGTCATTGCTTGGCCGCCCCATGTAATACCGCTTACGCTATCCGTACCGTCGCGCAATACAACCGCTACTATTCCTACAATGTTTTCCCCTGCCTGAAGTGTATGGCTAAACGAACTGGAATTAGTATTGCTTACTGATTTTGAGTTATAACTTATTGCCATATTAGCCCTGTAATCTTATTTCACCGTCGTCGGTCCAGGCATTGTCGCTAAATATAGATACTGATAGTGCGGTACTCGAGGGGCTATTAGGGTCAATGTAGACATACATATCTACGGCCGTAAAGCTCTCGCCGGCCGTAGCCTTGCTCATAATAAGCGCATTGTTGGTACTTTGCGTTAGCGAGCCAATAGTTGTTACTCCTAGTGTCGCCATAGTTATATTGTATTGTCATAGTGAACGTTTACACTAGTTTTTAGGCAATATAAAAGCCCATGTTTCGTTACCTGTATCCTCGTCTACTATTAAGACTAATTCAAAGTCGTTATAAATTGCGTGAATTTCAATAAAATGATATTCGTTTCCAAGCCTCAAATTACCAAAATCACCCTCTATTGGCTCCATACTTCTTTGAATACGCCTGAAGTAATTAAATCCGACGGGAATTAGAGGTTTTAAGTCAGCCCATTTCTGTTTAGGAGACTTTGAAGGGAGATTAAAGGTTCTCACGGGTTCTCCCTCCTTCTCAATTTGAATGCGAAGTCCTGTAATTTCAAGTTTGTTTTTGGCTAAATGAAGGAGAAGCCTCTGCCAAGGCGAGGGTTCGTTAGGAATTTCTTCAAATGGTGGTTTGCCTTCAATGGCAACGCTTCCGTCGCTAAGCGAAGCGAGCCATCGGCTCACAACTTTTTTCATTGGTTCATCACCAAGACTAAAGCTCTATTTCAATAGTTTCAAGTTTAGGTGCAAAGATAACTAACTTTTCAGCACTTTTAGGAATTCTAATAGTCTGTTCAAGGTCGGCTACGTTAATACCGCCGACAACCAATCCCTTTCCCGCCATTTTGTAATACTTTTTATCAGCTTCAACTAAATCTAAAACTTCTTTGATTGTATAAATTTTTTCTTTTTCCATATTACTGGTAGGTCAACTCAATTCCCAATCTAAATGCTGTTTTGTCACCAACTGCTGTCGGGGATGCCGAGCAAAAGATGTAAAAGTCGTGTGATGTTGCCGATGCTTGATCTGTGAGAGTGACAGCAGCACTTTTGGGTGCGGCGGCTGTCCAGCTTGTATCCGACTGTTCCCCTGCCTGAAATGTTACATCAGTAGGTGCGGTATTTACATCGCTTCCATTGTCAGCCCAAAATTTGCCAGCAGAGGTAGCAACAGCCGAAGTATGAGAAAAGTTGATTTTTAAAGGACATTGTGCTGTGGTTGGAACTGATGCACCAAGAGTTTGAGAACCACCACCATTGATGGAAACGGTGGTTGAGGTTAGGTATTTGGTGTTGTTAACGTGGTTGGTTGTGCAGAGGTGCGTTCCAGAGGAATTTTCAATATGAGTTGAGTCTTGATAAGAATTGACAGTAATGGCGTCTCCAAAGTTTGTGCCATAGAAACCAACCTTGTCGGTTGCTCCGATTGTGAGCGTTCCTGTCGTTAATTGTGCAGTCCAAGTAAAGGTTGCCATATTATTTACCTTCTTTGTAAGATTATATTATTGCCCCCAAGGGGGTTTGCAAGATTTTAACTATATGAATAAAGAGTGCGATCGTCCCATTTTTTATTATAGCTATCGTCCCCATCGGCATACAAAATCTCTGTTACTGTTCCTGTTGTAACAATCTTTTGAATTTGCCAGACAGAGTCAGAAGTAGAAGCCCCCATTTTTGCCTTGCCTATATATGTTGTGGCGCTGTCAACCTCATCTATTAAAACCTTCTCATCCACCTTGCGTGTAAATTTGAAGGGCTGTCCTGTTGAAACACCACCCGCCCTCCCGTGTTCGGCCATATCAATGACATTGCCATCGGCAATTCCCTTTCTTCCAAACAATTGTTGGTATAGGTCTGTAATGATATTGCTCATTTTTCAAAACTTTTAATTTCTTCCTCTATTTTATTTTTTTCCATTCTAAGTTTAACATACCTGTTAAGATAGGTTATCCATCTCTCGCCAAAAGGCGGTGAGCCTATTTGCCCTTGTAGTGAACGAATAACCCATTTAAGAGCTTCGGGTGTTCTTTCTTCAGTTTGAGTTTTGGCATACTCGTATAAGGTTTTAAGCTCTTCCTTATATTGGTCAACCTCATTTGGTTTCAGGTCAAAAATTGAAGCGATCGACGGAAGCATATACTCATCAAGTTTAACGGCAATGGTTTCGGGCTCTTTGGCCTCCTTATATTCCTGTTTAATTTCTTCTCCTTGTTGATTGACGACCTTTATATCCATATTACTTAAAAGTTACTTTTCTGGTTTTGAATATTCTACCCCTTCCCGATATTCCTTTTCTAACCCCGCCAACTTTGATAGCCTTTAACTTCGGGACTTTATAAGACAGCTTTTTAGCTCTATAAGTAACAGATTTGAGCTTTGCCGATTTTCCCCTTCCTGATAATTTTACCCTAACTTGTCCATCCTTTGTATATTTGGCATTTTTGAGCCATTTTGCCTCATCATAACTAATGATACCATCCTCATATAAAGAGGTTATTACCTTATCAGCCAAAATCATCTTTCCGTTTACTTCTCTTCTTAGTTTGACAAGTCCCAAAAGCATCTCTTGCCTGTTGTCGCCATATTTAGCTATTTCGTCTCTGACATAAATATCTTTAATATCGTTATCTTGTCTTGCGACATTGTAGTAAGCAGCATCTTCGGGGTCTATTCCAAGTTTGGCTAGTGCCTGTCCCTTCTCGTCAACCGGCATCTCGCTGTCTAAAATATCATCTACATAAGAGAAGGCTTTTTTCTGCTTTAAGGCTTTTTGATAGTTGGTGTCTGTCTCAAGCGGAGTAATGTCAAGCAAATCAATTGTTTTTAATTTTCCGTCTTTATCAAGTAGTCTTATTTTATCTCCACTTTGGGGAACATTGGGGAGCGATTTTTTCTGCTTCTCAAGGTTTGCTATTCTTTTATCTGCCTGCTCTTGGGTAATTTCTTTATTTAATAATTGCTTATAAACCGAGTCTATTTGCCTATCAATAAATTCGTTATGTTGGGCTGAAAATTCCAAATCCTTCTCCCTTTGTTGTTGTGCTTCTTCTGGCCCAAACTTCTGAATTTTAATACCAAACAATCTTGCCATTGCTTGAGCGGGTGTCTGTTTGGCTCCATACATATTAGGTTTTCCTTGAAAAGCTCTTACAACATCAATAGCACTATTTATTGGCGGCGGCGTGTAACCCCTTGCTATAAAAGTAGCAGTATTTACAAGTTTTTCTTCTGGTGTAAGCGTTGATGGTTTATATTTAGTTTCGTTAACATCTGCTATCGGTTTTCCTCTAAAGTCTCTGTTTAACACCAACCCCTGAACTAAAGGAGCAACTAATGGGTCGCTGATATTTTGAGCTATAAAGGTGGCGTTGTCTTTTCCATATTTACTCATTTCTGGCGTAAAAGGCAACATTTTACCAACAAGGGTTGAAGTATCGCGGTTAGCAAAGGTTGGCGACATATAACGAGCAACATTTATTTCACCCAACGGAGTTTGCCAAGTTAGGGGTATATTAAGTCCGGGAATATATGGTGCGGCATATCTCTGCTCTCTTGTTATTCTGTCCTGCTCGCTTTCTCCTGAAAGTTTGCTAAATAGATAAGCAATGCCTTTTAGTGTAGCCAAAAAGGTTATTAAATGAAGGGGTCTATTAACTGCAGCATTCTTAATTATTCTTATTAAATCGCCCTGAAACTTAATAAAAGGTTCTCCAATAATAGGTGTTTTTGCCCATAAATCATAGAATTTGCCGACATTTGCGTAATTCTGAAATCCATCAGCTACCAGTCTTGTCGCTTCCTCAAGAGAATATCCTTTATCAAGAAGGGCTTTGAAAGCCGCTGTTTTATAGATATCATCTGTTCCGCCATAAAATTTCTCTACTTTAGAAGCAACACCTTTTAGTTTCTGTTTAGCTCCGATATTTGCAAGCTCATCTACTTTGGCAAGCTGACTGACAAAGTCTGTCCTTGTTATATCCGTTCCAATGACATTTTTACTCATCAGATAATCAACAAGTTTTCTATATTCTTGCGGATTTTTCTTCAATTCAAGAATGTTTTTATTAAGAGTCAATGGGTCAACTCCAGTTAGAAAACCAAAGACATTATCTGACACTATATTACCGACATTAGTGGTTGGATTAAACACGGTTAATAGTTTTTTCTGGAGCTGTCTAACGGGTAATCTATCATAAACCCTAAAAACATCATATAACTTCTGTGTCAATTCGTTTGAGAAGAAAAATCCTTTTAAGTCCTCTGCGGCACTATTTAAGACATATTTCCCGCTTAATTTGCCATATACAGGACTTTCTGATAATTTAACAAATCCTGCTTTGGGGGTGTCTGATACATACCGACTATTTGATGCAAGAAAATCAGTATATTTCTTAACCTCCATATTCATCTGAACCTGCGACAGTCTTTTGGCAAGTCCATAAATAGGATTATTAAGTGAGTTTTCTATCTTCCATGCGTCAACATCTTTCCTTTTCTTAAAAATATCAAAGTTTAGTTTCTTTGAGGCCTGTTTAACAAATTCATTAACCTCTGGTGGCAGCTCCATTGGTTCATAAAGGCGGGGAGTGTATTTTCCTTTATTAGCTAAATATTTTTCAGGAGATAAAAACCCGTTGGCATATGAGATATCGTGAACCAAATCTAACCCTTCCCGTATAAGATTATAAACTTGTTTTTCTTTTGGTGTTAAATCATTAAAAGATATTTTAGTTTTTGCCAATTCTGGGTCAAGAACCGCATTTATTCTTGCGAGAGATTTTCGGTCTTCTCCAAGTAAATCGTATAATGCCTGTCCTATATTGAAACTTCTTTCTTGAGCCAAGTTAATACCCCCCCTGAGGGTCGCTGATGCCTGTGCTCTTTCGGGCGACATACCTATGCCCCTGAAAAATCCTTCTAGAAGTTGTGAAGCAAGCCTAACTGGTGTAAATTGACTTGCCAATCCTTTTTCAACTGTGGTTGACACCGCTTCCTGTCCTTTTCGCAAAGTCCTTGTAAAGAAAGATGCTCCTTTTTGCCCGCCCTGAATATCTTGAGGATTGTAGCCTAAAACCTTCTCGGTAAAGGCGTTTAATCTTTCCTCTATACTCTTTCCAACCTCATCAGCGGTCGGCGGTTCTCCGTTTTTGACTTTGTTTGATACAATGTTAGTATATGCATTGGTCTGTGAAGGTATATTGGTTTGTAGTTCTTCTTTCGGTAATTTACCTTCTATTTTTTGCGAAGATTGAGGTATGCCGATTTGACTGCCCTCTGCCATAGGTTGTGGTTCTACAGAGCCTTTTAGTTTAATCTTTCCACCCTGCTTTGTTAACTCTTCCAAAATTGCCTGTCCTTCCTCTGCGGTAATATGACCTTGTTTGACTGCTTGTGATACCATCCTAACATTCTCATCTTTTGTTGTTTTAACCGATAACCCAAAAGGGATGTTTTCTGAAGTTAATCCTTCTCTTGGCAATCCAATTTTTTCTCTTACATCCCCATACCAACGAGGTTCTTTCCCGGATGGATAAACTCTTTTTCTAGTAATATAACCAATAATTTTTTCACCTTGTTTAATTGGAATTTTTTCCTCTTTAACTAACGGCTTAAGACCGACAAATCTTCCTAGTTCATTTCTAACAAAGGTTCTTCCTTGCTTGTCTACCCATTCAGGGGGTTGGTTGGGGTGAATTTCCCTTATTGCTGATTTTACTTTATTAAAGAGTGCTCCTATTGCCGCTGGCACACCTCTTGCTGCTGCCCCAATCAACGCTCCTCCTGCCGCCCCAGTTAAAGTCGGTTCTACCAACGAACCAACATTTTGTTTTTCGGCAAATTCTTTAGAGGAAGCCGCTTCCGCTAAGCCAAATCCTCCACCATATAAAAATCCCTCTAATGCTCCTTTCTTAATTGCCTGCTTAACAGACCCTTTAGCTAGTTCTTTTCCTGCCTCTTTAATTACTTGTTTTCCCAATCCCAAACCAGCGACAGATAAATATGCTTCAAGTCCAGGAGCAATATCAGACAAAACTCTTTGCGGCGTTAATTTAACTTCTCCACGAGGAACATTAACAATATCATAACCAATCCTCGCTACAGTTTGCCAAGCATTTACTGGAGCATTGATAATTCCTTCAGCTATGCCTCTTGCTAAATTTATGGGTAAATTAGCAACCAAATTTACTGGTTTATAAGGAGTTTTAATTTGTGGAGTAACACTTTCTAGGCTAACCTTTGGCATTTCATATCTTGATTTTTCTAAAGTAGTCTGTAAACTAGCCAAACCTTGTGCCGCTGGCGTGCTCCAAAAATTTTGTCCTTGATTATAAGTAGGATTAAAGTAATCTCTTACAGCCTGAACAGGAGTAAATTGTCCCTGACGGATAAATCCTTCATCGTCGCTAACCTTTTTACCCATATTTCTTGCGACCTCTTTGACTTTATTAACAACAGAAGATATTAAGTCCATATAAGAAGATTATAGACCAAAATTAAGCGGGGTTTTCAATTAAAGTCCTTAATACAGATAATTCAAGTATTCTTCAGGTCTTCTGTATGTGGGTTGGATAACTCCAGTTTGTGTTGTGGTTGTGGTAGGCTGTCCACCAACTGTTAAATTACTTACTGGTCTGGTTGTGGTGGCGTTGACCAAGTTCTGATAAGAGGTTGAGCCACCAAGTATGCTTTGAGCTACTTTTTGTGAATACTGGTCAACCGTGCTTAATGCCATCTGTTTATTATAAGCTAGCTGTTGAGCAAGATTGAGAGATTGGAGATTAATCTGATAAACCTGATTTCTTAAATTTTGGAGCTCGTCATAAAGTGCTTTTGCCTTAAGACTTTCTGTTTCTCCTTTCTTAGCTCTGATTTCATTAAGTCTGTTTTGATAGTTGTCGTATGCCTGTTGTAAAGCAGAAGTTTTTGCTAGTTCCAACTCTTTTTGAGCTTGAGCAAAATTATCTAAAAGATTAGCTCTATATTTATTAAGATTATCAAGCGTTTGCTGATAAACCTGCCAAATATTACCCGACTGCCTTTGCTGTTCTTGGGCGGTTAACTCGGTAAAGGCCTGTCCTGCTGAAGAAGCACCACCAAATCTTTGAAGACCACCACGCCTTAATTCATCATAAAGTCTCCTCGCGGCAGACAAGGCGTCTTCTCTTCTCACCCCTGCCGCTTGTTCTTGAGAGGCCAATTCTCTTTCGCCCTGTGTTTTTTGATTTTGAATGTTTGAAAGAGAGGTTGCGTATTGCTGTTCAAGTTCGGGAACATAGCGTTGATATTCGCTAGTTACCGCACTTTCTGCCTGATTAAGATAATTCATTAAAGGAGAATAGATTGCTTCAACCTCACGCCTAATTCTTTCTTGCGGGTCTTCCTGTGGTTGCTCCTGTTGAACGGGTTGTGAGCCACCGCCTGTTCCACCACTACTCGTTGAGGTGCCCAAAACAGAACCAATCGGCTGCCCGACTTGAGAAGGACTCGTGGCTACCCGAACACTTGATCGTAGAGCAGGTGGGAGAGCCATCCTCCCTTGATAGTTTGCGGCATAGGGATTAGTATCGCTTGACATGGGAGCCAGATACGAACCCCCATAATTAGCAGCGCGTGGGTCTGTTAGAGATGAACCATATATTAGTGCCATATTTAACTGAATTATAAAAAATAGCCATCAGAGGTTTGCAAGTGTCTTCAAACTCTACTTCCACTATCCAAGCTACCCCTCTGATGCTTTTTGCCAGTAACCTTAATTTTCAAAAGCTCAAAGTTGCTATTTGCGGCGGTCGAGGCAACCTCCATCTGAAGCAGTTTTCCAACCTTAAAGAGAGTTCCCCATCGCGGTATTTCATCTGAAGTTATATTAACTGTTGTTGAATTAGAAAGTCCGTATTTAGCAGTTCCATATTTATCAGTGCCATATCCAGTATAACCTGCAGTTTGTGCACCTGAAATGGTAAATATCTTAACCCCCGAAGTCTCACCGCTTCTGTTCTCAAGCAAGATTGTAACATCGGTTGAACCTATGATGTTTCTGAATAGGAAGTAAAAGTATTCTATCGTTTGTAGGGTCGTCCAATCTCCAAAATCGGTTTTGTTTGTCCTTAACTTCTTTTCAATCGTTGAACCCAAATCGTTATTAAGATATCTGTTAAAAACAACCACCCGCCCATCGTCTAGTCCCAAAACCCATTTTTCATCTCCGTTATCCTCATAAAATTTAGTCATCTTAACTACCCCAAAGGGAAGTTTCCAAATTGAGGCAAAACAACCACGCTCTCTGTCATAAACTACAATTTCTTTCCTTAATGGGAACGAGAGGAGATATTTTTTATTAACATACATCGCGCAAGCGGTTTGATAATCATCTTTTGAAAGCAAATCAAGATATGGCCTAATACGAGCTGATATTTCGTTTGTCCTAATGATGTTTAAGAAATTTGGCTCGTAACCCGTTACATAAAGTCCATCAGTTCCAAAATAGAAGGTATCATTTTCAACTGTAGCCAGCGTATCGGGGTTAGAAGCTCCGATTGAGGTTGAAATTGGTGAGTATTGTGGGTCAAGAACATAATAGTTTCCTATTTGAATTATATCCAGGTTGACTAGGTACGATGAGTGATTTTTGTAAACGACAATTCTATCAGCAATGGGCTGAACGGCAATCCCCGTGATTGAATCACCCGAATCAGGATCAATATAAATATATCCGCCGCCATCATACCAACTAAACTTGTAGTGATTGGGGTATCTACCAGAAATCATAAGCATATTGGGATCGTCGGCGGGAACGACTAAAAGTCTATCCTTATACTTAGCAATGATTTTTGATTTAACACCGCCCGTGGTGTTTGTAACTGGAGGAAGGATTGTCTCTGAAGCGGGAGCACCAGTATCTACAAAATAAGTTACCCCAGCATCAGTTGAAGCCAAAAACGTTTCGTCTCCTTCTCTGCCTCTATAAATCTCAAAACCTGAATAAGTAGCACAAGAGGGAGCTGTCCAGAAAAGCCTTACTTCGGTTTTACTTAAATCGGTGGGTAAATTGTTTAGGACATAATTAGTTGATGGCGTTGTTTGTCCCCCATTAGCTGAAACTAAAACCACCTTATAGGAGACCCTGTTTGAACCAGTCACACCAGAATAGTTAGTGGCCGAAAGTCCTGTGGGTGGAGAGATAGTTGCATAAACCGATAAATTGGTGCCGTCATACTCTGCAAAAGGCACATCTTCATTAACAATATAAGTTTTGCCTCCTAACTGCTCAAATCTGGCTATTGAACCCGTTGGGTAAGATTGCCCCGCGATTAGGGAATAAGATTGTCCGCTTTTTTTGACAATTTTGCCGTCATAAGTTAGCGCAAGTAAATCTCTTTGGCTTTCGTCTTTGGAGACATAACTACCAAGTCCACCCACGTTTCCGTCAACCAAAGTGTCAAAATAAAGCTCTGTTCCCCACCTTCCTGTTGGCACACCCGAACCCGTAAGAATAAGATTGACGCTTTCTGCCATCTCATTAAAACCTATTTCGGTGGGACGCAAAAGAAGATTTAGACCTTTTCTAAAGGTTTTCCACTCTACAGAGACTTCTCCTGTTTTTCTAAAAGATGGAACCCGTGTGTCAAAGATAGGCATAGCATTTTATTTTAAAGGATTGTTAAACTTAACACCCGCTACTTTTCCTTGTCCACCCGCTGTCAAATTTTTTCTACTCATCATATTAGCAAGAATTTTCTCGCTTTCGGCTTTGGCAAGCGGGAATTTGTCATCACCCCTTGAGTAAAGGACATAATAAACAATCCTTTGAACCACATAAGAAGAAGAGGATAATTCGCATTTGTCGGTTAAGGTAGCAAACCCGTCGGGGTATTTCTGATAAATGATTGAGACTGTGCCGCCGTCAAAGTTGTTAAGATAAAGATATTTGCCATCTTGTGGGTTTCCTAGCACATAGGAGTATTTATCTGCCGAGTCTTTTTCGTATTTTTCCTCAGCTTCAATTTCAGGATACTCTATCCAAGCCGTATCCCAAACTCTTGGGTTTTCGTGAAGCTCCCTAAAATCGGCAGGAAGCGGAATTGTAGCACCTGTCGCATAAATAACATATTCTTTTTTAAAGTCAGGAAGTTTGCCAAAATCACAGGCGTCCTTAATTGCTTGGTTGGCAAAATTTGTTCTTGTCGTCAACTCATCGCCGGTTGGCAACGAATAAGATAAGTCAAGAATGGAAGACGCTGATTTTAATATTTCCTCAAGAGTATCCATATAAGAAGATTATAAAGTAGAAGATTGAGAGGTTTTCAATTTTTAATAATTTTTAATTGCGTGGCATTCAATACTGCTTGCTTCGTCTAAAGTTAAAATCTCAAATCCCGCTTGTTCTAGATATTTTCTTAGTATTTTAGGAGTATAACCAGTTTTGTGATAATCCCATTCGTCTAATTGCCCGCCAAAAGCATAGTGAACCGCCATCTCATCTTGTCCCTGAGCTACAAGTTGGGCGTGCCATCTAAAATTAGGAACAAAGATTATAAATTTGCCCCCCTTCTCAAGTAATCTATAAATCATTTTTATCACTTCTTGTGTTTCTTTCGTTCCAAAGTGTTCCAAAACGTGGCTGGCTCTTATAACCGAACAATAACCATCGGGAATATATTTAGGCAAATCCCTTATATCACATACTAAATCTATATTTTGATAGGGTTCAATATCCTGAAGCACATAGCCTTGTGGCTGATTTTCGCCTGATGCTGGGTTGCCACTTCCTATATCAAGTAGTATTCCCCTTTTTAGTTTATTTTTTACCCACCCTGCGAATTTTCGTTCCATACTTCTTTTTCCACCGCCTGTATATTTCGGGTTTGTTGATTTTCATCCAAGTGCGTTGCTTTAGACTGTGAAACGGCATAGTCTCACCCCCTCTTTCTAGCTCTTACCATTCTTTGGAAAATCGCTCCAGCTACACGACGACCAACAGCAATAGAACCATATTTTTTGGCTGCTTTTCTAGCTATTTTAGCAAAACCACCCGTCTTGTAAGTTCTGCCCAGTTTCCTAACCATTGCTCTGCCTCTTTTGCCTTTTGGTTTCATTTTTGCCATATTTTTTCACCTCCTCCCAAGATTTTACTATCTCTTGCGAGTGGTTCTCAATCCATTTAGCACAGTCCTCGTCTTTTATCTCTTTTGGAATTTCGTAATAAAGATTGATTTTGTCATCTATTTTTTCATCTCTTACAATCGGTAATTTCCCCTTCTCTATTTGTCTTATCATCCATAGATAACGTGGTGGATTAAGAAGCCTATCACGTCCTGATATATTAAGGGGGCTTCCTTTTATCACCTGCCATAAATTAAGACATTTAGCAATAATGCTATCGTCTATTAAAAGTCTATAACCAAGTTTCATCGCTCTTAGACAAATTTCAGTGTTATCATAACCCAGCCCTTCGTCAAAAAACTCCCAAAACCCATTGAGCCTATCCAGAATATGTTTAGGAATTGCTCCAAAATTTAACTCAAAATCATAGGGATTTGTGCTTTCTCTGATACCGTGATATTGCACCCTGACATTCTTCCAAACCTTTTTCCCCTGATAATCTTGTCCATTAAACCAGTCTTCTTTATTGTTTTTGTTAACATTTATCGGCTCATAATAAATATCAACTGGTGCAATGAGACAATCTTTATTATGGCGGTATAAATCAACTAACGCTTCAATGGCGTCTTCATCCATATAAACAAAATCCTGAAGCCAAACTAAAAGCTCGCCAGTTGCGGCTTTCCACGCAAGGTTGTTTGCCCTCACAAGCCCCAACCTTCTTTTGTAAATTCCTTTAGCTTTATCGCCCCAGATGTATTTAATATCAAGGCTATACTTTTTGGCATATTTCTCGGCTATTTTTTCTCGGTTCTCCTTATAGTCATCAACAATTATCCACTCAAGGTTTTTGTAGGTCTGCGAAGCAATGTTTTTTGCCATACTATCCCAAAAACCCTCCCTTATGGTGGGGGTTATGATTGAGACTTTAACATCTTCTATCGGCTCATTGAAAACATCAATCCATTTATCGGCAATTTTGTTCCAATAAAACTTGCTTGCAAATCTTTTGCCTTTCTCGGATAATTCCTTCCATCTTTTTTCGTCTCCCATTAAGGAAAGAAGCTCTTTGAGGTATTTTTCCTGAACCTTTTTGTCTCTAATATCTCCATCAATAAGAATTCCCGCCCCGACAGTTTCCTTGAGGGCGGCAAGAGACATTGTAACGGGGACACAACCGTCCCTTTGACAATCAAGAGCTGTGATGCAATTTATTTCCAAAAAATCAGTAGTATAAGCCCATATCCCGCAAGATTGTCTAATTTTTTTTAATTCTTCCTTGCCCACCCTTCCGTGATGATAAATTCCATCTTGTTGCATTAAAAGCTCCATTCCTCGTTTCCATTCCTGACGCTCGACATTACTTGCCGCAACCTTGTCAAAAATTTGCCAACCATAGCAGATATGAAGCTCTGCATCGGGATACACCTTTTTAATATCAGGCCACATATAAAGGAGATATTGCAAACCCCTATCATAACTTGAACCCCAAAATAGTTTATGCCTTCTCATATGCCATTTGAAATTATCCTAAATTTACTATCAGGAATATCTTTTGCTAGGTTTCTTTGATACTTACTTTTAACCATAGCAAAGTCTATTTTATTCCAGTCAATAGCCTGCGGAGAATATAAGTCGTGCAAGTCAACTAAAAACTTCTTGGCTTTGATTTTTCCTGCCAAAGAAGAAGACCGCCATTGAATAAAGACATTAAATCTATCACGAGGATTAAACTTGTAAGCAGGAAGCCAGATAACATTATCATAAATGCCCTCTTTTAAGACATCGGCATAGACGACTACTGTATAACCTTTCTTTGCCCATTCTTGAGAAAGTCTGATAACCGCAGTTTCAGAGCCGCCAATTCCTGTTTTTAATGATAAAGGAGACCACTTCTCAAAGTGCGGACCAAGATAAGCATAGTAGCAAATCTCATTTTTCTTCCAAACTCTTGGTTTTTTGTATTTGTTAAAGTAGTGATAGGCAAACTCAAGATTGGAGATTTCAAGAGGCAAAGACTGAATTAAGGGGATAACCCTTTCTTCTTTATCCTCTTTTTCAAAGTATTTAATTAGTTTGTGTGTGTCCTCACAAGCCTCGTCTAATTCTTTTAATCTTTCAACCTCTTTTAAGAGCACCAACGCCTCTTCGGTTTGAGCTATATCGTAGAGGTATTTTATTGCCCGATATGCTTTTCTGACATCTCGCTTAACATAAAATTCCAGCTTAAAAGTGAGTTCTGCGGCTAGGATTTTCTTTTCCATCTCATTATTCATTTGGGTTGTGTCCTTCTCTTCCATTGAGACCGCCAGTTTAAGCCAGTGTTCCATCTCGTTGTATTTGTTTTGATTAAAGAGGTATTTTGCCAAGTAAAGATAAAGCAAGGGTTCGTAAGGATATTCTTTGATGGCGTTTCTTATTGCCTCTTCGGCTTTCCTGTTGTCTCCCAACTGGCTATAACACTTGCTTATTAACTGATAAGCGATGGCTCGCTCTTCGTCCCAACCCGATTTTGATAAATACTCATACCCCATCTCAATACATTTTTGCCACAATTCCTGTTCGGGAAGCTCTACATAGATTTTCATCAGATAAAGTAAGGTTCGTGGGTCTGCTGTTCCTTTTTCTCTTTCCTCTTTCAACTGAAGCTCAAGAATTCTTTTATTTCTCTCCATTCGTTCTATGTTTTTAGGGGCATTGGGATTTCTATCAGCTTCGGTGTGCACCCAGACAATGGGGAATTCTTCAGAATAAGGGACATAAGTGTATTTTGGCTGATAATTATTTACAGGAACTGGTGTTTCGTGCAGTCTTCCCTTCCAAACAAAAACACCTGGTTTTAAAAGTCTTTCCCGCTTTTGGATTAAGTCAACTTGTTTTATATTCTCAAAACTGGGTTCGCCATCAAAAAGACAACCGTAATAATAGGTAAAGAAAACACAATCAAAACCGTTCTTGTAAGAAATATCAGCAACATCTCTTAATTTGTCTGCACCGACTAAAATATCGTCACTATCCGCCCACAAAATCCAGTCAAATCCCTTAATCTGTGAGAAGTTAAAATTTCTTTGGGCTGAAAAATCATCGTTCCAAGCAAGATAAGAGTAATTAAAGCCATTTTCTTTACACCACTTCTCGGTCTCTTTTGTCTTCTTACCATTGGCGGTAATAAACACCCCGTCAACAGCAGGCAAAAATGAGGCGACACACTTTTTAAGGTTGTCTAACTCCTCATCACCTTTAGTGATAATAGATAAAGCTATCTTAACCATATATGACAGGGAATACATTGAGCCGATTTTACTTCCTTCTCTAGACATCTAGCCTTAACAAGCAACAAAGAAACGACTATTAAAAGCACAATATTTAACACAAATAAGATTTTGGACATATTAACCACCTCCTATACTTTATTTGCCACCTGAAATTGTCTAAAGGTTTTTGCCATTTTCATTGCGTTCTCTCGTTTGTGAAAGTTAAAGCCTGGAAAGACTTTTCGCAAGATATGATAAACCCACGTGGGATATGATATAAGACTTCTGCCTGTGTGGTACTTGACTTGCTCGTGAATTGATTTTTCGGCTGATTGATATTCTTTAATCATTTCCCGCCAAGCCTTGTATTCTTCGGGGTAAAGTTCCTTGTAGGCGTCAAAAATAAAATTGACAAGCTTTTGTCCTTGAGAGGACAGAGGATCGGTAGGCCTTCCTAATCCTTCCCAAAGGTTAGTGATATAAGAGGTAAGAGTAGATAGGTGAGGAGGTATTACTTCATAATCTTGAAGGTTTATTTTTCCCATCAAGCATATTTTAGCACTTCTAGTCAAAAAAGAAAGCTGGCTACTCGGATAAACCTTTCGCCAGCCTTCTTCTAACTACTTAGGCTAAAACTACAACGAAGCCGAGAATCCGGTACGTTTTACATCAGCCTTTTCGTTATACGCAACGTGAGTGAACTCGGTAATATATACCCCAGCCACATAGTCGCCAGCCTTTGCTCGGTCTTCCCAGTGAGGTTCACCAGTATTGACCAAGAAGGACATTTCGTGCAGGTCTTCGTTAATGAGCAATGCTGTAACTGTTCCTGCAGCTTTCCTGACATCTTTGTGAGCGAGGATTTTAACCGTTACACCCAAGTCGGTGTCAAACACACGAACCTCGTTGATAAGCCTCTTGTCTTCGGCTCTAACATTGCGGGTAAGGTTGGTTCCAAAGGTTGCTACTCTTTGCTTAATAACAGCAGGAGCAACCAGTGTGGAAGCCACATAGCTTGAACCAACATTGTCCCAGCTTGTCTTTGCCATATCATTCAAGATTGCTTCTGTGAATGATTGTCCAGAGGAATAGGCGGTAACATTTGATGTAATGAAGGCATCAATTCCCGCCATACCACGAGCGGAGTTTGTTGCACCAGCTGCTAATGAGCCGTTGATAAGAAGAAACTCCATTTTGTTCTTGAGTCTCCTCAAGGCTCTTTCCTTCTCTACAGCCAAAGCATCTTGCTTTGTTACCATCGCAATAGATGCTTTAGTTCTTGAAAGTTTGACTGGAGAATCCACAATAACTGTGTAGTTGCCAGCTCGGCTTTCAGCCTGAAGGTCAGGATATGATGTATCTGCTCCTTCAGTGTTTGCTGTAACAGAAGACACCCTATCCTCGTGAAAGATATTCCACTCGTGATAGGTTTGAAGAGCAGGAGCTCCCTTATCAAGGTTTGAGACAAAATAATTGTCCTCATTAGGAGATATGTCCCTGATAATATCTAAAAGGGACTCTCTCATTTCGTTTGGTGCCTGATAAGTTGTTTTTCCCCAAGCCATCTTAATCACCCCCTTTCTAAACCCATCAAGGATTTAGAAATCGTGCTCGGTTTATAGTCGGAGCATCAGACTACCTTTGGTTTACTTGATTTTATCTAGAAGTTATAAGAGGTTTTCAAGAGACTGACATCCTCCCACCCCTAAAGCATGTGGGATTTCCCGCTTATTGTCTTAATAGCCAGCTCTTTTAAGTCTTTCCGCTAAAGCACCTTTCTTGCCTTTTCTGGTAGCCTCTACGAGGGCTTGATGGTCTTCAAAAGTAGAAGAGGTTGACACTGGTTGAGTAGGAATTGCGTTGATTTGAGCTTTTTTATCAGCCTCCTTGTCTTTTGCCATTGGATAGAGTATATCATACCATTTCTTGGCTGCCGCTTCGACATCTTCGGTTCCTGTTGTAACCCACTGTCCCACAATTTCATTTCTAACTGCTTCCCACATTCTTTCATCAAATTGAGGAGACTCTGGGTCAAGCATTGGATACTTAGCGTGAATTTCCCTCATCTTCTGTGTTCTTTGAAAGTCATCTACGGTTTTGACAGCTTTTTTAGCGGCTTCTTCGGCTTCTCTGGCTTTTTGCTCTGCAATTTCAGCCCTTTGTCTTTGCTTTTCAAGCTCTTCTTTTAGAAGATTAACATCAACATATCCTTCGGAGTCAATCAAATTTTCAAAAGTGTCCTTTATCTGCTGTTGGGTAAGCCCCGGATAAGTGGCGGGTGGTTGGTTGGTCAAAATCGGTTCAAAAGCGGGAGTAAATTGGTTGGGTGGTGCTACTTCCTGTGGTTGAAGAGATGACAAAACATCAGTATATTTCTTTACAGTTTCCTTCAACTCCTGATTGCTTTGCTTTAGCTTTTCAAATTGTTCTTTAGTTCTTTCTTTAGTCTCATCGGGTAATTTTGGCTCTTCTTTCTGTTCTTCAACAGGTTGTTCCTGTGGTTGTTCCTGTGGTTGTTCTTGTAATTGTTCTTGGTTTTCCTCAACAACTTGTTCTTCTTTGATTTCTTCCTGCTTTTCTTCAGAAACTTCAGGCGTTTCCTCTTGGGGGTCAAATGGGGGAACTTGTTTAATTCTATCCTTTAAGTTAGGCATAGCTAGTTAAAAATATAGCACTTCATTTTTTCTTTGTCAAATTGTCAAATAGAATAGCCAAATTTGGTCCTCTCCAGGCCGCACCACAGACACATCTTATTTCACCATTAACAAACTTGGCTTGGGAGTGGTCACACTTTTTGAAATTAACTTCGGTTTTAAAAGATTTTGCATCAAATTTTTCAACATCTTCTTCTAATTTGTCTTTGTGGTGATGAAAGATAAATTTATCTTCGCCTTTAATTGGTTCATCAGATACCATAAGATTTGTCGGGTAACTCTAACTGCTTTTTAATCTCAATAATCATCTCGTCGGCATTGTCTATTTCATCTACGAGAGTCTTTGAGGCAAGAGCTCTAGCGTATTCTTCAACGTATGCCTTATGAAATTCCTTGAGGTTGTTGAATTTGTCCGGCTGTAGCCATTGGTTGTTGGTTTTCGAGAGGAGGTATGGCTTCAGGTGGCGTTGCCACTCCTCCATTTTGGATATTCGGGATAGTGCCTCCCAAAACCTCAGGCGTTCCTGAAGCATTTCTTTGCGTTTGGATGTTTTCATTTATTTTCTCTATCTTTTCAAAAAACCTTTCAGGGTCTTTAAGACCTGTGTCTTCAAGAGTCGCTTCCAAAAGCTCTTTAACTTTCGGTTTATAACCTTCATCTTGTAATAATTGTAGCACTAATTGGTTGGTTGTCAAAGTTTGAAGAGCTGCTTGCCTTCCCGCTTGTCTTTCTTCGCTTTCGGTAATAGTCATAAGCCTAATATCAGGAATAAAATCGTATTGTCCTTGTATGTCCTCTTTGGTGATGTATAAATCTCCCTCGTCCCCCATCTCTTTCAACGAGAGCTTTGGTGCAAACTTATACTTAAGTGGATTTTTCTCGCGAGGATTAAGAACAACGGCATTCTTTGGCATTTTGGCAGCTTCTAACATCTCTTGTAATTGAGCCTCTGTTGTGTCGGGATTTTGTATAAGAATATCAGCAATGATTTTCTGTGCCTCAATTGGGACATCGGTGTCCGCAAATCCCGCCTTCTTGAAGAATTCCCAATTATCCTTGCCTATTACTTTAACTATCAAGTAATGTTTGCTTTCGTCTGAAAAGAGGAATTGTTGATTATTAGCTATCCACATTGAAATAACATCTCGTAAAAACTCCCCTAAGTCGGTGAGGTTCTTCTGGTCAACGGCGGGTCTGTTGCCTCATAGAAGTCCTAATCTCGGTAGCAGTCTTTTTATATTGTGTCGGGTCAATGTTTGAGACTCCTTGACTCATCGCTCCCATTGCCGTATTAAGGGCTGAAACTAGGGCAAGGTAGGTGGATTGAAAGTATTGGATTGAGTTTGCGTCAAACCTGAAAGGAGTAATAGCATCAGGTCTGTCCACCTCCCAGATAGCGCGAGGGGCAAAATTGATTGTTTCAGGACGATAGGTATTAGTAACAGCAATAAGAGGTGAATTCATCTTCAAGACTACTTCGTCCATATAACCACACAAGACAGCTTGAATTGCTCTCCAAAGCATAATTACTGGCTCTACCTCACTTTCGCCCAACGGGTCGTCTTGTAAGGCGTGATAGCGAAGTTGCGCAATTGGAATTTTGCCGTGATTATAGGGATTTGCTATGTCTCTTAGAATTACTTTATAAGTCGGAGAAAAGGTAATCCATCTATCTTTTCTATACTCGGTAACAATCTTAATCATCGGGAAGGCAATATCCTTACCCATTCTGTCCTCTCGCCCCCTGTATCTCAAGTATTCTGGGGTTGTATTCAATCCTTGTGTCGGAGATTTTATCTTTAAGTCTTTTTTCAATCTCGCCCAAATTCTTGAAAAGCGGTTTGCCTTTAGCGTCAACTGCCTTCTTTAGGTCTTCTAAATAAACCCATTGCCTGTGTTGAAACCATTTAGCGTCTCTTATGTGTGAGGCGGTTGGGTCAATCCCGCAGTCTCTGATATCTAGAGGCTTGAATTCATTACCTTCATAAACAACTTTACCGTCTTTATCTTTCCTTACCCTCCATTCAATCAGGACAAACTTTGAACCGTAAAGTCTTGCATCCATATCAGAGATTGAAAGTTTGGTTTGCATTGAGCCTCCCTCATCAGCCATTCTCCATTGATATTCAAGTAAGGCTTGTTGAATACGAGCCTTGATAACATCGGCATTCTCAACTGGAACAACCCTGCCACTTATTCTTCCCCCTGTAAGTCTTGAATTCTTTTCAATTAAGATGGTTCTAACTCTGGGGTCAACCACACGACTCTCATACGGCCAATCATCGGGAAGAACACCGTAGTAAGTATCGGTAACATCTTTCCAGCCAAGTTTGCGTTCGATGCGTTGGGTTATATCTTCACTCCAGTCTTGATAATGGGAATTTAGCTCCTCAATTAAATCACTCATAGCTAGATTATAAAGTAATCCTTCAAGAGGTTTTCAATTTCATCTTAACCTCTATTATTTTGAGTCTGATTTGCTCTTTAAATTTTTCAATGCCTAATTTTTTATCTAATTCCTCATAAGTGTGAATATCCGCCTCTCGTAAATCGTGCCAACAAGATGGGCACACCCGAATAAAATCTCTTCTTGAGTCGTCCATTGGAAAAAAATATTGTGGCAATCCTATTATTTGTCTTTCCCCACAAATCTGGCAATTCCACTCTTCAGTTATTTCCCTGAAAATGCCAAAGTTGCCCCGCCCCCACTTACTCCAGCCGTAAAGCATTTTGGTTATAGAGGGCGTAACATAAGAATTTCTCATACTAAACTCCAGTTTTTCTTTTCACCCGCATAGATAGGGTGGTAAGATTGAGACAAACTTCTTTCTTCGAGGTTGTTATTCAACTGCCAAGCAATCGCCAGTGCCATAACCAAATCATCTTTTGCCCCCTTATCGGCTTGTGCTTTCCAACTTGATGATGTTTGAACAACCACAAAAGAATACATCTCGTTTATGGTTGCACTATCGTACAGAATTGGAATTTTGTTATCTATTGCCTGTTTCAGGTCTTGAAGCATTTTGGGGCGGGTTGCCGTAGAAGTTATCCAGCCGTATTGAACCGCCTCTGGCGGATTTTCTCTTCCAAAGGATGGCATCTTAAATAAGTCGTATTTATTAAGCCTATTCATTGCCGCCAGCCTATCCATCTCAAATGCTCCGCCATTATTTCGCTCATAAGCAACAACTGGCTTTATTCCTGTTGTATCTGAAATCTTTTCAAGAACAGGCACTAAAAGATTGGTAAATTCGGTAGTAGTTATCGGCGAATGATAAACTAAAGGAACATCTACTTTTGTTTTTGATAAAAACTGGGCGGCAGTATAATCACCACCGCCTGATGCGGTATCAACACCAACAACAATAAACTCACCTCGCTCTATTTGTCGGTATTGTTTAAACATAGATTAAATCATTTTTAATGGGTTCTTTTATGTTATCCAAATACCATTTTAGTGCCTGCTTGTCAAAATAGTTTTGTCCACTTGAAATAAATGCTTCAATATCCGTTTCCGGATATTCTTGAGGGTAGTAATTTTTTAGTTCCTTCTTTTTGTTTTCCAAAAAACTCGGATGAATAAAATTGACTTGCACCATAAAATAAAGGATTAAATGGTCGCTCCCCTCTTTTACACTCTTCCCAAAAAGTCTTGAAAAAGTTGAAGCCGTTGGCTGTTGTTTCAATAAATATTTTTCCGTCCGGAACCACTGCCTGTAAAGCAGAGCGTAAGATTGCTTCAGGGTCTTGATAGAAAGCAAATTCCGATAAATGAAGTCCCGTTAAACTTTTACTTCTTCCAACCTCTTTGTTCTCTGCGGTTCCTATCTTATAAGTAGAGTTTAACTGTTCATTATAAAGTTCATATTTTGAATTGTATTTTAAGTTTAGTTTTACTTGGTTTATTTCCTCAAATGACTTGATATAAAACTTTACTCTTGAAAGTAAATCCTCAGCATTATCTGATTTATCAGCTATTACCATTGAATAGGAGTTATCTTTGAGTAAAAAGTCTGTTGTGAAAATGGCAAGAATGATGGATGAAAAACCTAATTGTCTTGATTTTAAAATTACATCCCGTCCTGTCGCTTTGTTTAGGATAAAATCTTCTTGAATTCTCCAATGGTTTTGGTCATCATAAAATCTTTTAACCGTCCCATCTTTGGCAACAAGCATAAAATTATCTTTGATAAAATTAACATATGTTTGGGCTTTGTCTCTAAAGTTCGCCATATTTCTCTTTTAGCTTGTTAAAGATAAATTGTTGATTGATTTGAACCTGAGGATTTTCCTTATACTGTGGGTGATTATATTTCAACCAAAAAATTAAAGCTGTATCACTTTTCTCAACCGCTCTACTGATAAGTATCTGCTCCATCTCATCGCACATCTTCATCTTTGCCTCATACATCTCTTCTCTAAACTTCTTATCTTTTTCCAACCAATTGTAGTAAGTCTGGCGGGTTATTCCAACTGCATCACAAGTCATTGAGATATTTCCTTGCACTTCGGGGCGGGAGTAAAACTCAATAAACTTTTTTTTCTTGTCAAAAGTGTCAAGTGAAGCTGACATATCAACCCTATTATAGCAGATAAGTCTACTTCCCTATTTGATAATCCAAGTTTTAGGAATTTTCTGCAAATTTCCCCAATGCTCATCTTGATAATCATTTTCTGGTGCGTGCCGAGAGGCAAGAATTATACAAGTTTTAGTTTCCCTAATGAGCCAACCGACTTGCTCTACTTGCCCATAATCTTCATTCGTTTTTAGCCATTTATCTATCTGCTCGTTAGTCTCCCACGAAGACATAGAATTGGCATCTTCCCACTCAAGATAGACTAATGGATATTTAGTTTTCATTAAAATTACTTAATTGAGGACGCAAAAGTTTAAACTGTTCTACATCTCCTTTCATAGTCTTAAACCTTAAGAATAGTCTAAAAAGGCCCTAATGAGACCCAATTTTTCTTTAACTATTTTAAGTTCTCTTTGTTCTATCGCTTTTTGTCATAGTTTTCATATCTCTTTATTTTGTTTTTTCATTTTGATTCCTCTATTTTTTCAAGCACAGCCCCACGATTAAGCAACACTCCTTCCCGCTTTTTGGTAAATTTCCTCCTTCATTTTCTTCCACTTCTCGGATGGAATGGGCTTAAAGTTCTCATCTTCTTTCTTGCCTTCAGGCAGTTGGTTTGCAACTTCTCTTCTGTTTAGATAAATACACTCAATATGTGGTATAGAAATAATAAATTTTTCAAAACTTACCCACCTGTTGTTTGTCTTCATTGCTTCCTTCAAGACAACAATCTGCCTCTCGTCAAGAACAAAAGCCTCTTTGCCAACTTTCACAATCCACTCCTCCTTATAGGTTGGTTGCATCGACAAACCCACCCCCTTTCTTCTTTTTATTGGCAAGGAAAATCAAAAGTTGCCCCAGTTTCTGTTCGAGCTGGTATGGAGTAGTAATTACCGGTGCATACGGCTCGCCCCAAGACTATAAAACCATGATCATACAACACATACAAAAAAATAAAGAATTTCTCAAAAAATTCCCCGAATTCAAAGAACAATTTTATAAATATATTAGGGAAGAAAACAAAATCAGCGATGACGACTATATTCCTCCTGATATCCCACACCATGAGTGGAATAAATTAAGCACTCTCGAAAAGTTAGAGATTAAAGAAGAAATAATCAAAAAAAGTAAAAAAAAGTTCATTGTAAAAATCAAAAAAAAAGTCCTACCGATTTTAAAAAAAAGATTTCAAAAAATGACAACTAAAGAATTAGCAAAAGAAAAAAGCTACATTTTATCAACTGGTGCATTGACTAGTTGGCTATTTTGGCAACCTATAATGTTAATTCTTCTTGATTTGATATGGAATACTTGGCTAGAAGTATCCCGCCGTGAAAAAGCCCGCAAAGCGGGTTTAGTCAATGCCAAAAAAAAACAAAGATAAACTCAAAAAAATGGCTAAAAAAGCCGCACAAATAAGATGGTCAAAGAAGTGAGACAATACATAATCTCATCCTATTAATTGCTTCTAATTTTTTCTCCTCATTTTTTCCCAGATGGTTTTTTCTAATTTCACTCCATTCAACCAATAAGTTTTTTGACCCGCCCAACTCAGGGCATAACCTTGTTCATTATGGAGCTTTTTTTGGTCATTTCTGTGAATTTCTTCCGGCATCGGCAAAAGATACATTCTCTCCGAACTGAGCCAAATATAAGCATTACCAGCCTCAACTATATCTCTGATAGCCTCAACTTTTTCTTTGTTTTTTTGGAATACTGATAAGTGGGGGTATCGTTGTAGCGCAAACAGAACCCAATCATTGTCATAATATTTCCAGGTTTCTGACCCTATATCGTCTGGATCTTCGGGTTCTAATGCATAATCTAATTCTTTTTTCAATTCTGACCACAATTCTTTTTCACAACATAATTGTGAAAAAAATTCTCTTTCAAGTTGTATATACGCTGTTTGTCCTATTTCTTTTTCTATTTCTGAAAAAAATTCAGATTTTAGCTCATGCCATATTTCACTTTCTAACTCCTCCCAACTGGGCGGTTTAAGATCGGGCAAAGATCCGCAGCTTAGATCAGACCATAATTGATCCCATTTGTTTATGATAATTATTTTTCTTTTTTTACTCAGCGCAGCATTCAATTTTTCTGCTGCTTTTTTCAATTTTGTTTTCATGATTCAATCATAATATATATTAGTCATTTTGTCAAGTGGTATTTTTATTCTAAAGCCATAAATAACGTAGCAGCGTCGCAAGAAAGAAAAAAGACCATGAAAAAGGCACAATCTATGCGACTCTAATGCTACATTGAAGTGTTTATTGCGTCGCAGACTAAGAAAAATGGATAAACCTTTACAAGAATTAAATGATTGCTAAATTTCTAGATGTTGAAGTTGACGAATTGTAGGATGAAATTTTATTTTATAAGAAATATCCAGATTTGGACTTGCTCCCGTTTGGGAAAAACATAAGCTGGAGTAAATTACGAGAAAGCCTATGAAAAAGTGTGCCTACTGCCTCAAGCGTTCAAAATGTCCCTACAAAAAGGGTAAAAAACACTTCTGCTCAAAGGAACACAAAACCCTTTACTTTGAAAATGACATCAAAATTCTCAAAAAACAAATTCAAATTGAATTCAATCGAATGATAACCGAAGGACAACCATGTGCTTATTGCGGTAAGTATTTTGAAAAGATGGACTGTTCCCATGTCCTCTCTCGTGGGAGTTGCGACCACTTGAGATTTGACTTCTTAAATGTTTTGCCGATGGATTCCCGTTGCCACCGTTGGTTTTGGCACGATTCTCCACTTGAAGCGATGGAGTGGTTCAAAGCTAAATACCCTGAAAGATATGACTACCTCTTGTTTGCTAAAAATCAATTTAGGGAATGGACGGCTGAAGAGTTGAAAAAAATCAGAGAAGATGTTAAAAACAGAAACATAAAAGGGCTGATTAGGTTTTATAAAGAATATGAGCTGTATTTACATAAACAAAAACGGTAAAATTAAACTCCGCTTTGTTCTTGCTCATTTTTCCTCCTTCTGACATAATTTCACCCCCCTTCTTTTCATTTTTCTCCCTACTAAAATTATTCGGACAATTCAATTCGTGATTCCCGGCGGTATCCACTCGACAACAAAAACACATGTCTGATTTAAACCACTCTCTGCCATCAGTTGTGCTATATTTCATTTTTCCTCCTTTAGTTCTTTATGTATAACCAACTATATCTTCCAAGATTTCTTTGTCTATTAAATCTGACATAATTTCACCCTCTTTTTTGGTAAAAAATATGTTCTAATCTAACCATCTGATAACAGGCTCGCCCCTAAACCCTTTTTCCCAAACAAACCAAGCAAACATCATCGGACTTGCATGTTTTGTTTTATCAAATTTGCCATTTCGTTTTTTATAACTATTGTTTTCATTTTTGTTGATGTTTTGTCCAAAAAGTTTTTCATATATTTATTGGTTGTTTTCTTGTCTCTGAAAACATACGCAAACCTCTCCCGCTTTATATTTAGCACCATTTTGTTTACAGACTCTATCCTTGAAAAGTTCGCTGTTTTTACAATACTCCCCAAACCAACCTCCTGATGGACAATATTTCATTAAAAATTTCAGCTGGTCTTCAGTGAGCAAAACGGTATATAGTCTCTTTCTTTTTTTGAATCGGTTAAAAATTTTCATTTCTCCCCTATCTCAAAAATCTTTTTGGCTTCTTCAATAATTTCTGTTTGTTTTTCTAACTGATTTAGCTTCGCAAGTAGTTTTCGGTATAAAATCCTGTCCATTCTTCTTTCGATGTATTCCTTGGACATGAATGGTGCTTCTGGCTTTCCTTGCCATTTTTTTACTAGTTTATTCATTTTTTGTTTTATTTCTTCTATTTTGGTCATGATTTTGAGTTAAAAACCTTATAAAAATACCTCTCTGGATCATTTGCATTAGCAGCATCTGCAACCGTCGCAAAGGTTGACAAAATGAGTCCTTTTTGTCCCTTTTTATATGCTTCACGGAAAAGTTTGAACCAACTTTTTGTTGGTTTAAAGCCAAGAAATTTAGCTGCTCTTATTGCGTGGTCTTGCCACTCGTAGTGTGCTCCGCCATGAGAGGTCTTTTTGGAGAGATCAATGGAAGAAAGAGATTCTCGTAAGGTAGAAAATCCTTTTACATTATTAAAAGAATTTTTATCTTCGTCAGCAGCTTGCTGCTGATAATATATATACTCTTTTCTACCCTCTATATCTCTATTACTCTCTTTCACTTCTGAGTGAATACCCCTATTCACTCCTGAGTGAATACCTCCCCACTCAGGAATGAAACTAGGTACAAAAATGCGTCTTTCTGTTACTTTATTGTTTTGGTCCCTGATAACTTCTACATAAACCAGCTTTTTATCCTTTAGTTTGGATACTATATTAGCTATAGTCCCAGAGGCTAAACCAACTTGCTTACCTAACCATTTATTTGTTGCATAGCAGTATCCCTTTTTGTTAACCAAGCCCAAAATGCGCCCATAAACCACCTTTTCACTCATAGTTAGGTCTTCTCTTGCCAATATATAAGGCGGGATTAAACACCATCCTGTTGTTTGTTTTTTTTGCTTTTTCATACTTGAATATATTTTTCTACAGCTTCTCTTACGATCTCGGAGATTGGTCTCTGTTGCTCAATTGCTTTTTTTTGTAATGTTTCATAAATTTGTGGAGTGAATCTAATTGAGAGTATCACTGAAAGTCTTTTGAATCTCGTTTTTATTTTTTTACTTTTTGTAATCATTGTATTATATATACAATACACTTAATAATTTGTCAACCACTAATTTTACCACTTGACAAAATCACAATATGTATTATTATATAGTTAATGATTAACCAACAACTACAAAAAGAACTACCGATAATCATATCTATATTCATCACAGTAGCCTTTTGGGGGTGGGATATTCAAAGGATGAAACACCCAGAAGAAATATATGCAAATTATAGTGAGGTTGAAACCTCACCAAATCAATCAGAAACCGCGAAAAAACCAAAAGATAATGGGATGGTCAATCAAAAACAACAAGACCCGTTAGAATCCAATACAGAACGTCAGAAAACACAAAAAGAAGAAATAGAAGATTATATCCAAATAAAATTCAAAGATGATTATGAAAAAGCAATGCTTCTGCTTCGAGGTGATGGTCAATGTGGAGGTGAAAATCCCAATCTTGACCCCTACGCAGTCAATGTCAACAAAGACGGAAGCAGAGACAGGGGCATATTTCAAATCAATAACAAATACCACCCGCTAACAGACGATGAAGCCTTCAATTGGCAAACCAACATAGATTATGCATACCGGATGTATCTAAACGACAATAAAACTTTTAAAAGATGGACAGCGGGAAAATGTATGAATATATAAAGAAAGGAGGTGAAAAACATGGCGGAAAAAAAAACAAAAAATAGTTGAAACAAAAACAACAAACATTGTCTTGCCGGCAGTTTCACCCGATGAAGCTATAAAAGCATGGCAAGACTACCAAAAACTTAAAAAAAGCAATAATTGAACCCCAGGACGTACATAAAATAGAAGGGAAAGAATTTTTGAAAAAAAGTTACTGGCGGAAAATAGCAACATTTTTCAATCTCTCAGTCGAGGTGGTGGAAGAAAGATGCGAAAAGATAGGGAAGACCTTTGTTTGGCATTTTACTTGCCGAGCTATAGCCCCTAATGGTAGAAGTGCTATCGGTGTTGGATCTTGTGATGCTTTTGAGAAAGCATTCAAGAAAAACGGCGAGTATGTAGATAAGTTCGGAAGACCGGCAAATCCCAATTCTATTCACAACATTAGAGCAACAGCTGAAACCAGAGCCTTCAATCGGGCAGTTTCTAATCTGGTTGGAGGCGGGGAGGTATCCGCTGAAGAGGTTTCAGCCGATACAATTGAAGAAAAGGAGGAAAGAAAGAATGGCTAATTTCAGTTACCGCCCCCCCAAAGGGGCGGTAACAAAACAAACAAAATTTAGCGGATGGAGCAACGAGACTTGTTCTCTATGCTTCAAGACAATGACCAAAAAAACAACTAATATACAGTACCAAGTTTTTTGGCCGGCCACTTTGTTTTTTTTGTCAGAAATTAGAAAAAAAACACCTTGACAAAAAAATAAAACAACAATATCATATACCTATGTCTATTTATATAAGACGAGTCAGCTGATAATGCAGGGGATAGGCTGACTCGTATTATATGAGTAGAATAATGAGAATATCAGAATTAGCAAAAAAATACGGCCAAAACTATTATAGACTGTTTAAATGGGTAAAAAAAAGGTTGGCTACCAGCTGAAAAAAGAGAAATAGAAATTATGAAAAAAAACAAGAAATGGAAAAAAAAATAAAATTCAAAACCATAGCTTGGTTAGTCAAAGAAGAAGATTATCTCGACATACCGGCCTTTATTCGAAAGGATTATCATCTCCAAAAAAAGAGGAAAAATGAGATTTTGTCTTAAAGCGGGATAGCCAAAACCACAGCGGAGGCGAGAAGTGTTGAAAAGAAAACATTATTCAACGCTATGGTGGCTGAGGTGGGGCTTTAATGCTGCTGTCCAAGAGCAACAACAAAGATTAAAAAAAATTCTTTGAAAAAGAGAAAAAATGAAAAATGAAAACAATAAGATTCATAGACCTATTTGCTGGAATAGGAGGGTTTAGGTATGGACTTGAAAAGGCATCAAAAGAATATAAATGCATCTATTCAAACAAGTGGGATAAATACGCCTCAGCAATCTACCGAAAGCATTGGGGGGAGATCGACACGAGAGACATCAGAACAGTTAATCCTGATGAAATCCCAGACCATGATTTACTCTGTGCTGGATTTCCTTGTCAAGCGTTTAGTGTCGCTGGAAAGAGACTTAGATTTGAGGGACACCAGAGAGACTCTCTTTTTTGAAATCGCTAGGATTGCAAAGCACAAAAGACCCCGATATTTATTACTTGAAAATGTCAAAGGTTTGCTTAGTCATGACAAGGGAAAAACTCTCCAGACAATACTTGGGGTTCTCTCCGACTTGGGGTATAGAGTTGAATGGCAGGTTCTTAATAGCAAGCACTTTGGAGTTCCCCAAAACAGGGAAAGAGTGTTCATTGTTGGACATTTTGGAGGAAAAAGTAGAGGACAAGTATTTCCTATCAGACAAATCAGTTCGGGTACTCTTACCTACTTTGCGGGAATCGTTGGCCAAAGAAAAAAATGGCTTAAAGGAGAAAAACACATGAGTAGAGAGTTTAGTCAAGGCCAAAGGATATATGATAGCAAAGGAATATCGTCAACACTTGCTAAAAACGCAGGAGGACTAGGGGGAAAAACAGGGTTATATGCCGTTAATTTATCAACAAAGGAAACAAAAATTACTAAAAACGCTAGGGCATTACAGACAAGATATTTTCAGGAAGCCAAGTAAAATCTTTTAATTTCTTCATTGCTTTTTCTTTGTTAATTTTACCCCCGCCTAGAAAATCAAGCCTACCCGTAACTGGTAAACAACCGTCAATCTCGTAAGTTACATATTCTTGGCTTTGAATCAGTACACCTGATTTTACAAGAACAACCTCAAGAATTTTCTCCCAGATATTACCCGCCTCAAATTTCCTTAATGCAGTTTCAGTAAAATCATTGGAAGGTTCTTCACCTTTTAATGTAAGGAAGACATCAATGAAACTCTTGCCCAATTCAGAAGCCCAAATATGATGTCTGGGTTCGTTTTTTCTTTCTTTTCTTGTTTCAAGTATTCCTTCATTCCACAAAGAGTAGAATGACCAAGATAATAAATTATTTTTCATAGTTTTTGCTTTCAAAAATATATTTGTTATTTCTTTGTTTATCAATATAAGGAATTAATGATTCCCATAATTTTAATTTTTGAGAATCAGAAAGGAATAAATCAACAGAATTTTTTTCACTTTCATAGCATTCAAGAGAAGTAATACCATTAGCAACCCAAAAATTAAAAACTAAATTACCCAATACAACTTTTGCTACATAATAATCAACTTCTACTCTCAATTTTTCATTCTTAAGCCCTTCTATTAGAAATTCTACTATGCGGTCAGAGATATTTTGAAGTTCTTTTTCAATATTATTAATATCCATAATTATATATTACAACCATTTTTATTTTTGTCAATAGGTAAATTTAGGTTAAGCCAAATCTCTTTTTCTTTACTTTTTTCTGGGCAAGTATAATCGTGCTTAAATTCTTTAGGCATAGTTTCAAGTCGCCGATGCAGAATCTTAATCCAGTTCTTTTTTAAGGTTTGTTTCCAAAGTTTAGTTCCCCTGCGAAGCTTAATTTCGCCTTTCTTGTTTATGTAGATATAACTCATATTTCATACTTTTGTGGTTGATTGTATTGTTTCTCTAATTTCCTAATTTCTTCATTTAAGGCATCCATTTTTGTGTACACTTCGACAAAAGAAGGATTTTTTATATCATTTAACAGTTTCTCTGCCATTTTTTTTCTATCTAACTTGTTCTCAAATCTTTTTGCTTTTAATCTTAATTTGTCAAGCCAAGTTTTCCCTCGTTTGTTTTTATTTGTTCTAATAAGATATTATTTTTTTTATATAAGGACATTGGAATTATATTCTTCTTCTTTTTAGAGATATTAGTAAGATTTTCTTTATTTATATTGGCTATTGGGGCATCAAAATCAATTTCTTTTTCGCTAAGAAGCAATCTTTCAAAATCATTAGGTTTATTCATGTTTATTTATCTTATCTTTTTCTTCTATCCATTGCATCAATTCTTCTTCATTTATGAGGATTGTTTTTTTACTGATTCTATAAGAAGGAAGAGGGTGTCTTGAATCTTTTAAGTACC
>BPJL01000009.1 GCA_026004595.1 Patescibacteria group bacterium | reverse complement strand
AGCTATCTTTATAGCCTCGTTGATAAGCCCAATAATTTTTTTCCATTTAGCAATAGTTTTTTCGTCTTTGATGTTTTGAAAAACAAATCCTTCTCCATAGTTGTTGTTAATTTCTATAAAATCATCAGTGATTTTCAATTCAACAGAATATTTATAATCGCTTGTTGAAATTTTGTATTCTTTAATTGTGTTTTCGGATATGTTGATTTTCACTTCTTTAATCTTAAGCTAGAAACAAGCACTTCTAAATTCTTACCGTGACAATTAAAACATTCTTTATCTAAAATTAAAAAAATTTGAGAATCAGACCCAAAAAAATTAGGTTCTATCGCACCAAGGTCTTGCCCACAATCAGCACAAACCAACCTAAAATAGTGTTTAACTTTTACCTCAGTAATTTTTTTTTCATTTTTCTCTCTTCCTCTAGTTCTTTATGTATAACCAACTATATCTTCCAAGATTTCTTTGTCTAAATCATACTCTTTGATATAAACACAACGAGATTCATCCCAAGCCAAATAAAACAGATATGGCAACCTTCCTCTCTTGCAAAAATTCCAACGCTTTCCGTTTTTTTTTCTTTTTTCTTTACAAATCTTTTTCAGCACCTCAATTGCCTTGTCTTTGCTTGAGAAAATTCCATAATCAACAGTTCCGCTCTCGGAACTTTCATGATATGGCTCATAAATTCTATAAACTTTCATATTTCTATTACTCCTCCAGCCACGCCTCTATCTGTATTGCTTCCGCTATTTTTTGAGCTGACGATCTTGAAATTCTCTCTATAATAATGTCCAACCCCTTTTCCTCTAAAATCTTTTTTACTGCCTTCCTAATCCGCTCTTTATTTTTATCCAGCTCCTTCTCCAACTCTTGCATTGCTATTTCCCTAACTTTTTCTTTCAACTTTTTTTCAATTACTGTTTCGTTGCCATAATAGTCTGCCCTATCGTTGAGGGCACTTGAAACCACTTTCGCAATAAAGCCCCTTAAATAATCCTCATCAAGGTATCTGCTAATTGCGTCAACAACTAGTTTTTCTATTTTGTCTTTGTCTATTAAATCTGACATAATTTCACCCCCTTCTTTTCATTTTTCTTCCTCCTCCAACTAAAAACTCAATAACGGCTTCCAGCCAAAGCTTCTTGACTTCTTCTTTTCCCCACCCCGTTTTTTCGCTCCAACTTCTCGAAAAAAATATGTTTAAGTTTTTCAAGGTCTTGTTTTTTCATTTTTTCCTCCGTAATATAAAAATTATATGTCCCCCGCCAACTGAAAAATTACTGGATCGTAGCTTTATAAGTTTTACCATTCACCTTAATTTCAACTTTCTGTCCCGTGCAGACCATCTGCTTCCCTCATCATTGTCTAATTTTCGGTTCTGAACACAAAAGTTCATTGTCTTTATCTCACTTGAATACTTTTTATCGCTTGTTGAGATTTTTTTTTGTTTGGTTATGTTTTCGGTTAAGTTTATTTTCATTTTTTTCTAGTAAACGGCATTCGTGGCAATCATAGCATATGACTTTTCCGTTTTTAGAATACCAGCCACGATACTCTAATTCCTCTTCTTTTTCACCACAAATATAACATATCTGTTTTTTTTGAGTGTCTTTTAATGATGTTTGTTTTTCTCTTTTCATTTTTATCTTCTTTTTTTAAATTTTTATTCCGTGCCTCAAAAGGCATTTTGCAGTTGCCCACCTCCGAGTGAAAGGTATAGTCTGCATCGTTAACGAACATCCGGTAGGCATAGTCAATGTTTGCTCTCCAGATCGGTATGTAGATTAAGCCTATAAACCGGGTGATATTTATCATTTATTTGGAAAATTCCAAAATCCTTTGAACCGTCCTTATTGATATTCACGGCTCTTTGATCGAGTCTGGGGTTTTCCCCACCGCAGTTTTCATTTCCACTCAAAAGCAAAAAAGCTTTGTCGGCATCTTTTCCAAATTTTTCCCTGATGTATTCTTCAATTTTTTTCCTTTTCTGATTTTACCCTCTACAACATCTACATTAGTCTTCTGGGCTTCTGTAATCAATTCTGGGGTGGGTTTCGGCGTCTCAATCACATTAGATACGGCTTGGGCAACTTCCTTGTCTCTTTGAACATCTACAATCCCAAAAACTAAAACAATAACAAGAGCTGTCAAAAATCTAGTGAGAATTGTGTTAAGCTGTCTGTTTTCGGTTATCATTTTTTTTCGTATTTTTTTTCTTAAAAAAGTCGGAACATCAAGCCAATCCTCTTCCCTGACCATCAAAACCTCTCTTTTTTGTTTTCTTTTTTTTACCTCTTTGTCAAATTTTCCACCGCTTCCAACATATTCAACCAACATTAAAGCCTTCTTTGAAGGCATACCATACTTATGCACAAAAACCGATAAAGTGTGCGGTAAGAAACTCCGTATTTTTTGGCTAATTCACTAATTCTTAGCCAGCCCATTTTCCTTGTTCCTCCAATTCCAAAACATTTAAGAAAACATTAATTTCAAAAAGTAATTTTTTTCATTCTCTCAACCATTTCTCTTTTTTTTCCTTTTCGTTAAGATTTTTATAACTTTCAATTAGAATATCTGATAAGCTCATATTTTTTTCTTTGCACCTAGGACAATACAAATAAGGTAAAACCACTAATCCATCTTCATCAAAACTTTCGTCTTCCCCCCACCTCTAGCTCACTTCCACAAACCGAGCAAAATCCATCGTCGTTTTCTGGCTTTTCTTCTTCAAGTCCAGCTAATCTCAACACTTCTTCAAGAGAATGCTCTCCTTGTGAGAGATAATTTAGATTTTGAAAATCTTTTGTTAGTTTCATTGTTTTTAGTTTATACCCTATTTTCAATTTTGTCAAGTGGTAATTTTCTAATCTCTTCACAGGACGGGTTCGCTGGCATTGACCGCCAACCCGCCTTGTGAGGAGACTAGCCGAAAATCTCCTCAATGTCTTTATCTGTTACAGTGCTTTCTTCCTCTGCTTTTAGAATATCCTCTTGATCATATTCCAAAGTAAAGGCGTGGTAGCTTCTACCACCTTTTTGTGATTTCATTTTTCCCTGATAGGTAAGTCTTACTTTGCAACCCACAGGAATGTTCTGGAAAAAATTATCAAGCAAGGCTGTCCCCCAGACATCTTTAACCTCTTTATCGGTTTTAATTGAATAAAGGTTTGAAACACCATTCACGGTTTGGACTCTTCTGCTACTTACGAAATATCCTTCAATCATATCTCCTTGCTTTTCAGGCTTCCAAACCTCGTTTCTTTCTGGTTCAAACTTCTTAAACGCCATCACTGTTCACCCCCTTTCCAATTTTTTCTAAATCAAACCCATATTCTTTCATTTCTTCGAGTGCGTCTCGGTTGTTGTCGGTCAAATCTTTTTCGTCTCTAATTCTTCCCAAAACCCTATTCCACCTTTCCACTATTGGCTTGAATTTGTCTTCGACTTCAGTTCGGTCTTTGTAGCCGTAAATCTTAGTTAGGTAGGGACTATAAATTATTTTCCAATTCACGGCAAACTTGTTTAGTTCTTCATCAAATACGATTTCCTTTTCTTTTGGTGGTTCTTCGTTGGCAAACCAATATTGGCTAAATCCTTTTACAAACGCTTCAAGTTCATCGGTTGCAAAAGAAGGATTAAATACTCCAAGCTCCAGTAGTCTTGCGTCGTCTTTGTTGATGTAAAGGATGTGACCTTCATCTAGGTTCAATCCCTTCAAGTAGGTTGCAATCTGTATCCTGTGGTTTGCATTTGGTTTGTTTCCTTCGAGATACTTTTCAAACATAAAAGAAGATACGGATTTGATTTCAAGCACGATTTCCTTTAATTCTTCCGGAAGTTTATCAAGAATTAAAAGCGAGGTTTGATAGACATTTTCGGGGAGCAGGTCTTTGATTTCGTCAATTTGAGATTTGGCTTTTTCCTTGTCGAGTTTTCCCCCAACTAAGAAGTCAAGTCTTCCCCAAACCGGCAGGCAATTTGGCATTTCAAGTTTAAGGCTTTTCTGGGTTTCAATCAGAATACCCATTCTTTTGTAAATTGTCTCAAAGACTTTTTCCCAAATTATTCCTGCGTCAAACTTTCGAAGTGCGGTTTCGGTAAAGTCGTTGGTGGGTTCTTCGCCTTTTAGTGTGTACCAAAGGTCGATATAAGATTTGCCAAGTTCAGATGCAAACAAAATTTCTCTGGGTTCTCGTTTTCTCTCCCTAAGTTTTTTGGCTTCTAAGACGCTATCGTTCCAAAGTTTGTAAATTGACCAGCTATTCGTTTTCATTTCGATCCAATTTTGTTCTTCCACCTTTTAAGACTGGCTCTTAAATCTGACAAATATCCTCTGGCTTCTCTGGGATCTAATTCAAAAAATTCTTCTACTCTTTTGGCAAGGTGGTCTAAAAGGTCAATGTGGAAAACAATGTCTTCTCTTTGGGTGTTCACTACTTTTATTTTCTTCATATTGGTTTTATAGTATCCCTATTCTACCCACTTGTCAAGAGGCAATTTGTGCCTGTTTTTCCCTCTTTTTTTCTCTCCTTATGATTTCGTAAATTCTAGCGGGAGTAATTTGGTATTTAGTCACTAGATCAACAAGACTCATTTTTCTCTTGTAATCTTCGTAGAGCTGCCTGTTTCTTTCAACTTTTTCGGGAGTTATTTTGTCCATTAACAGTATTATACCCTATTGACTATACTCCTGTCAAGTTTTTAAGTCTTCGGTGTAAAATCCTTATCCAGTCTTTTCTGGTTGTTTGCTTCCAGATTTTAGTTCCCCTGCGAAGGGTTAGCTTTCCTTTCTTGTTCCAGTAAATATAGCTCATATTCTTTGTAAAACCTGACCAATCCTTTTACATTTTTGTTTTTAACATCTTGTCTAATTTGTTTCAACTCCTCCACTGTCCAACCCCTAAACTGGTTTCGGGCAAATAAGAGGTAATCATATCGTTCCGGATATTTTGATTTGAACCATTCTATTGCCTCAAGCGGAGACTGATGCCAAAAAAAATTCATGATGCCTCGAACAAAGTGGTAAAACATTTAAGTAATCAAACCTCAAGTGGTCGCAACTTCCACGAGAGAGGATGTGTGAACAATCCATCTTTACAAACCTTTTTCCACAGTAAGCACAAGGTTGGTTCTCAGTAATCATTTTGTTAAATTCAATCTGGATTTGTTTTTTGAGGGTTTTAATATCATTCTCATAATAGAGAGTTTTGTGCTCCTTTGAGCAAAAGTGTTTTTTGCCCTTTTTGTAGGGGCATTTTGAACGCTTTAGGCAGTAGGCACATTTTCTCATAGGCTTTCCCGGATTTTATCCCAACTTGCATTTTTGCCTTCAGGGAACAGGGTAAGGTCGGGATATTTCTTATAAAAAAGAATTGCGTCCCAGAGGTCTGCGGGCTCAACTTCTAATTCGTCGGCAAGGGTGGGAATGTCCGATGGTCTAACGCTAAACTCGTGGATTGTCTTTCCCACCATCCACCACTTCTCTATTTCAGCCCACCTTTGGGTGAAGCCGAACTCAACCAAAACTTCTCGTAATTCACCGATTAGTTCTTCCATAGACTTGCTATTTCTGCGTGCATACTGATAGGCGGTCTAAAGTTTAGCGGTTGCCTTAAAATCCACTTGGCAAAGTCGTGTCCGAGTCTTCTTGCGTCAGAGTCAAACGGATAATTCTCGTTTTCTGCAAACAGGTTTTCTACTAAAGTGACTATCATCTTGATAAAAATTCCCTCTTTTGAGGTTCCTGAAAACAGGTATTCTTCTCCCACCGGAATTTGAAGTTTGTTTTCGTTTCTCCAAGCTATTAAGAAGGCTAAAGTGTCAAGATAAAAGTAATTTTGTTTTGCCATAAGCTTGTCAAAAATGATTTGGTATTTTGCTGGTATTGTTATAGGATTATTTTTTTTCATATTTTTTAGTCTGAAAATATCTCTTTTACATCTTCTAAAGTTGCGGTCGTTGCGGACTGTGCGGTCGCTGAAAACACCGCCAACAATGAATTGTCGAGCCCGTAGTAATTTACTAATTCTTCTACTTTTTCTCTGTTATCATCAACTATAATTGTTCTGGTTTTGTCGTGTCCTACCATTACTATAGGCAATCCTAATACAGTTCTAACGATAGAGGCTATTGACTTTTCACTTCTTTTTGTCTTGTAGCCAAGCTCCTCTCTTTGTGCGTTTAGGCTTTCTGTAATCGACTTTAAGGTGGGGTTCTCTCCGTTGGCTATATAGTAATCATAAATTAACTTAAAGACACTTCCTTCTTCGCTAGAGAGTCTCTCCTCCTTTGTTTTTATCTCTTGCTCTTTGGCAAATTCTTGTATTCTGATTTTTCCCTCTTCATCTGATAAGTAGTAAATAGGGGTAATAATTTGCTGAACCCTTCTATCTAGATGTATAAATTCTTTAAATCCATATTCTATATCTTTAAGCTTTATATTATTATTATATATATTATCTAATCTCCACTTTAGTAGTTTATTTCTCAATACCTGTCCTTTAGTATAATAATCTGATAACTTAAATAATGGTAATAGTCTTTTTGAAGCTTCCATTTTGATAGTTAAAGTCCTTGATTGAAGTCCTGCGTCTGTAATTACATTTTCAGATGTAAAGATTTTTGGTGATTTCACCTTATAAGGAACAACCTTAAAGTTTTTGCCTTCCGCTTCCACTCTCAAAACAGCTCTGTCCGAAACCCCGCTTTTTAAGAAAGCTATCATTTCTTGGTCTTTAGCGTCGGCGTTAAACTCATCTAAAAAGATTGTTCCCCCCCACTCATCAGCTACCCTGAAGATAGCCGCCTGACTGGTGGCTCCAGTAGCATCTATCCCTTTGTAGCAGATAGATACTAATGTTTCCCCTGCGGTGGTCTTGCCCGTTGCCGTTCTCCCTACGAAGTGAAGATAGGGAACAAAAGGAAACTTGTCAAAAACCCAAGTAAACAATACATAGGTTGGTAAAATCTTTTTCATTGTATCATCTACATCAAAATAAAAGTTGAGATAATCAGATATTTCACTTATAAGTTTAGAGGTTGAGCCATATTCTTCTACCCCCGACGGTAAATAGATTGTTTGGCTTTCTACCAACTTGGAATTTAATGGCCTATAATATATACCACCTATTTCTATTTCATCTATTATTTCTACCTCTCCCGTCTCTTTGTCTAGCTTCAAGAATTTTTCTTTGGCGGTTTCTGGTGCGACCGCATAGTCCGCATAGTCCGCATTTTTTTGCTCAATGATTTCTTCTAAAATAAATCCTGTAGTATTTAGCTGCGACACATAAACAACATTTTTGTTTTTTTGTTTCTTTATTTGTTTCTCGTCCAATTCGGCTACAGGAACATCCAAATCTATCTCCTGTTCGTATTTTATGATTTCATCAATTCCCATAATTTTTAGCCTCCTTTTTCCAGTCCTTGTAAGCGTCTTCTAGGTCATCCCCTAATGTCAGAAGATATTGGGTAAGTTTGTCGATTTCGTCTGTCGTCATCGCTTCCGGAGCGGGGTATCTCTTTTTCGCCTGGTCATACCACCAAGATATCTGACTGATTTTTTGGAAGATGTTCATAATTCGTTGTAATTTAGTGTATTTTTCGATATCTTGTGTCTCACTCATATTTTTTTTGGATGACAGCATTAGCTCTCAACAGATATTTTAGTGATTCTCTCTCGTAGAGTTTTACTTTCAGTTCACAAATTTGTCTTTCGATGCTCCCCGCCTTCCACTTCTGTGCCATAAAAAACCAATCGTCAGCCTTTTTTTTGTATGCATTAGATTTTTTACAATTGAGCCAAAACTCTGGTGGTATCATAGCTTCAAGAAACATCTTGTTGTGTTAACCAAATAATCAATATCGTTTGAGGAAATTGTTTGGTTTGTGCTTTTGTCGGGGTAAACGACCTTAACCATCACCAACCCCTTACCCCTGATATTTCTTTTTAATGCTGACAATGTAGTCTTTATCGTCTTTCTTGAGATACCCGCCTTAGAATCGATTAGGTGAAGTCTGAAACAATCTTTTTGGTGGGTTGGCGTTTTGATAACAATAGTTTTTACTTTCATTTTATTTATTTGAATAAATAATATCAACCACTTTTTATTTTGTCAAGTGGCAATTTTATCTCGTTAAAGCCCTCCTATCAAACCAAACCGCCATCCAATCAAGATAACAAAGTAGAGTTGCTGTCGTTCCAGAATTGGTTGCAATTACTCCAGCACCAGTTCCTTGTTTTAGGGATTTAAACCTTAAAGCAACGCCAACTTTGTCCTTGTAAATCAAACCCTCACCTGTCCCCACATTTTCTCCAGTGTTAGCTTCTCCGCTTGTTGCCCCTGGTGGTTCTTGCCAACTTCCGTCCCCATATAGAACCTTAGTGGAGTCTGGAGCATTAGAAGTCTTGATGTCGTTGACTCCGTGTTTATGAAGTGCTGGCTGTCCGGTAATTAGGTCAACAGTTCCCATATCTATATTTTACCCCTTTCTCACAAGGTCTACAAAGTGTTTGGCGGTTTCTATATCTTCTATCGCCTCCACATTCTTTTCTCCCGCTGAAAGAAACAATACTGGGAAACCAATCTGGGAGTCTGGGGCAAACCCATAACTTCGCTTGCCATAAGTGTCCCCAGTCTTAAAAGTTCCCAGTTGCACGATATACGGCTTTTTATCTCTGTGAACCAGCTTCTCCATTCCAAACCTGTGTTTGTCTCCGCTAATTACGATGTCGGCATCGTGGTGAAGCTCAAGCATTCTTTTGCCTGCGTGGGTAGGATTGAATGAGGAATTAAACCTAGCAATTGCGTGATAAAGGAGAATTTTGTAATTCACTTCATTTACCTGCAAATTTAGTCTCCCTCCGCTGTAAAGAAGGGGGATGTTCAGGTCTTGACAGACCCACCTATAAGGTTCAATCCCCGAAGTCTTGTAAATCCAATCATCGTGGTTGCCCGTCGCCACCGCCAAGATTTTTTCTTTGTATTCTTTGAAGAAGTTTCTCATCGCAAGAAGCTGGCTATCGGCGTTAACCACATCTTCAGCCATTCCCGTAGGGTGTTTATACGGATTGAAAAAATCACCCAAATCCCCTAAAAGGACAGTATAAACAGGATAATCCTTAACCACCCCCAAAAACTTTCTAACTGCCTGATAGTCTGTTCCTTCGGCTCCTAAGTGGATGTCTGATAATGGCATCAAAAAAAAGTAGGGAAGGTTGGTTTGAACACTGATTTTGACCTCATCTTTCCAAAGCTTTTGTTCTTCCCTCAACCTCTGAATTTCCTGCATTCTTCGTAAATCGTCGTCAAACGACCCCCCTCTTTCTTGAACAGGTCTTTGGATACTAGGCTCTTTGAGATTTCTTCTTCTAATCTCGTCTTCGCCCCTAAAACTGCCATCTGGGTAGAATAAACCTCTTTCTTTATTCATTGTAGTCGTCAAAAGCCATTCTTATTTTATCAGCATTTTCTTCCATTTCGTCTTCGCTTCCAAAAACAAAAACGGGCGTTTCCCCGTCTTTAAGCATTTTTCTTGCGATCCCTAAAGCCATCAAATCTGTTCCCTGACAATCAGTGATTGAGATAGGGACATATTTGTTTTCGTCTTCTTGTCTGCCAACCACACAAGCTCCTCTTGGAACTTCTCTAGAAAATGCTATTTTGATTTCGGGACTCATAGAATTTTTTTATAATCTTCTAAACTAATAAACTCTCCTCTTTTTTGCCTTATTGCGAGTCTCAACCTGTCGGGTGTGGTTCTATCCTTGTCGGTGTGGCAAGGTATTGAGAGGTATTGTAAATTTTCAGGGGCGTTAATTTGCTTTGAACTCCAGTGAAGAATCTTTTTAGCAATACATTTAGGAGTGAAGTGGTCTATGTTTGTGAGACGACAATTCCCGCAATTTACCCTCTGGCAAGATTGACAGGGACATCTAGGGTTATGCACTGGTGCCTGACATTCTCTCTCTCTCATTTTTAAGTTCCTCTCTCAATTGGGCAATCCTTTCCTGTTCAGATTTAGATAAAAGTGAGCTAATCTGTTTTTGAACCTCCTTAATTGCCGGTTCAACATTCCACCCTTTTTCTTCCATATAATATAAATCAGACAGTTTCTCATATAGGATATTAACAAGCTCTATTTGTCTATCGTCTCTTTCTTTTTCCATTTTTTAACATCCTTTCCAAATCTTCTTCGCTTACAACCAAATTGACAAATAAACAAACGATAGCAAAAAGACCAAACAAAACGAGCAGGATTTTTAACATAGGCTATTCTAATTTTTTAATAGCATCTCTAATACCATAAACCGAGATTGCTCCACCTAAAGCAACTAACCAGTTAAAGGTGTTTTCATCAATTTTCCCCAGAGCTTTCAGACCGCCAGCAATAAAGATTACTGCCGACCCAATGAATGTCTTTTTTCCGTCAAGAAACTCCCAAATCCTTTTTAACATAAAAATCACCTCCTTTTTGTGTTAAAAATACGCACAAAAACTTCTGTAATCAATTTTAAGGTGGGTATCTTTTTCAAGACATCTATATTATCGTCTTTCAATGATTTGATTTGCTCCTTTAATTGTAAAATCTCGCTATTCGCCTTTTCCAGGTCTTTGGTTAGACTTTCAACTTTATAAGAAAGCATATTGGCTCTTTGTTCTTCTTCGTCTTTTTCCATTTTTGTCTTATTGTAAAGAGTGTCTAGTTCGTCAACCCTCGCTTGTAATTTAGCTTTTGCGTCCTCAAGCATTGAAACCTCTTGAGCCTTGTCTCCCAGAAGAGAGTTTAGCGAAGAAACTTTTTCGCTGTATTCTCTGATTTCAATATCGTATTTTTTAGCTTTCTCCCAAAAAGCACGAAATTCTCCCTCTCTATCAAAAGAGAGGTTTGCTTCCTGCAGTAAAGTCTTAAACCACTCTGGTATATCCATATTTTTAATCTTTGGTTTTAGCCACCCCAGTACACCGTTATAGGTATGCTCTTGTATATGACACAGGCTTCCAACTGGGAAATTCTGATCAAAACTCTTAAACCTCTTTGCGTCGCCCTCAATAAAAACTGCCACATGCCCATATTTACCTACTTTTGTCCCCCAAATTACAATATCCCCTTTTTCAGGTACGCCGTAAGGCGTGTTTTCTACTCTATCATAATACTCTGGCAGATATGTGTCCCAAATATCCTTTGCTCCCTCTACCGCAGGGCTTTGCGGAAAGCCCAAAACCTCTTTAACATATTGCCGATAAAGGTCAACACACTGCGTAGAAAACGCATTGTCATAATCAATTCCCTTGCCGTCGTATTTTTTGATAAATTCCTCAAAAGTCATACACTTATTTCTCTAACTCATTGGTTTCTTTGCCTGAAATTGACGCTCTCCAAAAGTTTATAATCGCTAAAAACAAAGGAATGTTAATAAATGTCAAAAGCGAAACCACAAGCCTATATCTTACAGAAACCCCGTCAAGAAAATTGACAATAGAGGTTATTGTGTAAAAAGAAAAAGAAAATGATAAGGTCAGAAACAGTGTCATTACAGCTTTTATAATCCAAGTGGGCTTTTCTTTTTTGTAAGCCCGATAGTAAGCCGACGCAATAAGGGCTGAAGATAGGGAGATGGAGATATAAACTACTGTTCTTATAAGTGCTAGTAATCTTAATCCTTCTTCTAACATAGCTAGATAAACTTCAAAACTTTTTCAGCTCCACTTAAAACTATCAGAGCCAAAATCACAAGCCAAAAGATATACCAGATTTTGTTGAAACTCTTGGTCATCTCACGGGTTGCGGCGGTGTTTGTGTCTATTGCCTGCTTGTGCATTCTGTATTCTGGTCGTTAATCGCACGCAAAATCTCGTTGTTGACAGCCATTGTTTTTTCAATGTTGACAATGGTGTCATTGAATTTGTTTGATAAATCTATTAGGTCTTGTAATAGGTCTTGGTTTTTCATAGGGCGTTAAAGAAAAATTGGTTTTTAGCCCAGTTGCCAGTATAAAGTTTATAGATTTCGTCAGCAGTTAAAGCACGGGAGAAAATAGCTACAGTCATCTAAATAACCTTGATATCAATAATAACTGCGGATCTTAGTGCTCCAATATACGCAGTATTTGTTCCAAGTGGGGTTGAATTTGCGGGAGATCTGTATGCAGATTGAACAAAAACTTCCATCATATTATATACACTTAAAGTAACTCCCCCTGAAAGTGTAAATGTGTACAAATGCCAATCTAAGCATCTATGGTTGCTGTAACCGACGCATAGCCAGGTGTTACAACTCCACCAGAATATATATTTCCACAATTATAGCCAAAGATATTACCAGAATCTCCAAAGTCTGTTCCCTGCAAAGCTAATTACTACCCGTAAATTTGTTGTATCTACTGGTTACCCTTGCCCATATAGCTAATTGTCCAATCCTGTAATGACTAAATTTGCCATTGCCCCACTTGTGGAAAAAGCAAAATAACTGCTTCCAGAAAAATAAGCTCCGCTACCAAAAACTACCATAGGAAGAACCATAAGCCATCGATGTATCTGTTCCGTTATATGAAGTGTTTTTTGAATCTACAGAATTTCCATTTTCAAATCTTTTATATGAGACTAAAGATGAATCACTAAAAAGTGGTGTTGAATAAAGCTCAATTGCTGGCATATTTTTTAGGCAAATTTAGCCCCCATTCCATAGTAGGCTGAACCAATATACCTTAACGAAATCACATTTACTTTATTGGCTGTAGTTGTAAAAGTCGGTGTTGTGGCGTCTTGCCAAGTTATGGTTGGTGTAAATGAGATATAGTCCTTCCCGCCAGTCCCGTCCTGAATTAAGAACAATTCTAAGGCTTTGACCTTCTACGGGGTTTGAGAAGTCTAAAGTTACATTCCCAGTTAAGGTTGCTTTTTGCCTCAAACCATTAGCCCAATTAATAGTAACTGAACCAGTGATGTTGCCATTGTCATACATTTGTTGAATCGCCTTATCCTTGACTAGAAGTCCATCTATTGTTACACCTGTATTAGAAGTCTTTTCGTCAATGGTATCGGTTTTAAGTCCGTTGTTAAGTGTGGTTTTTGCTCCCGAAGTAGCTTCGCTGATTGAGTCTGTTTTTAACGCTCCTGTGAATGTTTTATCTCCTGTAAATGTTTGTGTCCCCGCAAGCATTGCTACTTTGGTGGAGTCGTGTGTTCCGTCTGTGTTGTGCTCAGTAGTAATTACATCATTTATGGCTTGAAAAACCGTGACATCAGGAATAAACTCTACAACCGCCCCAACCAAATGATCTTGGTCGCTAGATCCAGCCAATCCTCTAGTCAAACCAGTTAAATTGTTGCCAGAAACACCAGTATAACTAATGTATTCTCTTACAGAAACATCTTTTTGCGTCCCAGTGGTATCTATTCTATCAACTACAACCACACCGGGTTTATTTTGAACGCCAGTAGTATTAGAAAGCGTCATTTGGGTAGCACCAGCATTAAGCTGAGATACCAAAGTCTTTTGTAATCCGTTTTGCGTTGGTGGGTAATATAGTTCTGCCATAGTTTAATTGTGTTATAAAAAAGGTTGGGTTTTCAATCTAACTTTGACACTCCCCGTGACTAAAGTCAGGGGATTCTTTGGTGGTAGGTAAACTTCTAATTGCCCATTTAATCTCATCAGGACTGTCAGACTTTGCGATTTTTCTGCCATACTCAGCCAGCAATTGCAGCTTCTCTATATTTTTTTGAATATCAGATGGCTTAAAGTCAAACAGAGATGCCACCGATTGAACGGCTATATCCTCTTCTTCTGGGACAAACTCTTTAACAGGTTCTTTAACCTCCTTTTTTTCTTCTGGTATTTCTACTTTGATTTGCATATTACTTATAACCTATCTTTTTGGCCTTGATTTTTATTCTTTTTGCTTTCTTTAGTTTCAAAAGTTTAGACATTGATTTTATGTCAACTTTCTGAACCTTGATCTTGGCAGGTAGGCTTGTTTGGATTTTCTTGATTGAAATCTTTTTGGGTCTTCCCGTAACCTTGATTTTTCCACCTGAAAATTCAATCTTTTTAAGATAACTACCAAGTTCAGACGATATTACTTCATTATCAACCAACTGGTCTATAACCTTATTAGTTAGTATAGAACGATTGTTGTATTCCTGTCTTAGTTTAACAAGAGTTGACAATGCTTCTTCACCACTTTTGTTATTTATTTGGTCTATTACATAGGCATACTTTACATCAGTATCTTTACTTGCTACCCAATAATACTCCGCCTTGTCTCTTGGCACCCCAAGCATTTGGAGGGCTTTATCTTGTTCCTCTTTTTTGGGTATATCCTCAATTTGACCTAACAACTTATAAGCCTTATCAATCTTTAATGCCATTTCGGTTTCGGTGGTCGCCGGCATATCTAGAACCTTACCTATATCAATCTTTTTTAACTGGTCGTTTTCATCAATATATCTAACAATTTTGTCAGTTGATTTTGTCTCACCAAGACTAACCTTTTGTTTTTCAAGTTCTTTAATCCTCTTGTCTGCCTGTTCTTGAGTAATTTCTCCTTTAAGAAGTTGTTTGTAAATAGAATTTATTCTTTTATCTATATCCTCGTTCTTATAAGACTGAAACTCTTGTTCTTTTTGTCTATACTCTTCAGCCTCTTTTGGTCCAAACTGCTGAATTTTGACACCCGCCATTCTTGCCAATGCCTGTGCGGTTGTTTGTTTAGCTCCATACATATTTTCCTTTCCTTGAGAAGCTCTTACCACATCTATAACGCTGTTAATAAAAGGAGGGGTATATCCACGAGCCAAAAAAGTTGCACGATTTAACATCCTTTCTTCTGGAGTTAAGGTTGATGGTTTATATTTAGTCTCGTTTTTATCCGCTATCGGCTTACCTCTAAAATCTCTATCTACTAATGCTTGAACAATGGGTGCGGTCATTGGGTCTCCTGCGTTTTGAGCGATAAACGAAGCTACATCTTTTTGTCCAGTTTGAGGAATAAAAGGCAACATTTTAGATGCAACACTACTTGTTTCTCTATTAGCAAAGAATGGAGAAATATATCTAGCTACATTTATTTCTCCAATTGGGGTTTGCCAAGTAAGAGGGATGTTAAGGATGGGGATATAAGGGGCAGCAAATCTTTCTTCTCTTGTCTTTCTGTCCTCTGGCGTCTCTCCTGAAATCTTGCTAAACAGGTCTGCTGTGATTTTAAGCGTCCCCAAAAAGGTAATCAAACCTAAAGGATTGTTAACCGCCGCATTTTTAATAATCCTAATCAAGTCTCCCTGAAACTTGATAAAAGGTTCTCCAATAATAGGAGTCTTGGCAAAAACATCATAAAATTTACCTACATTCTTATAATTCTGAAATCCGTCAAAAACTCTTTGTGCAGCCTCCTCAAAAGACAACCCTCTATCTATCAAAGCCTTAAAAGCCGCCGCCTTGTAAACATCATCCGTTCCTGCATAAAATTCACCCACCCTCCTTCCAATGCTTTTTGTTTTAACAGTTTTCTTGCCAATATCCGCCAAATCGTCAATCTTGGCTAAATCATTTACAAAATCGGTTCTGGTTATATCGGTTGCAACTATCCCCTTTCTCATTAGGTATTCTGTTATAGCCTTATACTGTTTGGGGTCTTGTTTTAAAAGAAGTATATTTTTGTTTAGGGTATAAGGATTGACTCCAACCAAAAACCCAAAGACATTATCAGAAACAATGTTTCCAACATTAGTGGTAGGATTAAATACCGTTAGGAGTTTCTTAATAAGCTGTCTTGGAGGCAATCCGTCATAAATTCTAAAGACATCATAAAGTTTATTAAGCCCTTCGTTAGCAAAGAAAAATCCTTTTAAGTCTTCTGCCGCCGAATTTAAAACATATTTACCTGCTAAAGCACCATAAGCGGGGCTATCGGATAATTGAGTAAATCCAATTCTAGGAGTATCTGATATAAGATGTTTCTGGCTTGCAAGAAAATCAGTGTATTTTTTAACCGCACTATTAATTTGAACCTGTGTCAATCTTTTAACCAACCCATAAACGGGGTTGTTAAGCGAGTTTTCAATTTTCCAAGCATCTATATCTTTTCTCTTTTTGAAAATATCAAGGTTAATTTTCTTAAGCATTTGATTAACCATATCATTTACCTCTGGAGGTAATTCTTTTGGTTCGTAAAGTCGTGGTGTGTATTTCCCTTTATTAGCAAGATACAACTCTTTACTGATAAATCCGTTTGAGTAGCTAATATCGTGAACAAGGTCAAGCCCTTCTCTTATCAAACCATAAAGCTGTTTTTCCTCTGGAGTAAGGTCTGAAAATTTAATTTTTTGCTTGGCAAGAGCAGGGTCTAAAACGGCGTTGACTCTTTCAAGGGATTTGCTATCCATACCTATAAGGTCAAGTAACTGCTGACCAATGTTATAATTCCTCCATTGAGCCGTAGCTATTTCTCCACCCAAAGCCCTTGACGCTTCAGCTCTGGCAGGAGACATACCAGCACCCCTAAACAATCCTTCTATCAATTGCGAAGCTAATCTAATCGGAGCACTTTCACTAGCCAATCCTCTTTCTATAGCACTTGTCGCCTTTTGCTGAAGTTTGATAACTGCTTTCGTATATGGTTTTTGTAATTTCAATACTCCACCTTCTATTTTAGCAACAACCCCAGCTCCTTCTGGTTTTATATCCTCCTGACTATAACCCAAAACTCTTTTAGTAAAGTTGTTAATTCTTGCTTCAATGGTTTTAGCTACATCTTCGGGGTCTGGAGCATCTCCCTTACCACCTCCACCTATTTTCACTTCAGCCTGTGGGTTTTGCTCTAATACCTTATTTAATTGTTTCTTGGTTTTTACTATAATAGGTTCTGATGCACTGGTCTGTGAAACTTTACTGGTTGATAATTCTGGCGTTTGCGATTTTCCTGCTTTTGGCAGACCCGCAGCCTTGCTCGTTTGACTGCTGGTAAAACCCATTGCTTTTTCTTCCTGATAAAGTCTCCAAACTTCATCTTGAGCTTTTTTAATCGCTTTTTCTATGTTTCTTATTGCAACTTTGCTCCCCCCCTTGCTCTATTAAATTAACCTTTTTCTTTTGCAAAGTATTTATATGATTCCATAATTCTTGAATTTTAGGATTTTGCGTTGAATACATCCTTGTACTTCCACTAAAAGGTCTAGCCAACCCACCCATCACCAAGTCAATAGCAGCTTGAGACGGAGTATAGCTTTGGCCAAAAGATTTAGACAACGCCGCTCCTTCGGCAACATTAGCCAATCCCTGTGTTCCAATTTGAGCCAATCTAGGGATATTGGGAGCAAACTTTCTTAATCCAGCGCTAATTAACGGAGTAGTAATTTTTGTAGCCCCAAGATAAGGCAATACTTCGCCAAAACTTCTACCAGCACGATAACCGACATTCTCCTTTCCTCCCAAAGCTGACAACCCAGTTGAGAGAGCCGCAGTTCCTAGAAAACCACCCGTCCCAATACCACCAGACAAAGCCATACCCGCAGTTTTCAGTCCCGATGTCAATACTTCTTTATTTTGGGGTAATGTTTGAGCATATTCATAAGAAGGAGCAACGGATGATATTTGACTAGCAAGTTTCAATAGGTCTTTTTTCTTTTTAATATCCGTCTGTTTACTCGCATAATTGATAAGGTTTTGTGCCGCCTGAAGCCTTTGTTGATCAGCCTGTTGATACATTCTCCTTGTATAAGGGTCAAGTGCGGCTAATCCACGAACAAGCGGTTCTTCTGCCGTTTTAACTGCCTCATAAACACCAGAAGCAAAATCAGAAACTCCTTTTCCCAAAGATTGAGCAGCACTTCTAACTTTAGCTAAAGCAATATCAATGAGGTTTGCCATACCTTAATTTTAGAGAAGAAATTGTATGGTTTTCAAAAATTAGAAAGCCCAATCAAATATGTCTTCTTCCCTTTTCTTGGTGGGGCTAATCTGTCCAGTCTGAAGAGGTGTGGTTGATGCTTGACCACCACCAAAAGCTAAATTAGTTGACGGATTAACAGTTGTGCTTCCGAATAGATTTTGGACAGCTGTCCCGCCACCAAGCACTGATTGTGCGAATCTTTGAGTATAACTGTCTAGGATTTGATTAGAAATCTGTTTATTGGCTGCTAATTGCTGCAAGTAATTAAGCGAAGCTATATTTATTTGCCATACTTTGTCTTTTAGGTCGTTTAACAGTTGGAGCTTAAGGTTTGCTTTTGCTGACTCCGTCTGCCCCCTCAAAGCTCCGATTTGTGCTAATTTAGCATTATAATCAGATTGTATTTGTTGAATTGCTTGTGCTTTCTGGAGATTGACATCATTGATAGCTTGGTCATAATTTTCGTTAAGTCTTGCCCTGTAGTTTTCGATTTGACTTACAGCATTCTGGAATGCCCGCCAAATTCCACCCTGTTGTTTTAGTTGTTCTCTTCCTAGAAGTTCGCTTGCTGCCTGTCCTGCAGATGAAGCGCCACCAAAACGCTGTTGAATACCCTGACCAAGTTCTGAATAAAGCCGTCTTGCGGCTGATAAGGCATCTTCTTTCCTTTGTCTAGCTTGTTCCTCTTGGGTGGACAAATCCCTCAAAGATTGTGTCTTCTGAACACCAAGACTGGAAAGTGCATTTTGATACTCCTGCTCAATAAGAGATCTTTGGCTTTCAAAGTTGCTCCTTAAAGTGTTTTCAGCTTCAGATAAGTAGCTCATAATTGGAGCGTATATCGCCTCTGCCTGCCTTCTTACCTCCTCTTGGGGGTCAACTGTGGGCTGGTTACCACCTGTTGGTTGACCACCAGTCGGTTGACCTGTTGGTTGACCACCAGTCGGTTGACCTGTTGGTTGACCAGTTGTTTGTCCAGTTGGTTGTCCAGTGCTTCGATTTGACGACAAAGTCGGATTTGGATTATATGACATCATATCAAGACTCAAACCACTGTCTTGCAAAACAGGAGTTGTTGGTCTATTGGGATTAACCCAGTTGGGATTGCCAGCACCAATACCAGTTTTTTCTGTTATCCACTCTGTCACTCCCCAATCTGGAATTGTGAAAGGAAAAACTCCCCAAGTTCCCGATGTTACTAATGGTGCCATATTATTTTTTTCTCCTTTCTTGATATTTTCTAACCATTTTTTGATAAATCGCCCCGGCTACTTTTTTACCAATAGTTTTTGAACCATACTTTTTAGCGGCTTTAGCAGCAATCTTTGCAAATCCGCCAGTCTTATAAGTTCTTCCCAGCCTCTTAACTGCTGCCAATCCTCTTTTTCCTTTTGGCTTCATTTTTCTCATATCTCAATTATGAGAAATAACAAAAATGGTTTGCAACTATACCCTCAAGGAAGAAGACAAAGTTCCTCTTGAGTGTTTTTTAGCCGTTACTGCAATCTTAAGCAATTCAAAATTAGAATTACTTTCAGTTGAAGACACTTCAACCTGCATAAGCTTCCCAGTCTTAAAGGCTGTTCCCCATCTCATAATCTCATCAGAAGCGATAGAAACATCATAATAATTACTAAGTCCATATTCAGCCGTCCCATAAGGATCAATCCCATATCCTGTCTTTCCAGCCTGTTCAGCTCCTGTAATAGTAAAAGTCTTAATAGCCGATGTAATTCCTTCTCTATCCTCAAGAGTAATAGTAACATTGGTAGTTCCAACTATATTTCTAAACAAGAAGTAAAAGAAACCAACTGTGTTCATTGTCGTCCAATCCCCAAAAGATGTTTTATTGGTTTTAAGCCTTTTTTCAATAATCTCTCCGTTATCAGAATTTATTGAAGCATTAAAGTTATAAACTTTTCCGTCATCAGTTCCCAAAATGAGCTTTTCATTTCCATCAATATCAACATATTTTTTCATATATCTTATCCCAAAAGGAAGTCTCCAAATTCCAACAAAGCAACCCCGTGAGCGGTCATAAACCAACATCTCCTTTCTTAGAGGGAATGAAAGAATATATTTTTTATCAAAATACACCGCACAGGCAGTATCAAAGTCATCTTGAGATAAAAGATCAAGATATGGCTTAACCCTAAACGAGACTTCATTAGTTCTAATAATGTTTAAGAAATTGGGTTCATAACCAGTAACATAAATCCCGTCCCTTCCAAAATAGAACAAATCATTTTCAACTACTGCTATCGTATCTTGCGAAGAACAACCAACAGCAGTTGAGATTGGAGCATATTGCGGATCAAGAAGGGTATAATTTCCAAAACTCACGGTATCCAATTGAACCAAGTAGCTTGATTTTGTCTTATAAACAACAATCCTATCAGCAATCGGCTGCACCTCAACCCCCACGATTTGATCCTCCGCTATCGGGATCAATATAAATATATCCGCCACCATCAAGGGCGTTAAATCTGGTATGATAAGGGTATCTTGCAGAAATCATAAGTTTAGTAGGATCATCTTCAGGAACAACTAAAAGTCTATCCTTATATTTAGCAATACATCTTGCTTTCACGCCACCAGTAGTATTAGTTAAAGGAGGCAAGTATTGATTCACTTGCAGGTTCTCCATTGTCAACATATTTAGTAACTCCAGCACTAGTTGAAGCAAGAAAATGTTTCGTCTCCTTCCCTTCCTCTATAAATCTCAAATCCACCCAAAGTTGCAGCCGACGGAGCGGTCCAAAAAACGTGAATTTGCGTCTTTGAAAGATCAACAGGAACATTTTCAAGCACATAATTGGCAGACGGCGTGGTTTGCCCCCCATTAGGTCCAATAGCAACTATCCTATACGACACTCTTTTCAGGTCCTGTTGCACCACTAAAGTTGGTAGCTGATACTCCAGTAGGAGGAGATATGGTTGCAAACACGCTTAAATCAGTTCCATCATATTCAGTAAAAGCAACATCAGGAGAGACAATATAAGTTCTATTCCCAAGCTGTTCAGTATGAATATTGGTAGAAGTCGGCCAAGAATTACCACTAATGATTGTATATGAAGAGTTGTTTTTCTTTACCAAAATACCCAGTATTGGATAAAGCTAAAACATCATCAATGGTTAGATCACTGCTTCTGTAGAAACCCAATCCATTAACATAAGTTCCGCCGGTATCAAAAAAGACTTCTGTCCCCCACCTTCCAGTCGGGACGCCAGATCCAATAAGCATAATATTGTAGGCTTCCGACATCTCCTCGTTTGAAATCTCAGTGGGTCGCAAAATGAGGTTAAGACCCTTTCTAAAGGTTGCCCACTCTGATATTACTTCAGGTCTCTTCTTATAAGCTGGAGCTTTTGCGTTGAAAATTGCCATATCATACAACTTTATTAAGGTCTAAACTTGCTACTAACAAATCTCGTCTTTCCGCCAGAGCTTTTATACGAAGTTCCCATCATATTAAGGAGATACTTTTCCGCCTCCGCTTGAGCGATTTGGAATCTGTCATCACCCTCTTGAGTAAAGAACATAAGCTTCAATCTTTCTGATCACATACATCGGGTCGGGTAGTTCACAAACATCAGTTAAAGTAGCAAAGCCTTGAGGGTATCTTTTGGTATATCAAAGACAAAGTTCCTTCAACTGGTGAGTTGAGAATAAGATTTTTGGCTTGTGGCGTTCCTAAAACATAAGAAAATCTATCACCACTATCAAGAGTATATTTTTCTTCTGCTTCGATTTCTGGATATTCAAGCCAGCCATTACTATAAATTCTCGGATTTGAAGACATCGCATAAAAATTAGTAGGTAAAGGAACAGTGGCCCCTGTAGCATATACAAGATATTCACTTTTAAGTTCAGGAACAAAACCCACACTTAAGGCGTCCCAAATTGCTTGGTTGGCAAAGTTGATACGAGTTTGTCAACTCATTGCCAGTGGGCAAAGAGGTATCCAAATCAAGTGTGGAAGCCGATGCTTTAAGTATATCTTCTAGGGTTTGCATACCCTAATTATGAAAGAAGGTTTATTTGGTTTTCAAACTTACAAAACTTTTTTTAAGGAATCAACGCCCCATCTGGAGATAAAGATTTGTTTATTTTCGTCTTGCTGTCCCTCTTTGACTAAATGTTTTAGGGTAGAAGCTGGGTGTTCGTGAAGAATTACAACATCTTTCTTTTTAACCACATTAAAGCCTTTACTTTCAATCATCATCCAATAATCACTATCATCAAAGTAAAAATCCGTTATAACCCTCATACATCAAGCCAACTTCGTTAAAGATCTTTCTCGGCATACACCACATATGTCCGTGAAAAAGTTTATCTAACGAACCGACTACCGTAGGGGTTGTAACAACAATTTTCATCGCACAAATCAGACAAAGTTCCTTTTATAAGTTTAATATCGTCATTTGAAACAATAATAAATTCCCCGCTTGTTTTTCTTAAACCGTCGTTTATTTTTGAAGCTAAATTAAATCTTTTCTCTGCAATGATAATAAGCTCATCATACTGACCAGCAACTGAAGACAAGCAACGAAGCAGTAGCTCTCTTTTTTCAAGATTAACCTCGTAATGCGGAATGACTAGGCTGATTTTCATAATTTCCAATCAACATTAGGTGCTAACAATCCTTCAACCAAGTGAGTTGCAAAACTATATACTGGCACAAACATTTCGTATCCTCTTTTACGCAACTCCGTAAATAATTCATGGTCTCTTATTCCAAAAGATTTAATAACCAATAAATTCTCTTTAATAATATTCGTTCTACAAGCAAAAGTCAAAGTGTTAGACGGAGCTTCTCTATATACAACCCCATCTAATTCAACCATTTTTTTAGGATAATTAAATCTTTCTTCTCTATAATGTCCGGGGTGGTCATAAGGAGAAACAATTTGGAATTTGTCTAATGCTCTATCCAATAAAGAAATTGTATTTGGTCTCCATAAATAATCATCTTCACAAAACAAAACTTTTTCGTCTTTTGTCTCACACGCCAAATCAAGTTGTTTATGAAATGTCTCAACATTTCCGTGAGAAGAAAAAACAACATCTCCAAGCTTTTTCAATCTTGCTATCCATTTATCATTAAGACCGTCAAACGACAAAGGTTATAGGAAATTTAGAATCATTTGCCTCTAAAAAAGAATTAAGACACCTATCTATTATTACATCTTTATCTCTACCCAACGGATTTGGGTGCATTGACAAGTATGGTGAAATCCTAATAAAACTTCAAAAAGCTAGGGGCTAGTTTTTTTCTTGAAGCTAAAAGCTAGGGCCCTAGCTCTTCACCTATTATTCTGTCTTCTGGTGAACTACCACTAAGCTAAAGACTTAGTGGCTTCTGGTTTCAACGAGATGGGCAATCCCATCTCTCCACCAAGGGCAATTCCTGCCCTTAAAATATTTAACGAAGCGTTGTGGTCTCTATCTATTATCAGAGAACATTCAGACAAATATGTGTCCTGACACTGAGCGATTTTTTGAATAATCGCACCACAACCGCTACATTTCTGACTTGTGTATTTTGGATTTACTTCTACAAAATAGCTACCAGCATTCGCAGCTTTGTAGCGTATTAGCCGTAGAAGCATATTCCAACTTGCGTCAGAAATACTTTTCGCTAAATGATGATTTTTTTAACATTCCTTTAATGTTTAATTTTTCAACCGCAATTAAATCATATTGAGCATACTTATAGGAAATCTTATGGAGAAAATCTTTTCGCTGTCTTGATATTTTTAGATGTGTTTTTTGCAACAGCTTCCTTTGCTTTCATCCAACTATTGCTACCTTTAACTCGTCTGCTTAACACTTTTTGTTGTTTAGCTAATTTAGCTTCTGTTTTTCTAAACATTTTAGGTGCTTGTATAATGTTACCCTCACTGTCGGCTACTAGATATTTTAATCCCATATCTAGTCCAATAGCAGTTTTTATTTTTGCTTTAGGTTTTTTTAGCACCAACATCACAAACTACTTGCAGATACCAACCATCAGCTCTTTTTACAATCCTCCCCGTTTTTGGTGTGCCCTCTAGCTCTCTATGGTTAGATGTTCTAATTAACATTTTGTCATATCTTAGTTTTCCATCTTTCAATGAGGCATTTAATCCCCACTGGCGTATATCAATACTACGAAACCTATTTTTTGACCTTAAATCTTGGAAAGTTATTAATTCTTTTGAAAAATCTTTGATAGGTAGTATCTAGTCTTTTTAATACACATTGAGTAAGCATTGCCGAAATAGGATATTTACTCTTAAAAAACTTGGTTTGGTCATAATAATTTAATCTTTTTTGATTTTCTTTCCAGCTAGTTATCCTTTGTTTTAACGCTTCATTATACAAAAGACGAGCTTGTTCAAGAGTAAATTCAAGTTTGGCAAGGTGTGTTTTGTTAGGATTATAGCTTGTATTCTATAACTTTCATTGATATAATTTTAAAAAGAATTCTCATTTAGTCTTCTTTTGAGTTCGGTAGTTGATATAGACCACTCGTAATTTACATAACAAAGCCAGATTTTATTCTTATCCAAATAATCCCAATCCAACCCTATTTGTGCAAGATAATCTTTCCTAGCCCAATCTGAACCCACAACTATTATATCTGGTTTTGATTTTTTAATAACATCCTTAATCGTCCCATCTGGCTGTGAATTAGGATAAATTTTATCAACCAATCCTGTTTCCATAATTAAATCTTCCCTTTCCTTATAAGAAAGAATTGGTCTTTTACCTTTAAACTTTGCGACAAACTCATCAGTATTTAAACCCACAACAACAACACCACTATCCCCAGCTATTTTCCTGCATTTTTTGAATAATCGCAGGTGTCCAGTATGCAGTAAATCAAAAGTGCCAATCGTTATAACTATCAACGGCATTCTCTCCACCTCCTTACTATCTCATCCGTATGTTTACTAATCCATTCAGCACAATCTTCATCTTTAATATCTTTTGGAACCTCAAAATCAAGTTTAATCTTTTTATCTAATTGTTCATCTCTGACAACAGGAAGTGTTCCTTTCTTTGTTTCCTCTACCAAATACTTATACCGTGGTGGATTTAGCATTCTTTCTCTGCTTAAAATATTTTGCGAAAGTCCCTCCAACCTCTCCCCAAATGTTTATGCATTTTGCTATATTGCTATCATCTATCAAAAGCCTGTATCCAAGCTCTATTGCTCTAAAACAAATTTCAGTATTATCATACCCCAGCCCCGTCGTCAATAAACTCCCAAAATCCATTTAGTTCATCTAAAATATGCTTCGGTATTGCTCCATAATTAGCCTCCCAGTCAAAAGGATTATCACTTTCTCTAATTCCACCAAACCTAACCCTTGCATTTCTCCAATCTTCCTCCAATAAAATATCAGTCTTTCCATTCCACCAGTCTTCTTTGTTTGTTTTATCTGCTTTTGCAGCAAAATAATAGACATCAACAGGTGCTATCAAAGCGTCTTTATTGTGTCTATATAAATCCACAAGATTTTCAATACCATTTTCAGGAATTAAAACAAAGTCTTGCAAAAACACAATCAATTCGCCATTAGCATTTTTCCAAGCAATATTATTTTGCTCTTACAAGACCCCAGCCTGCGATTGTGTTTTCCCAAAGCCTTATCCCCACGAATGTATTTAATATCAAGGTTATATTTTTGGGCGTATTTTTGAGCTATTTGTGTTCTATCTTCCCGATAATCGTCAACGATAATCCATTCAAAGTTTTTATAAGTTTGTTTTGAAAGATTATCAGACATTATGTTCCACCAACCTTCCCTAATAGTCGGTGTATAAACTGTTACCTTTATATCTTTAACTGGTTCTCTAAAAACACTATCCCATTGTTTGGCTATATTACTCCATTGATATTTAACAGCGTGTTTCTGACATTCACGAGACAACCTTTTCCATCTTTTTTTTATCACCCATTAAAGACAAAAGTTCTGCTAAATACTTTTTTTGTGGTTTCTTCTTTTCTAATATCACCCTTAATCAATATTCCGGGTTTAGCGGTTTCATTTAAGGCTCCGTAATCAATAGTTACTGGCACAAGACCATCGTTGCAGGCGTCAAGAGCAGTTATACAGTTTATCTCGAAAAAGTCAGTAGAATACGCAAGTATTCCACAAGACCTTCTCACAATTGCCAAATCTTCCTTGCCTAACCTGCCATAATGATAAATCCCTTCTTGTTGCATTAAGGTCTCCATCATTCTTTTCCACTCCATTCTTTCAGGGTTGCCTGCATTGATTTTGTCAAAAGTCTGCCAGCCATAACAAATATGGAGTTCAGCATCAGGATATGCTTTTTTAATATCAGACCACATAAACAAAAGATACTGCAATCCCCGGTCATAACTTGACCCCCAAAAAAGTCTATGATGTCTAGATACCGTTTGAGATGATTTTTAAACTTTCCATCTTTGATATTTTTAGCCAAGTTTCTATGAGCTTGGCTTTTAACCATTACATAATCTACATTATCCCATTTAATAGCTTTAGGAGAAAATACATCGTGTAAATCAACCAAAAACTTCCTAGCCTTGATTTTACCCGCTAAATGAGACGATCTCCATTGAATAAAAATATTAAAATTATCTCTAGGATTAAACATCTTATAAGGCAACCACCTAACCCCATTAACAACCTTTTCAGCTACACAATCGGCATAAACTGTAACCTTCCACCCCATTTTAGCCCATTCTTCAGAAAGCTTAATTACCGCAGTTTCCGACCCCCCAATTCCTTTTTTTAAGCTTTCAGGACCCCACTTCTCGTAATGATCGGACCCAAAGGAGGCATAATAACAAATTTCATCTTCTCCCCAAGTTCTACTACTATATTTGTTTTTATAATGCCAAGTAAAAGGCAGGGCTTTGATTTTCAGGAGGTAAAGATTTGAATAAAATTAGGAATAAGATTTTCCTTTTCTGTCAATTCCAGATATTCAACAAATTTTGTGAATGTGTTCAGAAGCAATATCAAGGTTATAAAGTGCAGAGACGCTATCAAGCATTTCTTTGTTTTCTTCGTTAGGCAAAGCTTGATAAAGCAACCTAGCCGCTTTCATAGCCTTTCTAATGTCTCTTTTAACATAAAAATAAAGTCTTAAAGCAAGCTCAGCTGATATGATTTTCTTTTCCAGTTCATTTGAAGTTTGGCTTGATACTTTTTCATCTTCAATCTTAAGGCCCCACCTTAAGCCAATGCTCCATCTCCCGATATTTACCAAGATTAAAACAAGCTTTAGACAGATAAAAGTAAAAGAAGCGACGAGTAAGGATACTCTAAAACTGCTTTACCCAAAAAACTCACGTGCCTCCAAGTGATTTCCTAAATTTCCCATACACCTTGCCATTAGACTGCAAGCTAAAGCCCTTTCAGCGTCCCAACCGCTTTTCTCCAAATACTCATAACCCATCTTTATACACTCTTTCCAAAGGTTTTCGTCTTTTCTTTCAGCATAAATCTTCATAAGATAAAGCAGGGTTCTGGGGTCAGCCTCCCCTTTCTCTCTTTCTTCTTTAAGTTCCATTTCAAGAAGTCGTTGGTTTCTATCCATTCTTTTGAGCTGATCTTCCCATCGGCATATTTCTATCAGCCCCTAAATGAACCCAAACAACCCCATTATCTTTATAAGAAGCATAAGTGTATTTAGGTTCGTAGTTTTCAACAGGAACAGGCGTTTCGTGGATTCTTTTCTTCCAAACATAAACCTGCGGATCTATAAGCCTTTCTCTTTGCTGAATAATGTCAACATTCTTTAAGGTTTCTAAAGACGGCTCTCCATCAAAGTCGCAGCCATACCAATAATCAAAGAACACACAATCCATTCCCATCTTTTTGGCTCTTGAGGCTATGTCTCTTATTTTTTCGCCGCCAACAATAACATCATCAGAATCCGCCCCAAAGCACGAAATCATAACCCTTAGCTTGGTTGAAATTGAAGTTCCTTTGTTCGGAAAAATTATCGTTCCATTTAAGATAAGAAAAGTTTAGATTGTTTTCCTCGCACCACTTTTTGGTTTCCGTATGCTCGTGGTTTGCGGTAAATAAAAATTCCATCAACATAATCCTTAATGCTTCTAACAAGTCGTTTTAAGGAAGGTAGTTCGCTATCTCCTTTTGTAATGACACCAAAACGCTATTTTCATAGCTTATTAGCAAACCTAAAAATAGGATAAAGTTTTGCCATTCTCATACAATTCTTTCTTTCCGCTGGATCAAAGTTTGGGAACACAACCTTCATTACTTTATAAACAAACATCGGATATGAAGCAAGACTTCTTCCAGTTTCTTTTCTTACCTGTTCCTCGATAGAAAGCTCTGATTTTTTATAATCGCTTCTAATAGCAAGCCAGTTTTCATAATCATTGGGGTAAAGTTCTTTCCAAACTTCAATAATAAAATCTAAAACTTTTCTTCCTGAATTGCTAAATGGATTTTGTGGTTTACCAAGTTTCTCCCATAAATCTATTATCATCTTAGAAGATACTACATAATGAGGGGGCACAATTTCGTATTCTTCCATCAATTTTTATTATATCACAAAAAAGCAACTGGGGGGATTTACCACTTCCCCCCAGCCTAAAAGAACAACAAGTCTAAATTACAGACCTGTTGAGTAACCTGTCCTCTTTACGTTAGCCTTTTCGTTAAGGTCCACGTAGGTAAATTCGGTTACATAAGCTCCCTTAACGGAGTATCCAGTCTTTGAGAATTCTTCCCAGTGCGGTTCATTTCCGCCTGTTAAGAATGCCATCTGGCTCAAGTCCTCACGGATAGCAAGAACAGTCAATGTTCCTGCAGCTGATCTAACATCCTTGTGAGCAATGACTTTGACTGTCTGGCCAACTTCGGAATCGTAGACCCTAACCTCATTAGTCAGCCTCTTATCAGCTGCGGGAATGGTTCTGGTCAAATTAGTTCCAAAGCTAGCTATTCTCCTCTTAATAACAACAGGAGCAACAATCAAATCAGCCACATAGGAATTTCCTACAGCGTCCCAAGATTGCTGAATGATGTCGTTCAACTCTTGTTCTGTAAAGGATGTCCCAGAGGCTCTAGCGGTTACATTAGATGTAATAAACGCATCAATACCCGCCATACCTCTAGCAGTACCAGTATCACCAGCTGCTGCTGTTCCATTGATGAGAAGATACTCCATTTTGTTCTTTAGCCTTCTCAAGGCACGAGCTTTTTCAACCGCTAACGGCTTTTCGCCAGTAACAGAAGCGATAGAAGCCTTAGTGCTTGAAAGTCTAACAGGAGCATCCACCAATACGGTGTAGTTGGTTGCCCTTTGTTCAGCTTGCAGATCGGGATAGCTAGGATCAGCACCCTCAACTACAGGCCGTAACAGATGAAACTCTTGATTCGTGGAAGATATTCCACTGGTGAAGAGTGTTCATCGCAGGGGCACCAACTGCAAGGTTAGAGACAAAGTAATTGTCTTCATTAGGAGAGATGTCTCTCATAATGCTTAAGACAGATTCTCTAGCCTCATTTGGTGATTGATAAGTTGTTTTACCCCAAGCCATTTTGCTCACCTCCTTTCTTACCGTTTCTAACCCGTCGGTAGGGTTGCATAGATTCGGTAAGAATTTGCTCAGTTTATAGTCGGAGCATCAGACTACTATGCAGTTTAATTGTGAAGAAAAAACTTTGGGGTTTTCAATAGCCCATCTCTTCTAGTACTTCTGCTTGGTCTTGAAGAGTTCCAGTTCGTAGTTTTTGGGAATGGTCTTTAGTGGTTGGAGATCTTGGAGCCTGACTAATTGTCGCATTGATTTGAGCCTTTTTTTCTTCAACATCCTCTTTATCTTTCTTTCCGTATAAGATTTTATACCACTTGTCAGCTGCAGCCATCGGGTCTTCCACCCCCGTTTCACTCCATTGTCCAATTATTTCATTCCTCACGGCTACCCACATAGTTTCATTAAACTGGTCACTTTCGGGGTCAATCTGGGGGTATTTAGCGTGAACTTCTCTCATTATGGCTTTTCTTTGAAAATCGTCAAACTTCCTCTCAGCTCGTCTGACCGCTTCTTCTGCTTCTTTCGCTTTGTTGTTCAGCTATTCTCGCTCTTTCTTCTTGCTTTCTCAGGGTTCTCAAGAAGCAAATCCCTATCCACCGCACCCTCATCGTCAACCAACTGCTCAAAGATGTCCTTTACTCCTTTTTCCCCCAGATGAGGAAATTGACTGGCGGGGTGGCGGATTATAGACAACCTGTTCAGGAGGAATTTGTGGGAAATAGGCGGCAATTCTATACCCTCAAGAGGATTTTCGGGAATTTTGGGTTGAAGCGAAGATAAAACATCTTCATATTGGTCTTACCTTTTCTTTTAGTTCTTGGTTGTGTTCCTTTAATTTATTGAATTGTTCAGCGGTTCTTTTTTTAGTTTCGTCAACAGGGTTCTTCTTTGATTTCTTCTTTTATTTTTTCTTCAGTCTCTTGTGGTTTTTCTTGGGGAGTTTCTTCAACAGTTTTTTGAGGTTCTTCGCCAAATGGCGGAATTTGATCAACAAGTTCTATATCTTTGGGAGTAGGTTCGTCTGCCATATCTTTATTTATAAGCTAACTTGTCAAGTCCTTCAAAATTCTTGACAACTGGGTAGCGTTTCCATTCCACCCAACACCGCAACTACACTGTATTCTCGTTCCCCTTTCATCAACAACCAGTTTAGCATTTTTGTGGCTACATTTCTTGAATTTAATTTCTTCTTTCTTGCCAACAGGCTCCCCGTCTTTCCCCCTAAACTGGTCAAAATAAAACTTGCTAAATTGAGAGTCCTTGTTTGACATTTTTTATTTCCCTTCTAATCGCTAGTGCATTCTTTTTAGCGTTTTCCACCAAATCAACAATCTCTTTAAAAACAACAGCCCTTGCTCTTTCTTCGACATAAGCCTTATGAAATTCTTCAAGGGTTTTGAATTCTTCAGGCTTGAGCCAACTGTTCTGGAATTTGGCTGTTAGGTAGGGTAGAAGGTAGTTTTTCCATTCCGGTAGGTGTTGAAGCCTCTCCATTGCTAGGTAAAACTCCAGTTGGGACTTGAGATAACTGATTTTGTCCTTGATTTGCATTTATTTTTTCAAAAAACCTGTCCGCATCTTGTAATCCAGCATCTTCAAGAACGCTTTCCAAAATTTCCTTAATTTTAGGAACATAACCTTCATTTGATAACAATTGTAGCACATTTTGGTTTGTGGTCAACATCTGCAGTGCTGATTGTCTTCCTTGAATTTTCTCATCTTCTCTTGTAATTGAAAGCACCCTAACATCAGGGATAAAATCATAAGACCCCTCAATGTCTTCTGGTAGAATATAGATTTCAGCCTCATTACCAAGTTCTGACACTTTTAGTTTCGGTTCAACCTTGATTTTTTCAGGATTTTTTCTCTTTGGGGATTAAGGATAACAGGATATTTTGGCACTCTCCCCGCTTCTCTGATTTGCTCTATCTCAAAATCAGTAATGTCTGGGTTTTGAGCTATAATGTCTGCCACCTGTTGGTCAACCTCTGGGGGAATTATGGTCTGATCAAATCCTGCTTTCCTAAAGACATTGTAATTTTCAACTCCAATAATCTTTTGGACATAATAAGATTTTTCTTGAGTAAATAAGAATTGTTGGTTATTTGATATCCACATCCTCACAAAATCCTTAATAAAATCTGACAAATCGACAAGGTTTTTCTGGTCTACCGTTGTCTGCTGTCTGACAGAAGCTTTCACCTCCGTCGCCGTTCTTTTGTTGGCGTTAGGGTCAATATTAGATATTCCCATACTCATACCACCCATTGCCGAGTTTATAGCTGATACAAGAGAGGTATAAGTTGTCTGGAAGTATTGAATAGAATTACCGCTTGAGACAACTTCTGTAATAGCATCTGGTCTGTCAACGAGCCATAAAGCATCTGGGGAATAAAGTATGGTCTCAATCGCCGCAGACCCCCGTATGACTTTCAATGGAGGTCTCATCTTTAACAATACTTCTTCAATATAAGAGCTAACTAGTGCCTGCAAAGCCTTCCACAAAGGAATTACTGGCTCTACCTCACTTTCTCCGATTGGGTCATCATCCAGTCTGTGGTAGGTAAGCTGAACAACAGGAATATCCCCGTGATTATAAGGATTTTCTATTTCTCTTAAAACTACGCTGTGTTGTGGGGAAAAGGTTATCCATTTGTCTTTTCTATACTCGGTCACAATCTCAATCATTGGAAATTCCCTATCCATTCCAAGCCTATCCTCCAATCCCCTAATCTGCTTGACTCTGGGAGTGTAATCGTTCCTTTTGTCTGATACCTTATCTTTGAGATTTTTTCTAATTATGTCAATATTCCTAAAAATTGGTTTGCCTTTGCTATCAAGTTGCTTTTCTAAATCCTCCAGATAAACCCATTGTCTTACCTGAAACCATTTAGCATCCCTAATACTTTTAGCCGCAGGGTCTATTCCGCAATCCCTAATGTCCAATAATTGTAAATCGTTTCCTTCATAAACAATCTTGTCTTCTTCATCTTTTTCTACTCTCCACAAAACAAGGGCAAACTGGCTGCCATATAATCTTGTATTAAGGTCTGCCATTGAAAGTTTTTGTTGCATCGAGCCGCCATAGCTAACCTTATCCCATTGATAATCTAGTATTGCTTGGTGAATTCTGGCTTTTATTGTATCTCCGTTTTCTCTCGGCAGCACCCTTCCCGATATTCTATTACCTAAAAGCCTTGAGTTTTTTTCCTGCAAAATGGTTCTAATTCGGGGGTCAACGATTTTCATTCTGAAAGGCCAGTCCTCTGGAAGAACACCATAATAGGCATCCATTACATCGTTCCATCCGTTTTTGCGGGTAATTCTAGTCTGAATATCCTGGGTCCAAAAAGAATATCTTTCTAAAAGTTGTGGTAAAAGATCGTCCATACCTCAATTATGTTATAGCTTTAGTTTGGTTTTCAAATTGACAATAAATATTTCAGCTTTTATCTCTTTTTCTACTATTTTTCTCTTAACATCTTCTAACATTCCTTTTAGTTCCTCAAGGGTTTGGGCTTGGGTAGCTTCTATTTCAGCCTTACATATAGGACATATTCTAATAAACGATACTCTAAAGCTATCCTCTGGGAACATATAAGAAGGGCTATCAGGAGTCTGTCTTTCACCACAAATCTGGCAAAACCATTCACCATATTCTTTAACTAACCCAAAATTACCACCACCCCATTTAGCCCACGAATACATCATCTTGGTTATTGGAGGCGTTGGAAAAATGTCTCTTACATCTGCCATTTTTGGGCAAGGAATTTATTCCTTTCTACAATCTCATCTACATTAACCACACTCTCCTTCGGTGCTTCACAAAGCTGATAAAGCTGATATGCAATTCCAAGACTCATAACCAAGTCGTCTTTTGCGTTTTTCTCGGCTTGGGCTTTCCAAGAAGAAGAGGTTTGGCTAATAATAAAAGAAAACATCTCGTTAATAGTTTCCCTATCATAAATTGTTAATACCCTATTATCAACCGCATTTTTCAAGTCTTGTAACATCTTGGGTCTTGTAGCGGTAGAGGTAGTCCAACCGTATTGTATTGCATCTGGAGGATTTTCTCTTCCAAACGAGGGCATCTTGAAAATCTCATATTTATTAAGCCTGTTCATAGCCGCCAACCTATCCATCTCAAAAGCTCCGCCATTGTTTCTCTCGTAAGCAACAACAGGTTTTACCCCCGTCTCGTCAAAAATTCTTTCCAAAACAGGCACGAGCTGATTTGTGAACTCGGTGGTTATTATTCTTGAATGATAAACAAGGGGAACATCTACTTTTGTCTTGGAGAGGAATTGAGCCGCAGTAAAATCATTCCCGCCTGCTGCGGTATCGACTCCAACAACGATAAACTCCCCTTTTTCTATTTTTCTGTATTGTTTAAACATATCAATAATTCAAAAGGCTTTCTACACATTTAATAATTTTTTTCAAAAGACTAACATTTACTGGCTTGTCTGTGTTTACCCAAACGTTTCCATTTCTATCAGACACCAACAATAATTTTTTAAGTATTTTCCACGCCCATTCTCTATCTTTGTCCTTTTCCTCCTCCGTCAATTTTTTATAGGGAGTTTCAATCTGCCTCTCCCATCTTTTAATACTCTCATAATCAGGTGGATTTTGGCGGTAAACCTTATCAAGAAAATGGTCTGCCCATGCCTTCCATTGCTCGTGTTCCAATTCTGCTAAAATCTCAACCAGCTCTATCGTGTCCTTCCTTGTTCTCATATATAAATCACCCCCTCTTTAATCGGTTCTCTAACATTGTCCAAATACCACTTCAGGCTTTCTTTGGCAAAATAAAGTTCACCTGAGGCAATAAAGCTCTCAATATCAGAGTCCGGATACTCTTGCAAATAATACCCTTTCAACTCTTTTTTCTTTCTTTCTAAAAACTCTTTAGAGTAAAACTGGCTTGCACCATAGAAAATCGGATTAAAGTCTCTTAACCCCTGTTTGCATTCTTCCCAAAAGGTTTTAAAGAAATTGAAACCGTTGGCGGTAGTTTCAATAAAAATCTTTCCTCTAGGAACAACCGCCTGAAGAGCAGATCGTAAGACAGCTTCTGGGTCGGGGTAGAAGGCAAATTCGCTAAGGTGCAAGTTAAAAATTGATTTAGATCTACCCACCTCTCTATTTTCTGCGGTTCCTATTTTGTAGGTTGAGTTGATTTCCTCATTGTAAAGTTCATACTTTGAGTTGTATTTTAAAAGCAATTTAACTTTATTTTTTTCTTCAAAGCTTTTAAGGTAGAATTTGACTCGGGCTAACAAATCCTCAGCATTATCAGACTTATCTGCTACCACCATCGAGTAAGAGTTAGGTTTAGCAATAAAATCAACTGCAAATAAAGCAAGGATAACACTAGAAAGTCCCATCTGCCTCGCTTTCAAGATAGTATCCCTTCCTGTAGCATCTTCTAAAATAAACTTTGATTGAATCCTCCAGTGGTTTTCGGTTTCATCAAATCTCTTAATTTCTCCGTCTTTGGTAACAATGAGAAAGTTGTCTTTTATAAAGTTAAGATACTTTTGAGCGTTTTTCATAGGATTTTAGGAGTATTTTCTTCCCACCCTTCCTCTGAACCGTTATTAACAAACTTCCACCATCTTTTGCGAATAACATCGCAATAGTAAGGATCAAGCTCCATCATATTGCAAATGCGGTTTGTTTGTTCACAGGCGATGAGGGTCGAGCCTGAACCACCGAAAGTGTCAACAATTATATCCCCTTCCTTACTGCTATTTTTTATTGCTCTTGCACAAAGAGCTATGGGTTTCATAGTGGGATGTAAATCACTAACTTGAGGTTTATCTATTTCCCATACAGTATTTTCGCCTTTTCCTCCATAAAACCGATGGGCTTTCCCGGTTTTCCAGCCATATAAAATAGGTTCGTGCTTATAATGATAATCGCTCCTGCCTAAAACAATATTATTTTTAACCCATATAATTTGTTGTTTCAATTCCCAACCTGCTTCCAACCAGCTCATCATCATCATCATCATTAATTCCCCACCTTGAGGTGAACACCCATAATAACACCCTCCCTCTTTAGTAACTAAATTAAGATTTACAAAAGCACGAGTCCATAAATCTTTCATTTCTTTTACACTTTTAGTATCATTGGGTAAATTTTTTTGTATTCTATTACCACGATCAATAGCATTTAAGAATTCATTTTTGTCTCCATAACTTACTCCATAAGGAGGATCAGTAAGCACCATATCTGCTTTTTTTTCCACCCATCAACTTTTCTACATCCTCTTTTTTTGTTGCGTCTCCACACATTAGTCTATGTCTTCCTAACTGATAAACCTCTCCTAATTTACTCTTTGGTTCGCCTTCCTCTGCCTCCGGCACTTCATCCTCAACAACTTCCTTAAACTCATCTAACAAATCTTGAATAACTGTTGAAGTTCCTAAATTTATTGTGTAGTTTGACAAATCTAAATCGGGGATACTACCTATTAAATTAGCTAAATCATCTTTTTGATATTCTCCTAATTGGTCGTTATCAGATAAAGCATATTTTATTTTTTCCTCTTCTGTCTCGGCTTTCACTATTGATACCCAACACTTTTTAAATCCTAACTCCCTATACGCTTTCAATCGCATATTCCCACCTAAAACAGTGCCGTCTTCGGTTATAATAAGAGGCTTATACTCCCCTAACCTCCTTAATTTGAGCTTTTAGTCTATCAAAATTCTCTTTTGAGATTGTTCTGGGATTTTTATCCCATTCTTTTAGTTTTTCAATCGGCCAGTATGTTTTAAAATTCTCCATATTTATCCTTTACCAAATTAAAAACTCCAACGTTTACAGTTGTTCCTTCCTGTTGCCTGTCAAAATATCCTAACCGCTCCATAAATTTGTCCCAATCTGAATATGTTCCCTCGCTTACTTTTTTTAGTCCCAGTTTCAGAAGTTCAGGGAATGTCATTCCCATACTCTCAAGAATTTTTGCACTTGCCCTCTCAAGTTTTCGCAAGTTCTCCCAGCCTATAGTTTGAGCCGACTCATAAGTGGCGTCATATACTCTCATTGCGGCTTGTGTCGCATTTAAAAAAGTTTCTTTGTTGTTTCGGTCAAAATAGAGTCTAACCCATTCCTTGAATTTCGGGGTGTTTGGAAGTTTGGCAGTCAGATTTTTTCCCATATTCTATATTCTATCATTATTCTATCACCTTCTACCACACTAAATAATATTTAGGAACACCAATATCCAATTCATTGCCACTATCGGAATTGATAAAAAGGTAAAAGCTACAACCCCCAATCTGACCAACCTAAATTTGTTTGAAAGAAAAACAAAAATCAAAGCCATTAAAATCTGCTGAGATATAAAAAATGCTAATCCTTTTTCAAGGAAAAAAAGACTGGTAGGATTTATCTCCGACAATCTAAAAGCATAAAAACAAATAGCCGTTGAGACCAAATCCAAAATCCTAGTAAAAACAAACAATCCAATCATATTACTTTAGGATTTCCAGATACTTGACGATAATATAAACTATCCCGACAAAGTAGAACAAAGAAAATAAAAGGTATTCTTGCGGTTCTATCAAAAGAAAGAGAACCACTAAAATAGATAATACCAGCCAAGTCCAAGCTATGATTTTATTCACCATTTTTATCACCTCCCCTTTTTCATTTTTGTTGCTTTTAGGACTGTCTACACACAATCAACAATTTTCCTAAAAAAATTTTACAAAATCAATCCAATTCAAAACAACAATCCAACCAAATCTGTCTTTTTTAGCCATCACCAAAGGCATATCACCTGCTTTGCTTTCTTTTTCGGCTTCCTGCAAGGCTTTCCAAACATCAATCCTTTTTCCGCTTTTCACCTGCACTTTGAAGTTTCCCGTGTTCTCCAAATCCACTCCGCACCTTTCTTGGTATTGGGATAGTTTTCTTCGGGCTTCTGGGTAGCCAATCTCACGCCACATTCTACAGGCCTCCCTTTCGTTACTTGCTCCTTTGTTTCTTTGGAATTTTCCCATTCTTCCCCCACGAGGCAGTTCGTGGCTAGCTCGCAAGGTGTCTGCCCTCACCCAAAGCCAAGACCGCCTCAAAAACGGTTCAGAAAGGCGTGACCCAATCCAAACCGCCTCGCAGAGAAAGAATTGTTGTTTTTGAGGTGGGAGCAAGCAGGGTAAAGGTTCGCATTTCCTTCGCCACCCCTTTTCAGGGTCAGGCGAGTGTGTTGCAGAGAGAACAGCTTGCTCGTCTCTCACTACCTTTGCCTTCCCACCCCAAAAACAACAATTTACAAAAGTGCTAGCTTTTTTGCCAAATCTGGGTTTTCTCTTATTATTTTATCCCTCAATTTCAACTTTGTCTCAAGTGGCATACTAGCATCTTCAAGTCTTTCTTTCCAACTTCTTTCTTTTTTTCCTTTCCTTTATAAAAGGCAAAAAATCAAGTTGCCAAAAAAACCATTGGCTCGTTTGGGTTTTTGTAATACCTTTCAATCTTCTTGGCGTTTTTTAGATATTCATTAGCACTCTCAAAGGTGGCAGTACCAAACTGAGTGTTTATCACCAATTTTAGCTTTTTTTCTTTTGCAATCTTTAGCCATTTATCCCAAATAGCATAAGCACTGCCATAGATTGGTTTTTCAAGGTCAAAAATCATTACTTTCCTTGTGATTTTCGGTTTATAAGTCATTTTATTTCAAAAGGGTTAAAAAATTCTTTTAGCCTTTGCCAAGTAAACCTTCAACATACCTTAGAATTTCCCAGTTTTCCCTGTCTTCTTCGTTGAGCCATTTCTCAAATTCTTTTAAGGATTGTCGTTTCCATACCTTTCTGAATTTTTTATCTTTCAAGCTCTCTTTTAGGTGTTTTTTGAAAGTATAATACTTTTTAGATGTTTTAGTTTTATTTTCTTTTTTCATTACAACCCCCGCCATAAAAGACGAATGATTATTCCACCATCTCTTTTTAGGACAGGTATATTTCCACACATATTGCCTTTTTCCTGTCTTCATATCATATTTCTCATACCTTATAGTTACAAATTCATCAATATAATCCGTATATTTTTCAGCCCCCACCAATTCTTTCTTTAGCTTGCTGCCACACTCCTCACAATAGTAAGTGTTATTTTTAGTTTTCTTTTCTTTTTTTCATTTTTGGTTTAATTCTTTTTC
>BPJL01000008.1 GCA_026004595.1 Patescibacteria group bacterium | reverse complement strand
TGCTTTTTACAACGGGTGATATCGGGATAAAAAAGCATGTTTTTTGGCTTTTTTGATCAAGTTTTAAAAGACTGTTTTAGAAAGGGTTTAACGAAAAGTGACCTAGGTGAATCACTTGATCAATGTTTGTTTGAGGGTTTAAAGCTATCAAATGTTTCTCAAAGACCAATTATCACCGACTATATCCCGTGTGTTTTTTGTTTTAATTCTTTTAAAAAAAGCTTGCGTAAAAGTGAGTAGTATATATCATCTAGTGGCCATAAAAACATGCTTTTTACAACGGGAAGTAACGGGATAAAAAAGTATGTTTTTAGAGTTTTTGATCAGAGTTTATCATGGATAAAAAACTGTTTTAGAAAGGGTTTAACGAAAAGTGCCTAGGTGAATCACTTGATCAATGTTTGTTTAAGTGTTTAAAACACACTAAACGTGTCTCGAAAGCCATTTATCACCGACTATATCCCGTGTGTTTTTTGTTTTAATTCTTTTAAAAAAACTTGTTAAAAGTGAGTAGTATATATCATCTAGTGGCCATAAAAACATGCTTTTTACAACGGGAAGTAACGGGATAAAAAAGCATGTTTTTAACGGTTTTTGATCAAAGTTTTATCACGAGAATAGTTTTTTTAAAGACTGTTTTAGAAAGGGTTTATCGAAAAGTTCTTAAGAGATCACTTGATTATGGTTTGTTTAAGGTTCACTAAGCGTGTACTAAACGTGTCTCTCATACCAATTAAGACCTACTATATCATGGTTTGTGTAAACAAGCATACACCCCAGTAATCATGTTAACCACGAAAACGATGAACAACTGGTTTATTAAAACTCAATTACTATCTCCCAGTCCTTGTATCTTATTATAATTCTTATTTTCACCGTTTGCTTTATGTTATCTTCTATCATTTTAAGACTTTCCTTTAACCTTTTCTTGACTTCGGTCATAGTTTCTGTATCAAGTGACTTCTCTAGCCTTTCAACGAAAAGACTTTCCAGATCATTGATACTGGGAACGGTTTCTCTTTGTGTGTCTTCGAAAATCATCTCGCGTGAGTCGGTTATACTGTAATTTGGTTCATCAAAAGTGAGTTTATATTTAAGGGTTTTAATTCTCACGATAAAATCCAATATTTCACTCCGACACAATGATAGTATCTTTTGTACTATTTTATCATCAGATGTTTTAGTTAGCTGTTTAGCCTCTAAATAGTATGAGACAACAGTCTGCTCGAAACCGCTATCTGGCAAATTATTTCCACTATTGTTCTCAAGCCAAGCTTTGTATGTACTTATGATGTTAGTATCAAATTTGTCTAAGAATAGCACGTATTGGTCTACTGCTTCTTCGGCTGTACTTTGAAGGGGGAATAAATTGTCTGCTAGTTTTATCTCGTCTGCTAGTTTTCTCTCGTAATCATCTAGTAGACTTCCATCAGTAAAAACAAGATAAAAGATGTTTTTGAGATTAAAATCAAGCTTGTTGGTAGTCCGATTTTCAAATGCTTGTTTATATCTTTCTGTGACTCCGGATGCATCATATAACTCTGTTACCAATGGTGCACTGATGCCACTTTCATAAAAATTGGTTATAGCTGGATTCTTAATAGTATCAACTAAAGTGTCTATCGTTACAGTTTCTGGTATAGCAGCTTCATCTCTTCTATATTCAAAATTTTGAACACCTTTAGCAAGAACATATGATATCAATGTATCAACCAGTGCAACTGCGTCTGAGATACCAGCACCATTACTATAATACTCAACATATGGAACAGGAAACAGTATGTTTCTTAGAAACAGGATTGTTAAAAGTTCGTTTCTATCGGGGTCAGAAAGAGCTAAAATGTAATATTCTTGTCCAATTAATGTTAAAAGCCTATGAATATACTTTGCTTTGTCTGTTTTGTCTGAAATATTAACACTTACTTCTCTGTCAGATGGTAATTTAACTTCGATAATATCGTAATCTTTGAAAGGTGTTTCTTTGGTAAGCAGTTCTTTCAAAAAGCCATTAAAGAATTCGTTTACACTATTGAATGTTTTAGTCATTTTATATATAAGATATTTTTTCTATTTCTATTTCTCTTTATCTCTAATCATCTGTTTAAAACTCAATTGTTATCTCTGATTTCTTATATCTTATCATGATTATTATTTTTTGTTAGTTCTATGTTGTCTTTTATTATGATAAGACTTCTCTTTAGCCTTTTCTTTGCTTCAGTTATAATTTCTGTATCAAGTGATTCTTCTAATCTAGAGATGAAAAGGCTTTCCAGATCGTTGATACTGGGAACGTTTTCTCTTTGTGTATTTTCAAAAATCATTTCGCGCAAGTCTGTTACTTTGTAATTTGGTTCATCAAAAGTGAGTTTATATTTAAGGGTTTTAATTCTCACGATAAAATCCAATATTTCACACCGACACAATGATAGTATCTTTTGTACTATTTTATCATCAGATGTTTTAGTTAGCTGTTTAGCCTCTAAATAGTATGAGATAACAGTCTGCTCGAAACTGTTAACTGGCAAATTATTTCCACTATTGTTCTCAAGCCAAGCTTTGTATGTACTTGTTATGTTGGTATCAAATTTGTCTAAGAATAGCACGTATTGGTCCACTATTTCGACTACTTTGTTAAAGGTATATGTTAAACTGTCTGCTAGTTTTTTCTCGTAATCACTAGATTTCTATTAAAAACAAGTGGGTTATTAGTCCTATCTTTAAATGCTTCTTTATATTTATCTGCGATCGTACAATTCCACGAACAATGGATTATTACTATTTTTTTTTCGTAAAAATAATAGACATTAAGAGGTTCTACTCTAACGTGAAATTTTTACCATTTCCTCTAAATTCAAACTGATCAACACCTTTAGCGAGAACGAATCACTTTCATAATATTCAAGATATGGAACAGGAAATAGTATGTTTCTAAGAAGAAGGATATTTAAAAGATCGTCAATATAATGTATAACATAAATTTTTCTCCAAGCTTTGTCTGTTTTGTCTGAAATATCAACATGAACACTCTCGTACTATCGTAACCTTCGAAAGGTGTTTCTTTGGTAAGCGTCTAAGAAATCGTTAACACTGTTGAATGTTATACTTATATATACTACATTTTTCTCAATCAGCCGTCTTAGGAAAAATAAACACTGGTTCGATTAAGAGTGACTCATAAACTATGCTTGGAAAGGTTTTATAAACGAACTTGATTAGGTTTTTGTCAACTGTTTTACAGCTGTGTTTCTCAGAGAATTTTTTTATCCTGATGGACTGAAAGTGCTCTCCAAGGTGCTCAAGAAGTACCATTTTATCACCGTTAACCAGGTAAAACTTTGGTATTAAAACTTCACTGAAGACTTCACAGAAGCAGATCCCGATGTTAAACAGGTAACAGGCAACGGTTGCCTCTGCTGGTCCAGCGTACCTTTTTGAGGAAACTGTTTTCACTATAGCACTCATTGTGTAGTCAAAAGAACCGGTTAGCTCTAATGACTTAACGAAAAGTTGACACCTGTTAAGCTGATAGTAACCACTGTTAATGTCATATTCAAGGTAGGGCTCACTGTCCTCGAGTTCATAATAGTTATCACCGAGTCTCTTTGGCGATTTTGCTTTGGGTGAAAAGTGGTTTCCGGTGCTTTCCAGTACAAACTTTCTGGGGTCACCCTTAAACAGGTTTTCAATGTCGGCAACCGTTGACCGTTTTTTGTTTTTCATTAGAAGTCCGACTAGTCTTTCTTTTATTTTCTTTTCTCCCGGCGAGAAAAGCTGTTCAACCTCTCCCCTTGTCATTGGCCTGAAACTCCACCTGGTAAACCTTTCAGAGTCGATGATACAGAAGTTGTCCTTTAAAAACTTTATTTTTCTGTTTTTAACGTAGTCTTCTACAACCCTGGTAGCCTCTTCTATATCACACAGCTTTTCATAGAACGGGTGAATAAACAGCCTCTTTTTTAGCATGTGCTTTACCAGGCTGTATACTTCTGCTATCTCTTTTATTCCAGTATCTTCAAAAGCAAGTCTATAGTTTTTGCTGTTTCTTAGGCTTTCGATCACTGACGCGATTGCTTCTGATGAAAACCAACCAGAGTATTCACTGTTCTTTATTTTAAGGTGAGTAGCGAAGATTGTTATTACCTCTTTATTTGAGGGCATTTTCATTGCTTTCCATTCTGTTATTATATTCTTTGGCCACTTTTGTAGGAGACTATAGGACTCTTTTGGCATGTAATCAAACTTTCCCCCCGTTTTTTTCTCCATTATCTCTATTGCCTTTTTTATTGAATCACCTGTTGATTTAGGGTTTATCGAATGTTCAAAGTACCAGTCTATATCATAACTTAGATCACAACTGCTTTCGTCAAAGTAAAGACTTTCTGTTGAATAGAAACTGTTTGAAAAGAGTACTGATAAAAAATCGATATTCTGAAACAGTCTTCTTCTCGCTTCCTCTTTGTCCATTGGGACCCAGACGGGTTTATCGCTGACGTAGTCCTTTACTTCGGCTAGTTTGTATGACTCAAGCACGTCGGGTGTCTCTATCCCCTTTTCTATAAGGTATTGTCTGGTTATTATCTCTTTCATCACTTTCCTCAGCTCGTTGCCGTTATTGAACTTTAAACCGTATCTTGTTATTGGTGACAAAGGGTCTATCTCGGGAAGGTTTTTTAGCAGTGCGTGAAAAAAGCAATCACAGTCACCCGGTACGGGTTTAACCTTAACCATAAAGTTTTCGATTCCATTATCATGCCACCTTGATCTTGTTAGTTCACCATTTCTTTTTAACTTAACTATTTTACCATCAGTGTTAAGGTACTTCATTTATTTTGCTTTAAAAAAAACGTTCTTTGTATGTTTCTCTTATCACGCCGTTTAAATCCTGTTCTCTTAACAGCTTTGATATTGACTTTAGCTTGTGGTTCTCAACGTTCTCCACTGCGTCATAGTCAATGAAAAGTGTATCACCGTCTATATTGGTTGGGCTGTATTTGAAGAGTTCTCTTACCGACTTGTGATTAAGCAGTTCTATATTAATCTTACATGCCATGTTGTCTATTGTTTTGTGTTCCTTTATCAGTTCAAGTGACTTTATTGGGCCTATTCCCTTGATGTTATCGTTAAAGTCGGTACCGTGTAGTATACCAAGGTCAATGAAGTGTTCCAGTGTAAAGTCCCACCCGACTACTTCTGAAAGAGAAGTGAGTATTGTTTCAAGCACGATCACCTTTAGTTTATCACCGTTTGAACTCCCGATGATTAACTTTGGTGCTCCAAGTAGAAGGCTGTCTGTGTCAGAACTCCAGACGTAGTCAACGTGTCCCTCTTTAGCGAGAAACGATGCTAACTTTTCACCCTCTCCTTCGGCAGTTAAATTGGGAACTCCCGTTTTCTCTAACACTGTTCTTATCTTATTTATTTCATCGAAACTTAGAGAAAAGTTGTTTAAAACCGCTCGTTTAAGCTGTTCCAGATCATCGTTTGAACTTGACAGTGATGATTTTGATAAAAGGTCCGTTTTAAGTTTAATCAGCTTTTCATTGTTTCTTTTTCTCATTTCTCTTCTCTGTTCACGCGTTTTCTCTTTTTCTTTTGGGGCTTTTCCGTCCCAACACCAGACTGGTACTGTTCCGTTTATCAGCAGCTCGATGTTAAAGTCAATTAAACGAGCGATAATGTCTTCAACAAGCTTCGTCCTGTCAACTTCGTCAAAGTGATTTTTCATACTTAGAACGTTTCGACGGTAAACAACAGAAGCTTGACAAAAAACCATCTGAAGCGCGTCAACGGCAACCCTTTTTCCCTTAAGTTCAATCATTGGTATTTCAACTATTGCTTTAGGACAGTATCTTTTTAGTGTAACGTTTAGGCCTTTAATACCCATTTGGTATATGAGAAAGTATTAGACTTCTTCAGTTTATTGAAGAATTATAAGCGTTTTTTTTATTATCTAAAATGACAGCACATAACATAGACTACAGGTTCAGATGCAATATTGTAGCGCTTCTAAGCATTTTAGAAGACACAATTATAGAAAGAAAAATAAACATCGACGTTAGACTGATAAGGCTTATTAAAGTACTGTTGGAAGAGGGAAAGATGGAAGGTCTTGTGGAAAAGTTTATAAGATCGACTTACGGTTATTGGGATGATATCAGAGAAAAGTCAACTGACTTTATAAAAGAAAACAGTATCGTTGACATGTTATTCGATAAAATCACTGATGATAAACTGGAAATTATATCAGTATTCTGTGGTAGAATCAGCCGTGATGAACTGAGAAGACAGGTTGAAGAGTTTAGGTCACTGTTTAACAGTCTACTTGACAGTGATGATGAAGTATGGAGAATTCTTCACGGGTGTGTTAGACTTTCAATAAAATATATCGATATTTGTGGTCTGGATTACGATATAGAAAAACACAGGGAACTTTGGTTCAATCATCATAAATAATCTTGCTGTTCGCCACGCGATTCGCCGTGTGGTTCGTGTTTAACTTAGCGTTTAACCTTATCTTGATACTGTGTATCTTAAAACTGTAATACAGGTGTAAAAGTATAATTGGTACTAAAAAGAAGACGCCAACCCTTAAACCAGTTAGCACATCAAAAAGAATCAGTGTTAAACCGGCAACAAAAGAGAAGAAAAGCTTTAAAACGGAAACACCATTTTCAAGAAGATAGATCAGTGTTAACAAGTAGACTATTAATAAAATGCTATACACCATTTTTTTGATATTCTTTTTTATTTTTTCGTGGGAAGAGAAAAGTGTGGAACGGGTAAGGTGAGCTCTACTGGGTTTACTTCGTAGGTTGGCACTCCAAAGATGCCACTTTCCGCCAGTTCCCTTAACTGTTCATTATCAAGGCCGTAGTAGTTTTCTATGTTGTCTTGTGGCCTAAGGGTTGATAAAATCTGAATTAGTCTGTCTCTTTCTTCAGCGTTTCTTTCATCCTCAAACTGCCTTGATAAAATAACGGCAAGGGTGTAGTCATCAAGCTTTAGTTCTTTTTTACAGACTGGACAGTTTGGTCTTCTTAACTCTCTTTTACAGAGTTCACAAAGGTAATGTTTACAATCAAGCATGCTCTCTCTATCAACCTCGGTGTAACAGACTGAGCAGATAGAAGGAGCATGTTGATCACAGTATTTCCCGTTGGTTGCTTGTAAAATGCAATAAGGGTGTGCACATCTTATCACTTTTGTCATTTTAACTTCAATAAAAAATGTTGTCTTCAGTATTTCCAAAAGCATCAGCAGGCAAAACAGAGAAAAACTACGAACAGAATTTAAGAAACGAGCAAGAGGAGAAAATAAACCTTTATCTTAAAGAGTTGGGTGCTGGAAAGCATAAACTCTACGTCGAGAAAATACTAAACGACAAAAGGTCTCTTCATATGAACGCTGCTTTAATAGCTTCTGCTATCTACCTTGGTGATGTTGATGTGCTGGACCCTAAAGTGAGCAAGGTGAAAAAAGTCTTAGCATTCCTTAGACCCAAGGGTAAACTGGGTGACATAGAAAAGCTGGAAAAGATATTTTCCTATAAAGTCTTCATTGAATCGATAGTTGGACCCTTAGAAGTTGAATCCGATCACTATGTTTCAAGCACGACTGATATAGAAACCCAGACTGAAACGGAAACACCCATTTTAATTGACGACGAAGACTTAATCGAAGCTACATAAAAATGATATTGGCTCTTATTATTATCATATCAGTCGTGATACTATTTGTTATATTTAAACCCTCAAAGAAACCTGAAATACCAGTGATAAACTCTCCTTGGGGCTTGCCCGAATACGATGAAAATGGAAACATAAAGCGTGATAAAGACGGCAAAGTCATCTGGTCAGATGAATCCTTTAGAGAGCTGGAGCCGTGCACCGTTTATATGTCAAATCAGAACGAAAGGCTTTCTCCAAGCTTTCCCCTAATAAGAGACATTAACAGTCTAACCAAAGTCGATTCAAAATCATGTGTGGATGATGATGAGATAGCTCTCAGGAAAGTAGAACATTTTTGCAGAGGTGATACGATAGAACGTATTAGAACAACGGGAAAATGTGTCACCATTGATGGAAAACTGGTTGATGAGCTAACAAAAGAAGAGTACTACACAGTCTGTACAAAAATACCAAGGTGTGAAGGTGTTTTAGGAATAATTTCTGCTAACAAGCTATGCTTGTCAACAGATTCCTGGAAAATGATACCATGTGATATAAGAGATCCAAATCAACTCTTTAGAAAAGTGAGTAAAGAGCAACTGTTTTTGTTAGTCGATAGAAGAACGTCCAAGTACATCACGGTCTCCAATGGAAACCTTGTAACCTCTGATACAAAGGGTCACTGGATTTCCATGGGAAGTATACCGGTAAAAGAGAAATATATCATTGCCCCGGCTACCTTTTTCATAGATAAAGAAATAAAAGACTTAGATAACTATGTTATGGGCCTTCCCAATAGAAATGACACTCTTGAACAGAGGTGGAAGCTTTTTTCGAATGATACACCGCTTGCTTTATACCTAGACGGTTCGTTAACACTAAAGCCCCCCTATTTATACGAAATAGGTTACATTAACGAAGAGTACGCATCGCGTTACGAAATAAATTTTATTCCCCTTGCCCTTATTAACTTGAATTTAGAGAAACTGCTTTAATATAAAATGAAGTCAAGACATAAGGAATACGCTAAACATTTTGGTAACAGTGAGTCACAGAGTAGCTTAAGCACCTTTTTTGACGAATGGGAAAGAGAGATAAGAAAAACAGACGATTCAGAGTTCTCTAATTTCACGGTTGGAGAACTTAAGAACTATCTTAAGGCTAAAACATCATTTGACTGTCCGCTTGATCTAAAATACTTTAGAACAAAGGACGGTAAAAAGGCTATACTGGCTTTCTATAAGCTAAAGGGCTATGAAATTCCAAGGTTAAATAGACTAAACGAGGAACAAGAGAGACTAGTCAACTTTGATAGGGGAAAAATAATAGTAAACTCTGGTCCCGGTACAGGAAAGACCACTATAGTAGTCGAAAGGGCTGCAAGGCTTAAAAAAGGAGTGCTTGTTGTTTCGTATTCAAACGAGTCAGTAAAAGAGATTTACGAACGTATAAAAATACTTCCCGGTCTAAGGGGTAAAGTTGGCTTTAAAGAAGTGAATAAGGACATCGTTATAACAACGCTTGATTCACTCGCATGGAAGATCACTGATCAGAAAAAGTCTGATAAAGTCACCTTTGAAGACGTAATAAAAAACGCTTCAAGTAGAGGGATTATACCGTATAGCTTTTGTCACCTGATTGTAGACGAAGCACAGGACATAGATGACATAAGGGGTAACCTGATCAAAATGATCATACCTTCAGTTGAATCAGTGTTAATCATGGGTGATCCAAAACAGAAAATATTCAGTGCAGGTGATTGGTACTGTGAACTTTGGAAGTCGCCTTGTTATGAAACAAACATGTACAAAAGAAAAATTGTGTTCAAAAATGGAAAGTTTGAACAGGTGAGCGAAATAGTACCGCTGAAAATAGAATTGGAAAAGTTTCAGATGACAGTTTCATACAGGTTTAAAAACCAGTGCTTGCTTGAGATTCACAACGAACTTTCAAGTAAAAGACCAGAGTTTCATGCACCCCTGAAATCACCTTACACTGGACTTTACATTAAACCCATAAGAGTAAACAACGTTGACGAGTTAATACCCTTGATAAAAAGCTATGAACCTAGTGAGGTCTGTGTGGTAACACAGTCACTTCACCGCGACAACGTAGTTTCAAAGCGCTCAAGGTTCCTGATGGAAAGACTTAGGCTGTCTGGAATACCCTGTTACACTAGACAGGACGGAGCAAAGAAGCCCAACTCTGTCCTTTTTTCAACAGTCCACTCAGTCAAGGGAAAGGAGTTTAGCCTTGTTGTTCTATACTGTCTTGACAGAATCATGCCTCACATACCATTGGAAAGGGCGTTAAGCATTGAGTACGTTGCTAACACCAGAGCAAAGGAATGCTGTGTCAAGTTTGATCCAGTTGAAATAGGGAAAACCTTTTCACCTGTAATAATATCGCTGAGGGACATAGCTCACCTGTATGACTTTCAAAAACTTCTGACAACAAACGACTACAGTTTGGAAACAGTAAAAATTCCCTGTGTAAAGATGAACTGTGATCCGCTTATGGTAGAGTTTACTTTTAAGACAAGAAACCTTGGTAGACTTCCGAAAAGGTTTTTCTATGAAAAAATCGGTTACACATCAAAAGAGATAAGGGGGCTGTTCAACGATAAACAGGTGCTAGAAGACCCAAGTGTAACGGAAGAAGTTATCAAAGAGTTTGAAAAAGTTGGTTTAGACAATATAAACATGTGTAAAGCATGTTCTGTGTTTTCTTTGCTTGTGGACCAGCAAGAAAAAGAGTTCAACTCATTTGATTGCGGTGACGTCTCTTTCATCACTGACATGTTAGGTTACATAGTTGATGAAGACCCAGTTGAAAGAAGAAGCTTGTTTTACGGTTACTGTCACGTTGAGTTAACAGAGGCGGTTTTGAACTTTATTAACAGACCAACTGATGAGGACCTGTTAGACATTTTTCTTTTCTCAGTGTTTAGAGGAAAGAAAGCAGCAATCTACAGCCCCGCTACAGGAGAAATTATAATCGTAATGGGAAACAAGCACCCATCGCACTGGATTTATATAGTCGAGTCATTTGTTTCCATTAGAAATCAAGTTGATCTGGTGAACTACTATAAGAACAAAAGTGGTATTATTGGCAAAGTAGAAGACGCCTACGTGATTGACTGTGAATTTAACCCCTTTACAAAAGAGATTTTTGACATCGCGCTGATACCACTTAGAGACCCGTTCAGTTCAATAGTAAAACCGCTTAAGATAAGTAATCAGGGGCTCCCGTTTGCAGTAGAATGGTTAAGTTCAAACGGCCTAGACAATGCGATGGAAATTCTATTAAACGCTGACAAAAACATTCCAGTAGTCGACAACAAGACGATTTATTATTACAATTCCAAGATGGATACAAAGATATTCCCTGAGATGCCACATGTTGATTTGAGAGGAAAGTTGAATTTTGACCTTGCGAAGCTAACCGACCTGTACTCACTGTTAATAGAACCAATAGAGTTTTCTGGTCACATAAAACAACATACTGCTCTTGGTGATGCTCTTATTCTGTATTCCCTGATGAACTTTTGTTTTTCTAAATAAAAATGTATCTTAATTTTTTTATCAAGTATACAAAAGTATGACATCGGAATCGGATAGCTATATCAGCGACAAAAGTATCATGTCAGGGAGTGAAATGGAAGATGATATCACACCAGGTCACGTCCTCCCAAAGTCACCACGTTCCCACAGTCCAATAAGAACAGTTGATATCGATAGGGGGACTGATTTTATCGCTAGAAGACTTTTTGAACACTCTGACAGCGAGTCAAGCAAGAGCTCTAGCCAAGTAAGTCTTAAACTACCAGTTTTCAACTTAAAAAGAGAGAACTGTGATTGTGAAAACTGTCACGACTGTAAATGTGAAAGCTGTGAGTGTGAGGAGTGTGAATGCATCAACTGTGATGAAGACGAGTGCAGAAAACGTCATCGTAGAATGCTAGGACTGTCTGACTCAAGCGAGAGCTCTATACATTCTGACTCAAGCGAGAGCTCTATTTCACGCATACCAATTCAATTTAAGCAACGTTTAAAACCCATTTCGCGTGAGCCTCGTGATTCGCGTGAGCAACTTGATCGAAGCGAGCTGTTAAGTGAACTGCGACGGGAATTACGTAAACAGCGTGAGCCGCAAGGCGAGCGACGCGAGACACGTGAGCGACGTGAGCCGCGGGGCGAGCGACGTGAGCCGCGAGGCGAGCGACGTGAGCCGCAAGGCGAGCGACGCGAGACACGTGAGCGACGTGAGCCGCAAGGCGAGCGACGCGAGACACGTGAGCGACGTGAGCCGCAAGGCGAGCGACGCGAGACACGTGAGCGACGTGAGCCGCGGGGCGAGCGACGTGAGCCGCGAGGCGAGCGACGTGAGACGCGTGAGCAACTTGATCGAAGCGAGCTGTTAAGTGAACTGCGACGGGAATTACGTAAACAGCGTGAGCCGCCAAGTGAGTCACGTGAGCAACTAGGCAAACAGAGTGAGCCGTTAGGCGAGCTACGGCGTGAGCCGCTAGGCGAGCTACGGCGTGAGCCGCTAGACGAGCTACGGCGCGATGAGGAGTTACGCAAACAACGCAAACAGCGTGAAGAGGAGTTACGCAAACAACTCGAGCTTAAGCTCCGTGAACATCAACGTATAGAACGTGAACTGGAAAGACGACGTGAGCGAATGAAAAATCAGATACTTCGTCAAAGGTCTCCGGTTAGAGAAGTCCGCTTTGCCCCGATAAAAATAAAAAGGGGTATCTTGACAAGCTCTGACGAAAGTAGTTGAACTGAAAATGCATTAAATATCAGATTCAACTTAAAAATGACTTTATCGGTAACAGATAAGAGAAAGAAGTCTTTAGATATACTCAAAGAAACAATGGCAGATATTGATCAACTGGAAGCATCCACAATAAATCTTTTCACGCTTATAGAAGCCGTCGTGTCAGGAAAATCATTGATTGATGTAAACAAGTCGACCTTCAACAACCTAAAGAAACTTTACATTAACGAGTTGAATAAGTTGAGAAAGAATATAAAAAGGTTGGGTCCAAAAGAAAGGATAACAAAGCCTCCTTCTAAAATCAACATTATCATTATCACTGACAGATTTGTTAACTTCCTAAGAGAAGTCAACAAAGGCAATGGTCTGATCTTTCTGTTGAAAAATCATATCGACGAACTTGATATTATGGATCTGTATCAGTTATCAAGGCTTGATGGTTCCAAAGAAGAAAGCCTTGATTATTTTAAGAATTACGTTAGGGAAAATCTTAACAAATCACTTGAAGAGCTTGCTGAAGAGCTAAAAATTTCTAATTTAGACGAAAAAATTATAGACCTAAACATGGTTATTAATTTCCTTCTTGAAAAGAATGCTTTTATCGACAAACTTTTTATCAAGCTGTACCATATAATCACGTTTGTAAGTGGTGATAAATATAACGATTATTTCCACCCTGATGAAGTTTGGTATGAACATTTCGGGGAGGGAACCGATACGGAATACATAGTTTCCGGTGAAAAGCCAGATGCGATAGAGACGCTCGAGGCAGAATGGGACGAGGCAGAGAATAAAGAAGAGTTACTTGAGCAAAAGTTCGGTTCAGATAAAACCCTGCGCCAAAGAATGGCTAACTACCTTCTAAACAGGAATAAAAGCGTCTTCGAAAGACTCGCTGAAGAAAATGATGATAGAAAGAAGGAACCGGCTTACGTACCAAAAACAGAAAATGACGAGAAATGGGGACTTAGGAATAACGCTCCAATGATAATGGTGTCAATTCTCTCCCTTCCAAGGAAGTACTTTACTGAGTGGTATAAGGAGCTTGAAGCTGAGTTCAGTGAAAAGAGAGAAACAATAGAACAGATGTTCCAACTTCTCAGCTTTATCAAGGATGTACATAAGACAATCAACAAAAAGTTTATCTCGGTTGAGAAAAGCAAAGTAAGAAGCATCATGAGATCTTAAAATTTTTTTTCAAAAAAATATAAACGGTTTTAAAAATGGCATCGAAGTTATCAGAAATCAACTCAAAAGGAGTATCTCAGAGCAGTCTCGAGACTGTCAGTAACAGAAATCTAGTTTACAGTGTTGTTCTACTTGTGGTGACATTTGTTGCTGTGTGGGTGTTTCTCTTTAGTTTTCAACCGTGGTTCGTGTTAAGAAGAACAGAAGATGGTGTGTTTGTAACCGACCAAGAAGGGAAAAACATAGTGGATAAAACAAAGTGTTTCTTTTGGGCTTTAATTATCTCTCTTGTTGCCGTGGTATTATCATGGCTTGGATATTATTTATTGACTACCTTTGGTAAAAAGTGATAAAGATATAAACATGCTTTTTACAAAAATATGGAAAACTGTAATCACGAAGATATAGATAACAATATCTGCACCAGCTGTGGTCTTCATGTAGGAGAAAACATCAATATGTGTATCCCGATGAAAGGGGAAACACATACTCACATTTACAAGCCAAGGGGGGATGTTTTGTCAAATTTGCCCGTTTCGAAGGACTGTTTAGACTGGATGATAGAGAACCACTCCAGAGAAATACTTTCAAAGAAGAAGAAAAGCAGAAACAGACTAATCTTTGCTTATATCTATATATATCACCTCCTTAACAGAAAGACTTTTAATATAAAGCATGTTATAAATCATCTTGACTTGAGAGAGAAAGATGTTAACATGGCAATGAGAATAGTTTCAGGTATAAAGAACAGAGACTTGCTACAGAAACATGCGCCAATAGTCGTTTTTTCTCCAAAGATTTACCTGAGCAGTTTTTGTAAAAAAGCATCAGTCAATGAGGAAGAGGTTGGTAAACTGCTGGATCTCGTGTTAGAGAAGGACCCTTCAATACTAGAAGAGGACCCTGAAAAGGTTGTAGCAGGCTTGATTAGATACTACGTTGAACTGAATGGTAATCTATTTGACGGTTCCAAATTAGGATTCGCACCAGTGATAACAAAAGAGTACAAAAACTTAATAGAAAAAATACTTGATTAATAGTTTAAAATGGAAAACTCTTTCTTTACACCATTAGGTGTTATAACTGTAAGCAATCTAATGTTAAGCACAGGATCCTATGTTTTTATAATCAAAAGATACAACGAGATAATGGAGAAAATGAACGAAATAGTAAAACTTCAGGAACACTACATAGAACATTTTAACATGCTTGCTTCGTCCGTTAATAAACTCAGTGAAAGACTTGATGAAATTGAGACGAAGTTGGAAACTACCCGACGAAGTTCTGTAGTAGATTAGTCATTGAAACTGCATTAAACAAAAGATAAGTTTATAAAATGACAAGTGAAAGTGCTATTGTAGACAGGTATCTGAAAAAGTATAAAAACCTATCCCCGGAGCATTTTATCAGGGTTTCACTGAGGACGTCGAACAAAGGGGCAGTGTCTTATACCTTCGGCGAGGTAAAAATCAGTGCATCAACTAAAACCTTTTGGAAACCAGGTTCCAGAGTGTATGATAATGAATTTGTTTACCTTCCATCACTAAGGCTAGCAGGGGTTGAAAAAGACATAATGATATTAACTGATATTATCACGAGGGCTATCATTGATGATAAAAAAGAGGCTGAAGAGTTAAAGTTAAAGCTTCTAGAAAGCATGCTCACGATCGATAACTATCAGGACGACAAAAAAATGATTGAAGAAATATACCTTAAGAAGAATCGAGACGGAAGACTCTCAATACACAGTAACGGATTAACAACAAGGAAAAATCTCTTTGAGAGGCTTGTTGAAGAGTCAAAGACAATAGCCAAAGAAACAAGCAGTTTAACAACGGGTAACGTTCTTGCTAGAACACTTACTGATATTTTAAAGAAGAATGATCTTCAGGTGGTTGATGCTGAAACGGCTGTAACGGTAACAAAAAGTCCAAGCAAACTACCAGCTGATAAGAGGCAAGACCTTATTTTAAATATTATCAGGTCTGCAAAATATGTTAACGCTACCAGGTTCAATGGAGATAGAATGACAAGGCTATATAGTCGTAAAAATCAACCAGAAGAGAAAGCATTGTTCTTCGGTGACACTCCTCCCTATAACAAGGTGTTTGTTTTCTATGACAGCGATGAGATTGCTGAAAATGGAAAGATAAAAAACGAAAGAAAGGAAGACTTTAAGAAGCTGTTTAATATTCTGGGTGATAATGGAGATCGTTATAAAAACTTTATTAATGAGCTTAAGGAAAAAGTGAAGGATCTTGAGGAAAAAAAGTCTCAGCGTAGCATTGACTTAAGCAGCATTAAAAATAAAATGGTATAAGAAACGCAAAAACATATAAACCCAAAATTAAAATATGATAGTAAAGTTCTCAGGAACAGATGAAAATATAGACATATCATTTAGTCTAGATGAACCGCCTGTTTATGATGATAATATTTCAGAGATACTTAACTTTAATACACCTTCTCCGAAAATAATCGAGTATCCAAAAATGATAAAAGTTGTTTTGAAGAAAAACATTGACATAATCAAGATACATGATTCAATCAGAAGACTTTTTTCGTATAAAAGGTTTATGGTAAAGGAGTATAAAAGCAGGATTATTTTCTTAAAAAAGATACTAGAGAAAAAGAATTTAACTCTTGTTGAGTCAACGAAGATACTAGAGACAATAAAAGAACTGGAGGAGGAGATAAAAAAATATGATTCCGGTAAACACTGGGAATCATATTCTTCAAGAGCAAAGCCCTTACTAGAAAAGTATGTAAAGTTAATTTCTAAAGTTGTATTCGGTGAGAAAGACAGTGATAACTCTAACGTGTTAGACCTAATAGAAAAGTATATCACCGTTGCAAGTGATTACGTTGAGTTTGACGTGATAAGAGAGTTTGATAAAAAGATTTTGTGTGAAGGCTGTGGAAAACAGTCCAGTGATGACACAGAATGTGAATGCGGGTATAAAGCCCTCTCTTACGTCAACGAGATAGTTTATAAAGACATAGATAGACTTAACAGCTCTGGCAAAACAGAATATGATGACAGAAGTAACTTTATCAAAGCACTTGATCAGTTCTCCGGTAAAACTCATATAGCCATACCCAGTAAACTTTATAAAGACCTGGATAACTATTTCACCAGTATCGGCTTTTATACTGGGGAAGAGGTTAAGAAAAGGTTTAAACTCCTTGATAATGGAAAAAGAGAGAACACGTCAATCCAGATACTAATTCAAGCCCTTTCCGCTACGAAGAACTCACAGTATTATGGTTGTGTTAATCATATCGCAATGAACTATTGGGGGTGGAAACCTCCAGACATTTCAGACATAAGACAACAGATAATCAAGGACTATGAAGAAACACAAAAGGTTTATGAAGAGATAAAGGAAAGGGGTTCCAGTCTTAATGTCCAACTAAGGCTCTACCTTCATCTTAAAGCCAGAGACTACCCATGTGAACTAACTGACTTTAAGACTATTTCTTCAAGGGAGTCGTTAGAGTACCATGATAGAATGTGGAAAATAATGTGTGAAAGAACGGGTCTAAAGTACACGCCCTTGATATAGGATCATTCGTAGTCCCTCACCGCTTTCATCACGGGATGAATCGGTACACCATAATCAGATATTGTTTGGTACTGATACGTTACCTTTTTGCCTAAAATGGTTTCTGGTTTTAAAAACCATTCTCTCCTTACAGAAAAGGGAAAGGCTGGTCTCATTCTAACCCTTTTGCCGTTTTCACACTCTATCACGAGAATCGCTAACCCTTTTTCGTTACCCTTTCCCTCTTCAACTTTTACCACCGTTCCCTCAGCATCTTGAATGTCTTTCAACTTAAGCATACAGGTTCCTGTTCTCGGTTTGTAGAAGGCATCACACTTTCTTATGATTGTTCCCTCAAAACCGTTCTCTCTAAATATTCTGTGTGCTTTTGCTATCTCCTCGTGAGAATTGGCAAGAAAAGACCTGACTACTCTAAACCTGTTAAAGCTGTTACCGTCAAGTCTGTAAGCCCTAAAGGCGTCTTCTGCTATCTGGTGCCTTTCTCTTGCTGGTACGTTGTCAACTATCAGGTCAAATATCATATAGTAGGCCTTTGATAAAAGGGGAACCTTCTTGTTAACGTTCTTAAGTGCTTCAGTAAACTTTGAAAATGATACACCGTGAATGTACACTTCACCATCAAGTTGACATCTAAATGGAAGATAGGACATAAATTTGCTAATTTCGTCTCCAAATTCATTATTTAGATGACAAAACTTTTTGTTACCCCTTGATCTAAACTCAACTTCTCCATTGATTATTCTGACTATACACCTTGCACCATCAAGTTTGGGTTGTACTATCACGGGAAAATTAAGTTTCATGTTTGGTTCGTACTTGCTGGCAAGCATCGGTTCCTTGAGTAAAGGAGGTGGTTCTCCAGCTGGATAGTAAAGGTCGTTTCTATACTTTTTCACGTAAAGTGACCTTGCTTCAAGAACAGCCTGTTCGTGATAACCGCGACCAGACTCATTGAGTTTAACCTCCTGTTTTACTGAACGCAAAGCACCACCAATCATACCCGACACTTTTTCTAACACGTGATTCTCTTCGTCATAAATCACGTACCAGACAGACGGGGCTGAACGCCCGAACTGTTGTTTGTAAAGGGGCTTAAACATCCACTTTTTCACGGTTAACAGCTTTTGTTCTCTTTCGTCAAGCTCTTTTTTATGTTTTAACGTTTCAGGGTTCGGAGGCGTTTCAAAGATGTTATACACCGGTATATCATCATTAATAGCTTCTTGTATAACTTCTCCTTCGGCTAGCCTTTCAACACCAAGATCGATTGTGATCATTTTTTATAATGGAAGTAGTATAAACTTTTATTTTTTAATTAAAATGGATCAACACTGTTTTAAACTTCCAATTCCAACTATTCCTGATATAGAAAGTGATTCTGAAGAAAGCGTAGAGCAGCCAAGTATACCAATCAGTAAACCGAATCAAGTGGTGGAAAAACCAAAGTTTAACATTGATAACTGGAATATCTATCTCCATCTTTTCTTTCTCGCGATAGAGTTTCTTTTCGTCAGAGTTTTTGGTCTTGATATGAAAGGCTATGCAAGTCACCAGATCAAATCAATCTCAAGCTACAAAGAGATTCTGATAGAACTTTGTGAAAAATATTTTGTTGAGTCAGATAGAAAGTGGCCAGTAGAAGTCCGTCTGTTAATCGTGATGCTGTTAAACACGGTTATGTTCTTCGCGGTAAAGTTCCTATCAAACATGCTGGGAGGAGACGGAATCAGTTCCCTTATCCAGAATCAGTTAACAAACGTGTTAAGTAGCCCTAAAAACAACAATACCCCCGTTAAAAAGAGAATCGTTTTCGATGGTTAGTTCGTCGGGTAATATCATCTCTCTGGGGGAAAGCTTCAATACAGAGCCGTCGGGACGGCGTCTAACCAAAAGAATCGGACAGGGAAGCTCCTTCATGCTAAGGTGAAGGGTAGCTAGATCAAGTGGGTCGTAGATTTTTCTTTTCTTTGCTTCTTCCATTAACTTTGGATGCACAGGAAAGTCTTTTTCGTAGAGTTTAGCAAGTGTACCCAATAACCTTGCGTATTCATACTTCGTCATTATGTTATCCATTTTATATGAAACTGTATTAATTTTATTTCATATAATGTTAAAAATGATACCAGGAGAAGTTATTAATAAAGACGAGCTTATTTTTGAAATAGATTTTCACGATGGTTACACGCTAAGACAACTATTTGAGTTTCTTAGGCTGGCTTTACCATGCGCTCCCCTAACCATAAACAGCAAAGGTATATACCTGGAAAGGGGAAACGGTCAAAACACAATGCTGGTTAGACTCTTTATAAATAGAAAAAACCTGATAAAGTATTATATCAATGAAGAAAAGTTCAATGATAAAGGGTGTAATCAGCATAAAGTCAACATTAACATCGCATTCTTTTTGGAACAGATAAAGAACATATCGAAAAGAGATGGTATCACAATCTATCAAAGCAGTGATTACAGAGACTACGTGTTTGGAAAGGCGCTAGGTGGAGGAAAACTCCTTTCTCAGGGTGTAATCTACTTTAGAACACAGGCATATGAACACATAAGCTATGAAGTAGAGGACGGTGTAAAAGAAAATGATCTACCAAACCATGTGATACCTTTAGTGTCATTCTGCACAATATGCTCAGGAATAGCAAAAACGAAAAACAACTCAGCGATAATAGTCTATCCAAATGGTGTTAGAATAGTAACTTACACCCAAACGGGGTCAATGGGGAGAAATGACACATGGGGAAACTGTGATGACTCGCAGAAAAAGTTCGTTACAAAGGTTTCACACAGTGATATGAAAGCACTGTCAAAGATGATAAACCTAAACCTAAACGGAATCGTGAGAGTTTATTCAAAGAAAAACCAGATCACAAGATTAGAAGTACCCTGTGGTGTGTTCGCTGAATTAACGGTTATACTTCAGGGAAAAAATGACTAGAGTTTGAACGGGCTGTTTATTAAAATGAAGTTTTTCACACCACTTGTTATAAGACCGGATAAACCCTTTTACATAACAACAATTGACCCAGGAATAAGAAACCTTGCAGTTAGAATGTCTCTTTACTCACCCGACACAGACAGATCAAAAACGGTGATACTAAAAAGGTTTGACTTAAAACCAGATAAGACCCTTGACTATAATGGGTCTTACCTTAACCTAGTGAAAATCATGGAGGAACTTTTACCAGAGATAAAAAAGTCATCAGTCATAGGAGTAGAGTCCCAGATGCCTTTTAATCATGAACTAACCAGAATGGAACAGCATATAATCAGCTCTTTAATGGTGTTACTAAAGGACAGGTTACCCTCAATAGTTAGTATCAATTCGAAACTAAAAAACAGGTTTTTTAAGAAAAGAAAAGAAAACGTTAAGAAACTTTCAGTAGAAAAGGCAAAAGAGTTCCTGTTGAAAAACGGCGAAGACCCAGAACTCTTGTTAAACGAGAAAAAGAAGGACGACCTAAGCGACACAATACTGTATGAGCAGCTGTTAATAGACTTTATCAAGTGTTTAAACACACCTTGATCACGAGAACATGGCTGTCACAAACCTGTTTAAGTATCAAGCATGTATCATATCATTTTATCACCAGCTATGTCACGTGTGTTTTTTGTTTTAATTTCTTATAGAGCTTTGCGTAAAACACAGTAGTATATACCATCTAGTGGCTATAAAAACATGCTTTTTCTAACGGGATAAACAGGAATAAAAAAGTATGTTTTTGACGTTTTTTGATCAAGTTTTATCATAGATAACAGGTTATTTAAAAAGAATGTTTAAGAAAGGTTTTAACTTAAGACGTCTCAAAGTTGTGTCGAAGATGTGTCGAAGAAACAGTTGATCAAGATCTGTTTGATAATCAAGTGTATCCCGAGAACCAATTAATCCCTATATATCCCGTGTGTTTTTTATATTATTTATTTGTGAAAACTTTGTTAAAAACGAGTAGTATATACCCATCTAGTGGCTATAAAAACATGCTTTTTACAACGGGTGATAGCGGTATAAAAAAGTATGTTTTTGACGTTTTTTGATCAAGTTTTATCATAGATAACAGGTTATTTAAAAAGAATGTTTAAGAAAGGTTTTAACTTAAGATGTGTCGAAGACGTGTCGAAGATGTATCGTATAAACAGTTGATCAAGATCTGTTTGATAATCAAGTGTATCCCGAGAACCAATTAATCCCTATATATCCCGTGTGTTTTTTATATTATTTATTTGTGAAAACTTTGTTAAAAACGAGTAGTATATACCATCTAGTGGCTATAAAAACATGCTTCTTTCAACGGGAGTTAATGGGATAAAAAAGTATGTTTTTGACGTTTTTTGATCAAGTTTATCACTGGAAAAAAATATTTAAAAGACTGTTTAAGAAAGGTTTTAACTTAAGATGTGTCGAAGACGTGTCGAAGATGTATCGTATAAACAGTTGATCAAGATCTGTTTGATAATCAAGTGTATCCCGAGAACCAATTAATCCCTATATATCCCGTGTGTTTTATATCTTATTTTTTTAAAAAAGGTTTGTAGAAAACGAGTAGTATATATCATCTAGTGGCTATAAAAACATGCTTTTTATAACGGGAGTTAATGGGATAAAAAAGTATGTTTTTGACGTTTTTTGATCAAGTTTTATCACTGGAAAAAAAATTTAAAAGACTGTTTAAGAAAGGTTTTAACTTAAGACGTGTCGTAGTTGTGTCGAAGATGTATCGTATAAACAGTTGATCAAGATCTGTTTGATAATCAAGTGTATCCCAAGGACCAATTAATCCCTATGTATCCCGTGTGTTTTATATCTTATTTTTTTTAAAAACTTTGTTAAAAACGAGTAGTATATATCATCTAGTGGCTATAAAAACATGCTTCTTTCAACGGGAGTTAATGGGATAAAAAAGTATGTTTTTGACGTTTTTTGATCAAGTTTTATCACTGGAAAAAAAATTTAAAAGACTGTTTAAGAAAGGTTTTAACTTAAGACGTGTCGTAGTTGTGTCGAAGATGTGTCGAAGAAACAGTTGATCAAGATCTGTTTGATAATCAAGTGTATCCCGAGGACCAATTAATCCCTATATATCCCGTGTGTTTTATATCTTATTTTTTTAAAAAAACTTTGTTAAAAACGAGTAGTATATATCATCTAGTGGCTATAAAAACATGCTTTTTACAACGGGAGTTAATGGGATAAAAAAGTATGTTTTTGACGTTTTTTGATCAAGTTTTATCACTGGAAAAAAAATTTAAAAGACTGTTTAAGAAAGGTTTTAACTTAAGACGTGTCGTAGTTGTGTCGAAGATGTGTCGAAGAAACAGTTGATCAAGATCTGTTTGATAATCAAGTGTATCCTGAGAACCAATTAATCCCTATATATCCCGTGTGTTTTTTATATTATTTATTTGTGAAAACTTTGTTAAAAACGAGTAGTATATATCATCTAGTGGCTATAAAAACATGCTTTTTACAACGGGAGATAGCGGGATAAAAAAGTATGTTTTTGACGTTTTTTGATCAAGTTTTATCACTGGAAAAAAAATTTAAAAGACTGTTTAAAAAAGGTTTTAACTTAAGACGTGTCGTAGTTGTGTCGAAGATGTGTCGAAGAAACAGTTGATCAAGATCTGTTTGATAATCAAATGTATCCCGAGGACCAATTAAGCCCTATATATCCCGTGTGTTTTATATCTTATTTTTTTTAAAAACTTTGTTAAAAACGAGTAGTATATACCATCTAGTGGCTATAAAAACATGCTTTTTACAACGGGTGATAGCGGGATAAAAAAGTATGTTTTTGACGTTTTTTGATCAAAGTTTATCACAAGCAAGATGAAGTCAAAATTATTTTTAAAAGACTGTTTAAGAAAGGGTTTATCGAAGGTGCTCCTGCGAGACACTTGATCAAGATCTGTTTGATAATCAAGTGTATCCCGAGGACCAATTAAGCCCTGTTGTATCACGTGTGTTTTATATCTTATTTTTTTAAAAAAGGTTTGTAGAAAACGAGTAGTATATACCATCTAGTGGCTATAAAAACATGCTTTTTACAACGGGATAAACTGGGATAAAAAAGCATGTTTTTGGCATTTTTGATCAAGTTTTATCACTGACAACAAATGTTTTAAAAGACTGTTTTAGAAAGAGTTTTAACGAAACATGCCTCGAAGAATCACTTGATACAAGTTTTGTTTAAGGGTTTAAAGCTATCAAATGTTTCTCAAAGACCAATTATCACCAGAATCATCCCGTGTGTTTTTTATCTTAGTTTCTTATAACACTTTGTAAAAAACAAGCAGTATATACCATCTAGTGGCCATAAAAACATGCTTTTCTTAACGGGATATAGCTGGATAAAAAATCATGTTTTTGGCATTTTTTGATCAAGTTTATCACGGATAAAAAAACTGTTTTAGAAAGGATTTTAACGAAACGTCCCAGGTAAGACACTTGTTTGAGTGTCTCAAAGTATCACAAGCGTTTCCCAAAACCAATTAAGCCCGACTATATCACGGGTTGTTTTTTATCTTAATTTCTTATAACACTTTGCTTAAAACACAGATACCATCTAGTGGCCATAAAATCATGCTTTTGATGTTTTTTAAAAAAAGACTATTTATCAAAACGTGACTCGGTTAGACACTTGTTTGAGACTCGAGCGTGTTTAGCGAACCAATTATCACCGGTATATATCTGAGAGTGTAACACCAGATATGCATGTTACGAAAGCGTAGCATCAACACATACTCGATAAAACCTTAGTTAAACACCTTGACTAATTCACTAACAAATTAAACACGACTTCTCAAAATGGACCTTCACATTATTTCTCATTATGACAACCAATCAAGAGTTATAAAGATTTTCGAGGGTTTTGAATTTGATAATGTCACGGTAAATGGTTCATTCAAACAGGTGATTGAACGTTTAAGACTAAATCCCCGTGGGTGTATAATAGCAAAAGACAGTTCAACTACACTTCTTACCCCTGAGCTACTAAAAAATATTATTAACTGGTTTCTTTCAACGGTTAGTGATTTTGATATACTATGGTTAGCCAAGTGGTATGATTCTTGCATTCACCACGAGGTGATAAAAGAAGACTCAAAGGGTGTAAAAATTGTGAGAACGTTTAGCGTTTTTGGATCACAGTGTCTTCTCGTTTCGCCGTCTGGTGTCGAGAAGCTGATTAGACTCTCTTTCAACGACGTGTCAGAGAATCTTGTTTTGAACTCTGAAGTAAGAAACAGAAGAATAAAAGCTTTTGCAATTCAACCTCCTCCAATTCAGTTTGATGTCAGCTTTGTTTTAAATGCCTCGCTTGAGTACTCAAAGACAAGGGACTGCGCTGACCCAACTGGAACAATCCATAAAAGCAGACAAAAGAATCTTGGGTTATACTTTTTTATTATCATCGGTATTATTATCTCCCTTATCATTGTACTTAAGTTTAATATTTACCCTTATATAAGGTAAAGGTATATCGTTTATTTTAAGCAAAAGGGACCCGAGAAAGTTTATCAGTGTTGTGTTACTGTTGTACATTGACATTTTCTTCAGGTAGTTTAGTGCTATTAGAACCGTGTAAGCTGAATCAAAGTCGTTATTAAGGCCATGTTTAACCGAAAACGGTTTCTTTGAGTTACCATCGATGAAATTGTAAAATCTAAACTCTTTTCTTACTATTGTGTTAAGGTATGCCATTTTGTTAACGTGTTCTCTTATGTTCCAAGTCTTCGTTTTGCCGTTGGGTATTAGTCTGCATTCTGTCGTGTTTCTTGGTGCCCAGGGTTGAACTATTAACTTCCCATCAAGGTAAGACAGCTCATTGTGAAAAAAGTAAGGTAACCTAAACTTTAGGCTAGCAGCAATGGGTTTTAGTACTTCATACCAATGCCTTTGAAGTTCCATGTCCTTGATAATAATCTCATCATTGTTTATCAGATCCTCTTTAGTCACTCCCTCTTTATCAAGGTAATCAACTGTTCTTATATCTGATATAAGATATAGTTCTTTTCCTTTCCAGTACTCTAAGTCTTCTTCCTCAAACAGCTTGTTATGTATTGTAACGTTATCACGTGAGTAAAGTCTTTTATCAAACTCCCTGTTATCGTAGAGTTCAAACTTTATTGAGGGAAAAAGTTGGGATAGTATCACTATGTGTTCTCCTGATGCAGCTCCTATGTAAAGCAATGTTGGGTTTTTATGCTTCGATGACCAGTGGTGAGTGAGAAACTGTATCTCGAAAAACAGAAGTTTAGCCTGACCCCACCTTGGAACCCTTTTGTACGTTTCATAGAACAGGTCAAAGTTTATCATGTTGCTCTTGTCATCTATTCTCGTTAAACGAGTTTTAAAATCAAACCACATTTTAAATATGATAAAGTTAATTGACTGGTTTTCATCTATTTTACTAATTGTTGTTGTTATCATTGTTATAGTATGGTTATCTGTTTTACACTATGAAAAGCCAAAGGTACAGAACTTTTTGCCTACGTTTAGCATGGACTGTGATGGTGAGTGTGATCATGGGCTTGAGTGTCAGGGCAATATCTGTTTAAAAAAGTTGGGTCAAAACTGTGTAACCATACTGGAGTGTGTAACGGAAGCCAAGTACTGCAACGGTGTCTGTTCGGTTGAAAACGGCCTTTTTCAAAGTTGTGTTAACACTCCATGTGATGAAGGTCTGGTCTGTTTGGACGGTGTCTGTAAAGGAGACGACGGGTTTAAGTGCAACAGCTCATTAGAATGTGTTGGCTATTGTGATAATGGTATCTGCAAAAAGAAAAAGGTTATAGGCGAGACCTGTAAAGTTGATGACGAGTGTACCTCGGGAAACTGTCTAAAAGGAATCTGTCAATACGAAAACATCAACGTACCCGGTGAAGAGGGCTCTTACTGTAACAGTAACAACGACTGTGCTAATGATTTAGCCTGTTCCATTAACAACAGCTGTCAACAGACAGTTGGTTGGATACAAGACTGCTCTGTAATGGCATGTGAAAGAAGATTTGTTTGTGATAATACTAAAAAGATCTGCACTTTTTTACCACTAAGCCTTAATCAAAACGCTTCAGTAGAAGTTATGCTAGAGTTAACGGACGACTTAGAGTGGAAAACGATAGCCAGAGGAATACCGAATGGTAAATACTATCCAGTGAAGAACGGTTTCTATACAAGGTATCTAAATTACTTCTATGACTTTGATGGTAATCTTTATGACAATACTTTTATCGGAATCAAAGATGCAATACTTACATTTAAAAACTTTTTTGCTTGGATAGAAGACGGGGAATTAGTAAAGGCCAAACTTAATGGGGTTGAGATAGAAAGAAAAAAGCTAAGCATAACACCCCATGGCTTCTTCTACGAGGATAGGTTCGATAATGAGCTTTTAATGTTAAAGGATGAAAATGGCCTTTTTCATCTGTTCGAGAACTTCGCGCCCGTGAGAACATATAATGCTGTGGGTAACGTTTACTCTCTTTCTCCCAGGTTCTTTATCACTGCAACCCAAGAACACATATACGTTTATTCGGTTGAAACGGGAGAGGTGCTAAAGCAGGTTCAGAAGGAAGTCTTCGACGACTTTGATGTGGACGACCCAGGAGGAACACTGGAACAGATTAGAATAGCAGTGATGAAGTCAAACAGCCTTTTCATCAATGACTTTCTTATTCCATGGACAAGCCATGGTTTTGTTATGTTTTCTTATTACTATCCAAGAAAAATAATATTATCAACCATGATTTAAATGGACGAATACAGGTTTTCCAACATAAAGACTGCTAGAGACGACTTTGATAAGGCTTTCAAAGAGAGCAGACTTTGGTTTAGAATATGGAGCATAGTTGGTTACGTTTCTGATATCTTAATATGGTTTTTTACGCTTATTAACACTATTAACGTCAAAGTAGAATATATTAACAAAGATGCTTCAACGGTCATGATGTCAATTGTTGTTTCGCTTAAGACGTTAGAAGCAACCGTTGGTTTCCATAGAAGATCAGAGTCATCAAGAGCCGTAATGAGATACTATAAGATGATAAGAGACAAACTGGACAATGCTATACACTCAATGGAATCAAATGACATAAGCTCAGAGGACTGGTCAAAGCTTGTAAGGTTCTGCGAGGAGATTGTTGCTTCTGCCAGAAAGTTTCCTAACCCTTCACTGATAAAACAGATAGACGTAACGAAGGCGATAAACGAACTACAGTCAATAGAAAGAGAGATACTACTTCATCGAATAAGCTCAATCAGGTCACCATTCGTTCACGTTTAGTATACGTTGTCAAAGTCGTCGAATGGCAGGGGTAAGTTAAGCTGACTACAGTAGTGATGAACAGTTGAAAGCAAATAGTTTGACATCATCCTTATACAGTAAGTACCGTTTACTATCTTTTCTATTGCTTCGTATATAGACATGTTAGTGTTTATCACGCAGAGGTTAAGAAAAAGGTTTTTCAGGACCAGGTCCTTATCAAGGTGTTGATACAGACTGTCAACCGCGTTGTTGACGTTTAGTTGAAGCTGATCAAAGTTTTCGGTCAAAGTGTCCTCCTTTTTCAGGGGAGGTAGTTCTGATGACTTGCCAGAGAGCTTTTTCAACTTCCAGCCCCTCAAGTAAAGCGAGAGTTCGTAAAGTAGTATTAGAGCGACTCTGGTGTACTCCAGATTCCACCTCGTGATACTAAATATGTTTGTTCTTTTAAACATTGTTTTTATGATCTCTAAAAGCCTGTTAAGGTCATACTTTCTACAGATGTTTAACAGTTTTCTTAAAGAAGCTGATGTTAGTTGACACACATTACCACTTAACGTAATTGAGTTAGGTGTCCTAAAACCATAGTTTCTAATCATTGATATAAGATCGTCCTCAGATAACACAACAAATTCCCCTTTCTCTTCACAGCCATAAGTAATGTTACCTTCTATTTTATCATCCTTGTCTTTTATTGCGTATGGATGAACACCGTGATAAAAGGTATAACTTTTTCTCACGTTATCAAGAAACTCTATTACATCACCGTCGTTATTCCATCCCTCAAAAAGGGCCAGATTTTCTATCAGGTCCTGCGAGTAGAGGTTTCTTAAGTCAGGCACCCATCTGTTTTCTAATTTGTAGAATTCACGGTTTAGAATGTACCTTTTTGCGAAAAGAGCTGATTTTGGAACAAAAAGTTCGACGCTTCTCTTTAGTTCAAGGTAATCGGATATGGGTGTATCGGAGTCAAGCAGGTTAATTCCAAAGTTTATTCCCGAGAGAACAACTGCTTCCTCTCCAGTCGCTGGTGTATAGTTTCTTAAAAGAAAGTCTCTGTCTTTAACGTTTTTTACTATCGTGTCAATTTTTTCTTTTACAACTATTTCTTTTTTATTTTCAACGTATTCTGATATAAAGTTCTTATAGTCATGATCAGTTATCAACCTGTTAGAGTTTCTGTTTAAAAAAGTGTAAACGGATACCAGTTCTGATGGAGTGATCTCCTTTAGGTAAAGTGTTAAGTTTCTTCTTATCATTTCGATGTCACCGTTTAAAAGGTTTATCGCGTTAGCCATCTGTTCCATTGTCATTGTGTAAAATGTTTCTATCTTGAAAAACTTACAGAGTCTATAGAGCATTGATGGGTCATAAGAGTCAATGTTATCAGGGGTTATGTAACCTACTTTATTTACTGATTCTATTATAACCTTTAAACCATCGTAAAACCTTAAAAGACTTTTTGTGGCTTTGTCAAGTGATTCTTCGTCCCAACAGACAAAGGGGTCACTGTTAATAAACAGTGCTAAAGCGGTTTTATCACTGGAACTTTTAAACTCTATATCATCGCTTTTAACCTTTTGATAAAGTTTATAGAGATCAGTTCCATCATCATATCTCACTTTAACGTTGGAGTTTAGATTAATATTATCCAGAAGCTGTTTCAGTACACAGTGGGGAGTAGTGTTATCCACCGGACCAGATATTCTCTCCCTGTCTAATGTTATATCTTCCATTTTATATAAACTATATATAAATTTATGCTACATGGATATATTCATTATATTTATCTCTATTACAGTAGTGTTAATAATAATAACTGTGATACTAATAGGTGTTTCTTATCATAATTATCATTCCATTCTTAACAACGAATCAGTGGGCTGTCCGATCTATCACTGTGAAGACGGTTCTCTTGCTTGGAGAAAGGGATCAGATGGTAAAATACATGAACAGGTGTCACAAAATCTAAAGAAAGTATCATCAACATAAAACATGCTATTTATCATATGGATAATCCTGATGTTAATACTATTGGTTTTAACTGTTGTTTACTTCTTTATCAAGGGTAAAGAGATCTCAATACTCAAGTACCCGAGTGATTGGTGCTATGCTGACTGGATCTGTGGCAAAGATAATCCAACAAGCCCAGTGTTAAAGCTTATTCCCATACTGTATGCTTGTAGATTAGACAACTTTACCCAAGAAGACGGTAAAGACTGTGTCTGTCCAATACAGTATTTTGAGGACTATAAACTTGACGGTGATAAACTGGTAAAGGTTGATAATCCAGTTGGAAAGCTTTACTTCTGCGATAAAAGCTTTTACAAAACCTTTTCATTTGAAAAGGGTAAAATAGAAGGAGATGATGAAACGTTGGGAAGATGTAAATGGGAAACATGTGAGAGGATCTTAAACGGAAGAGGTCAAAACACAAACGATGACAAATACAAAAAGGCTCTAACCTACAGGGCATCAAAACTGATTGAACAGCATCAAAACTGATAGACAACAATATCAAACAGTTCTAAAATGACCAACTTTGTCATCTGTGGTGATGTAATATTACCCACTAAAGAAGAGTTAGAACAGGTGAAAGGAAATGTTTACGTCTTTGATACTAACCTTGTCTTTGAGGATACTGATAAACTAAAATTATACTGTTTTCTGGACAGTATTCAAGCAGTGAAAGACGCGACTGATTCAGATGGTACTTTTACCGTTGAACGGGTTAAAGAGAACACTTTTAGACTAAGCAAAAAGGGTATAAAAATGTCACTTCCCGACAACAACATCGTTTACATCTACTATTCAAAGGTTCCTCTTAACTGCTATGAAGTACAGTGTATAGTAGAAGACTTCTCATGTGAAAACAGGGCTTTCATTCAGTCCGACAAAAAGTTATCGTTAACAGAGTTGATGGAAAAGAAGCTTACTGGCGTCTTTCCAGTGTTCAGTGGAAAGGGTACACCAAACCCAGACACTGAAACACTAAAAGTAATCAAATCAATGCTCACGATTGTTTATTGGTATTACTACTATCAGATTAACAATAGAAAGATGATAGCACCAAAAAGATCTTCGACTAAAGAGAAGTTAACAATGCCAAACTGGTGCATGAACCCTGAAACAGTTGCGATAAAGGGCTGTATACACACATACAAGCTTTTTCCAAGAGTAAAAGACAGAACAATCTTAATGGAAATGATAGAAAGCGCTAACTACAGGTACGCTGTTTTTGAGACTCTAAGAAGGGTTTCAGCAAACTTTTGTATAAACTCAGGTATAGTAACGGATAAAAACTGGAACTTTGAAACGGTAAATTTAGCTCTCAGGAAGGTGAAAAGTATGTGTTCCAAGGATGTATAGTTCAAAAGCAGTTTCATCAAGTAATAAGTTAGAATCAATACAGTCTGAGTTTATTATCATCTCTGCGTCTTTCTTAGAAATCTTTAGATCGTATGATAATTTTTTAGCAGTTGTTTCACCACCCCTTAACAGTTTTGATAGTTCACTATTTGAATCTTCATAACAGTGTTCTTTTAAACTGTTTATGTCCATATCAAGGTATGATGCTAAGTAAACCAGATTTCTAACTCTTTTATATATCAGTCTATTGTTACGTGGTCCTTTAACCAAACCAGTTTTTACAATAGTATCAGCCATTGGAACAGTAGTGTCATATCCTCTTTCCAAAATTATCCGATACAGACCGGGTGATATTGTTTTCCTTAAAATAAGAACAATAATATCACCCTGACACAAGTCATACTTTAGTCCCTCACAGTGACAAACCAGTTCAACATCAGAAAAATTTTCCTTTATATATTTTCTAATATGACTATCATACATCACCAGTTTTAGGTACCAAAAGAGCAGTTCCTCTATGTTTTTTCTGCCTTTTACGTATATAGGAAGAAAATCTGTTATGTCTTTAGTTACCATTTTATATATATGAAACATTGTTCGTTTTTAGTTAACAAAAATGAATGATATGCTAGTTATTTTTTCGGACAACGATACGCCAATATACTCTTCAAGTCAGAAGAAAACATCTCTTAACCCCACGGGAAAGAACAAGACTCTCGCAAGAGGCTTAAAAAAGATAGATGAACAGATCATTCATCCCATATTTAAGGAGATAGCTGATGAAACAGACGATGAGTTTTGGAAAAAGCTTTTTGAAGAGGCATCAAAGGGAAGGTTTTACCGCGGCTTTAAGTTTGTTGATGGAGTTCTTCATTACAAATCATCAAGACAGTCAAAGCTTGATTTAAGCACAGTTGCTAGAGAAGAACTAAAGACAGTTCTAATAGAGTTTATGAAAACCAAAGCAGGTCTTTTCTCCCCTAACGAAGAGGAAAAGATAACTGATTCGGAACCAGAAGAGATAGTTAGTTGGAGTCAGATAAAGTCCTATCCCGAAAAAATGGTATACTTAAGCAAGTATGTTTCAATGCTGTCAGAAACATACTGTTTATCAGAAACAGAGAAAGCAAGGCTTTTTGACATCCTTAGACTTGGTATAGCATTATGCAAGCTAAAATCAAAAATGATAAAAATGGAGGATAATGAGATTAAAGAGATAATCAATCTAAAGTATGTTAATGGAAAGTTCTTTTTGGCTTAACTACTACCCATTCTTCTGACTCAAGCAGCCGTTCGCTTTGCCGTTCGCTTCGCTCACTTGGCTCACGTCGCTCACGTTGCTCACGCGGCTGACGCCACCGTTCGCTTCGCTCACGTCGCTCACGTCGCTCACGCGGCTCACGCAACTCACGTTGCTCACGTCGCTCGCGTTGCTCACGCGGCTGACGCCACCGTTACGCTTCGCTCACGTCGCTCACGTCGCTCACGCGGCTCACGCAACTCACGTTGCTCACGTCGCTCACGTTGCTCACGTCGCTCACGTTGCTCACGTTGCTCACGTTGCTCACGCAACTCACGTTGCTCACGTCGCTCACGTTGCTCACGCGGCTCACGTTGCTCACGTTGCTCACGTTGCTCACGCGGCTCACGTTGCTCACGTTGCTCACGCAACTCACGTTGCTCACGTGGCTGACGCCACCGTTCGCTTTGCTCACGCAACTCACGTTGCTCACACTCACGTTGCTCACGCGGCTCACGCCAATCACGCCGATCACCCGTCTCAAACCATCTACGTCTTCCATAGTACCAACGTGGTTCAAACCGTCTACGTTGCCAATATCGTCTCTGATAGTGTGATTCGAATGGCTTACAATGTTCACCACACGGCTGATGCCACCGTTCGCTTCGCCGTTCGCTTCGCTCACGCAACTCACGTTGCTCACGTTGCTCACGTCGCTCACGCAACTCACGCCACTCACATGGCTCACGCGGCTCACGCTTCTTTTTGCTGACCTCTTCCACTTTTTTGAGGACTTTTGATTCTCCTTTATCATATGTTATAAAGTTTTTTCTAAAAAGTGTTGATAACAGTTTTCCTCTTTCGCACCAGGAAACGTGTCTGTAGTAAGACTCCTTATCGTCATAGGGAAAAAGTTCTCCATCGCGAGGAATAAACCAACGCGTCAGATCAAGTGCTACCTTGATTTTTGCTATTTTCTCCATCTTCTTTTGCACCTCTTCATTTGGTTCTTCTGAAAAATAGACGTCTGCCATGGACTCGAAAATCACGATCATTCTGTTTAATGGTTTACCGCCTAAAGTTTGTATAAGTATTTTATAATCATCATCGAACATACCAATATTTTTGAAATGCTCCAAGTGAAGATAAAGCTGTGACAAGTAAAGAAGCCTTTCCTCTTTGCTAATATCATCGCTCACGTAGGTTGGAAGGGGTATAAAAAAGGCAAAAGTCGCTTCATCTTTCGGGTAATGTTTTGTTTTATCAATACGGTATTTTTCCATCAACAGCTCTGGTACACTGTTTTTAGTAAAATGATCGTATATGTACTTAGGAACTATTGCAATTGTTCTTGTTTCATCATAGTTAGTCTTGTCTACTTTTCTGTAGTCACACCTGATAAAGTAACACGCGATCTCTTTGTCTCCCTTTGCCTTATTAAGCTCCTCAAGCTCTTTGGATAAAGTAAGATCTGATCTTATAATGACGAGTTTTGGTTTAAAGTCCATTTAAATATGTCTTATTTTAAAATGATAGATTCAGTAATTTCTTACATGCTTGGAGTTTTGACACCGATGATAATACTAGTGATATACTGGTTCTTTTCTTTTAAAAACAGTACTATAAGGTCCTCTTATAGGAAATATATCTGTTATAAAATTTGTGAATAGTTATAAGTAGCATTGTCACAGCGAATGATACCAAAAGTATTATGGCTATCTTTTCATGAGGGTGTATTACTGTTGGTTTAATGTCACTGAAACAGTCAACCTGCTTTCCGTCTTTAAAACAGAGAGCGCTGTCACAGTTTTGGGAAAGGTTTATCTCGCCAACATTTCCATCGATCGCCTTTATCGTGTTGTTTAGAATATAACAGCTACAGCCTCCTCCATTTTTGAGACATGTGCCACACAGCTGTTCAAAACTGATATTGCCTATCTCTGATTTAAATATGGATATGGTGTTATCTTCTATCACACACATAGTGCTATCACATATTTTTTTACCCAACTTGTTATTGGTCGAGATTCCAATTACACCGCTTCTGTTACACGAGGGTAAGCATTCTCTTGGTACCATTAAATCGAACTGTTTCGTATAACAACCACACCATTTGGAAGGTTTTCTGTTAACACAGTACCTCGACAGAAAATCTTCACATAAACTTGGAGTGTTATAGCAGATTTTATAGAGTACTCCATCAAGAGTAGTGTCTCCCGTAGTTGTTGGGTCATCAGTGAGTACGCCTCCACTAGCTAAGTATTTCTCAAAAAGAGTTGTTATCATCTTCTTAGCAAAAAGAAAGTTTTCCGTGTCAAAAGGAAGACCGGTTATTTTTTCTTTTAGACAGCTTTTGTAGAGAATTCTCCATAGACTCTGATAGCACTCGTTGTTCCACTTGTCAAGCAGGTCTTCACCCGTTGTACAGTATGACATTATCCTCTGTTTGCATTCCGGTGTACTTGAGTCCCTGTATTTAGGATCACATGTTTTGTTATCGACAAAGCAGTTTTTACTGCAAACGTAGTCCTGAAGACAGCATTTAGTTGGATCAGCTTTGTAACTAACCCTTCTGCACCTTAGCTTACTACCAAATGGTATACCACATGTACCATGACAACAGCCGAAACCAAAGTCTGTTATACCGTCAAAAAAACAGAAACCGTGACTACTGTCATACACCCACTCACCGTCTCCGATTGCTCTACAGAATTCTCTTTTACCTGTCATCAAGAAGCTGCAAAAGTGGGGAATGTCAATCACACCACCATCACAACTATTGGTTGGTACTGGTTTTAAGTGCTTTCCGCAATTAGTTCCCATTTTGATTTTGATTTACATATAAATAAACTTCTAAATGGACTTTGAGAAACATATAAAAGCTCTTATCGAGATTAGTAAGAACATTCATGATAAAATTAACAAGGAAGAGGCTGAATGGTTAACTGAGATAACCGCGTTACAGGCCTCTGTACACGATGACTATTCGGTGCTGAAGAAGTCATTCCAAGAGTTTTACCTTAACAACACCGATAACCTTGTTGACGAAATCTTCAGTGAAAATGACGACACAATCCGAGTGAAGGACGCGTGGCTTAAGAGTGGTAGACATAGACTGCTTTACGAGGACAAGTGCTTTCCCTTGTCGACTGTTTACAACACGGCGATTGAACTAACTAAACGAGACGAGAAAAACGGTTCATATCCAGCACAGATACTTTATCATCTCTATTCCATCATGACTTTTGTTGCCACTGATGAGGAAAATAAAAAGAAGTTAGAAAACAATGTTAAAAGCATCAAAGAGATTTTACCAAATGATTTGTTGGTGAGCGAAGGTTCGAGTGTTGGGAGTGGTTTTTCTGGACTTGGAAAAATAATTTCATCAGTGATCAAATCGGCGGGCATAGAGGAGAACGTTGATCCAAACGAAGTCGAAAGGATGATCTCCTCTACGATAGACGACAAGATGATAGAAAACATTGGTAAGATAGTCTCGAAGGTGATAAAGAACATTAAAAACCCAGACGACATAATTGGAACCATAACGGGTGTTATGCAAGACGACGAAGTAAAGGACATTTTTTCACGCCAATAAAAATGGAGTTTATCAGAGACGCACTCTTTCCGATAAACACTAAAAAGAAAGAGTTTGTGACACTTGACGAGGTGATTTCAGATACAGTTAACCTAATTTTTGAACTGTATGAGTTCACAAGGACAGATGAGATGGAAAACCACTTTCAACTTTTAAAGAAAAACAGTAGAGAAGCTCTTTTAAAGGCAGTAGCTCTTTTTGAAGCCGGTAAACTGTACGAAATACCAGAGGGTTTAATACCCTACTTTAGTCTTTTAGAGAAAACAGACGAGGAAAGAACGATACTGATTATAATACTTCAGCTTATCAACGGCGAAGTTGTTAAAACACCAAAGATTTTTAACAATAGAATCAACCACATCGTGAAAAACTATGATTGCCCAGAAAATTTTATTCCAATTATTGCAGCAGTCGCCCTTAAGGGTCTAGTAAGACATGATCTCATCGATAACCTGTTTGATTATGCCGTTGAAATGATACCAATAATAGAATACGTTTTTCTGGCATCGATTTACGGGTGTAATCACGGTTTCTTTATCGGCAAACAATCAGTGTACAAGATAACACAGTTGGTTTTGGAAAAAAAAGCCAGTATTTATTGGGCTAAGGCGAAGATGCAGTTAAACATCAGTAGCTGTTTTACCGTTACCGAAAGAGTAAGGGAGATAATGGACAACGTTTTCGTTAACAACGTTGATATTAAATTCAAAACAGGAGAAGATGGCCTTTTTATTATTGACAGTGAACAGCTTGTTGAGTACTATTTGCGAAGGTTCATTAGAGAAATACCAGTAAACAAGAGGCTGTTAACATCTTTGACTCAAATTGATTGTTTAAATGGTGTTAGATTTATCTAAATGGAAATCAGTGAGTTTATAACTTGGGATAAGTTTGACATAAAACGTATGGTAAAAACGGAACCAGAAACAAGAACTTCCAAAGCAAGACAGGATCCAAACAATCCCAGCAAAATAATTGACTCCGTTCAGTACCAGATTCTGCCGATAAAATATGAGTATGATAAAGAAGTACGTGGAGAAAAGGTAAAAGTTGTAGCCCCTTTGGCAGTAGAGCTTCCAAAGCTTCGTGCTCCGTCGGGCATAATAAGAAGAAAAAGCATGTATGGAAATGGTGAAACAGCTCACGTCTTTACCATTTTCGATATGTCTAATGAGGACTGTGCAAAGCTTTGCTCATTAGACAAAAACAGTTTTTGGACAAGTTTGTATGACTGGTTTGTTAACAGACTCTGGGAACTTAGATCACAGATCCCATCAGTCAAAAAACTACCATCGAAAGAAGCAATGCCTGGAATGTTTGCATTTCCTATCTATTATCCAAGGGATCCAAACACAAGTGAAGTGATAAAGGGAAGCAACCCATCTAAGTATATGCCTTTAAGGTGCTTTGGAGAACCTGGAACACCAAAAAGAAGAGAGTGTGTATTTAAAGCACCAGTAGAAGACAAAACAGGAGAACCGTTTAAGACGATACCATGGGAAATACTTGAGAGTGCAAGTTTTGAGTATATACCAATCGTTGTTTTTAAGCAGTTGTACATTGGAGGAGGAAAAGTTGTTATGCAGTATGACGTTATATCAGCTGTTGTAACTTCGATAACACCAATTGGTACACGTTCTCTTCAGACAGAAACCCTAAATAAATACAAGGAGAACAAAGAGGTTTACGAAAGATTAAAAAGAGAGATAGAATATTTTGAAAGCGGCTTTAGAAGAAAAGAGGACGATAACGTCAGTCTAAAACAGTTTCTCAGTGAGAGTTTTGATGATTAAGAAACAAACTTTGATAAAAGGTTAATACACATTGTTTCTCTAGTAACATTTCTTTCTTCGTTAACCGAGTCAATAAGGACAATATTTCCACTTGGCTTTACAACAACCATTTCAATCATTCTGCTTCTTAAACTATTAGTAGAATGATTGTTTATAAACCTTATGTCAGCTGAACGGTACAGGCTTAGTGACTTCTTTATCGCTTTTTCAACAAGTTCACTGTTGCTCTCTTTCAACGAAAGCAGGTCCATTCTAGCTTTAATCTTGTCAACAACGTCTTTTGTGATACCCTTTCTGAGGAGAAAGTTGTAAAAGTTTTGGTAAGCTGCGACTGTAGCACCCTTTTCAGTTGAACCTTCGCCTTCAATCACGGGGAGCTTTATTTTAAGCGAGTCAAAGAACTGATTGACGTCTTCATTAAAATTAAAACGGCACACGTACCTGTCATCCCTTTTGCCAATTACTTTTGCTATCGAATCAACTCCCCAAAGCCTAGAAGCAGTCTGTGTTATAAATGTTTTAGGGTTTACAGTTCGCTTGTCATTGAACTCTACGTCATCAAATATAAAACGAATAAACTTAAACACAAGAACCGAACCGAAGCCAAAATCTATCATGTCTCCTACAACATCAAGCGCTCCGATAAAAGACTCGAAAAGGTCCTCAGAAATAGACATTGAGTTTATATCATCTTTTGTTAAAAGAAAAAGGTTAAGTTTAAGTTTATTTGAGATTGATGCTTGATAGTTTTTTGACATATAATAGGTGTCAAAATTTGTTATTTGAGCAGAGCTTATCTTTGGAAACCTTTGAAACAGATACTTTCTAAAAACGTACTTTAATATGCTATCACCTAGTGTTTCGAGTCTTTCATAGTTAAACTCTGGATCATAGCTGCTGTGTATAAAGGCTTGCATCCAGACTCTTGTCTTTTCGCCGTCAAGTAGACTTGAAACATCGTCTGTTATCGGTTTTAACAGTGAAGAAAGATGTTTTCTTAAAGCCTTTACCCAGGCGACTCTGTTTTCTTTTTCAACCTTTATTTCCTGGGGGATGGACTCGACGAAGGACTCAAAGCGGTTCTTTTTTTTGTTGCTCTTTGTATCTTCATATGAGCTTAACTTTATACCCTTTACTATTTCAGCAAACTTGTTGGGAACCTTGTGGCTAGAGTGAATTAGCTTGCTTGATTCAGAAGCGATTTCCTTTAAAGAAACCGTTTCTCTTAAACAGACTATGATCTTTTTGTATCCCCTGCCTGTTCTGTATTTTTCCTCCTTAATAGTCCACCCATCAACTTCTGTTATGTCCATTTTGTCGCCGATAACAAAAACCATAGACGCATTGCTATAGTTTTCTAAAATGGCCTCGAGTGAGTTATTATTTCCGGGTTGCACGATTACAACCGAATCATCTTCTACGGTCTCTAGCCCGTTTACAACTACTGGTTTTTCATCTGTGTATTTTCTTATCACTGATTCCATTTTATAAAGACGTTTCTATTTAGTCTTTTCAAAGATTGTTATAAGGTCCTGTTTTAGTATTTCATCGGAAACGGTTTCTTTTGCTTCAGAAAGCACACCGGGTGGCACCTTGATGTCTATGGACGACAGGGGTTTAAGTGGTTTTCCCACGTAGCTACGAGCAAATGTTACAGGGTCCCTTGTGGAACTGGTTTTCGTGTCGTTTTCCAGGTCATAGCCGTCAATTACAGCAGAAGTGATCTCGTTGTGATCACCCATCACCTTTCCGTCAAAAATTGCAACTGATGGAAAGAACTTAACATACTTTCTGAAGAAGTCCTGGTCTACTGTTATCTCTCTTTTCTCGGAACTGTTAAAGTCCCTTAAAAAGGCTTTCCTTTCACTTAGATCAGTGAAATGTATGTTGATAAGACGGTCAAAAACCATCAGTTTCTTTACGAATTCTTTATCACTGTCTAATCTTTGCTTAAGATGTTTACAGTAAGGACACCTTTCGTGAGTAAAGAAGCACAGAGTTCTCATTTTCAGTTTAGTTAATTAAATTTACATTTAGATGTTGCTGTTACCATAACAAAAACTATAGTAGCCCCAGCGATAACTGTCAATAGAAGATTAAAGACGAACATGTTTTTTAGTTCTGATTGACTAACTGTGTTATCATCCTGCTTTAGCATAAAGAAGTATATGGTGTCAGCGATTAGAACACTGAAGATCATTATCAAAAGTACAGTTAAAAGGACATAATACATGTTTGAAGTCATCTTTTAAGTTAACATTTAAAAAAATGAGCGAATTACCAAAAGGTTTTACCCTTGGAGAAAAGCCTTATCCCGGACTTGAACCCTTAACAACCTGTAAAAAAATTCTATTGGAAAAAATAGAAGAAGAGTTAGTCAAGAAAAGTGATCTGTTTCCATCTGATCAAAGGGAAAACATTAAAAGTATGCTGTTTAACAAGCACTTTCTAGGAGTCAAGTATGATGATAAAACAGAGGATCTTCTTAGCAAGATTTTTTCAGACGATGTTCCCATATACATAGATGATTGAAACCACTGTAAAATGATCATAAAGCAAATATGGAGACAGCTTTTTACAACAGATGCTTAGCGTTCTTTAATGACATGGTTGACAGTATAGCAGAGTTTCTCTCTGATAGCAGCAATCAAGAGAAGATAAGGGGAAAAAGCGCGGAGGAGATAAAGACCATCTTAAAGTCGTCGATAAGTAAAAAGAGATCACAGCCAGCAAACGGTAGGTGGAGAAGTGAGGAGGAATACGAAAAGGAGAGTGGAGTCTGTGCTTACCAGCCGAAAAGGGGACAGTTTAAGGGTTACTACTGCTGCCTTCCGGCGGTTAACACTGAAGAGGCAAAAAGCAAAGAAGAACTAAGATGCAAAGAGTGTATAAAAAAGAAAAGCACAAAAAAAACTCAGTCTCCAAAAATAGTACCCTTTAAACCTATCGCTGACATAACAATACCAGAGAAACTGCTTGATACTGATAAGCTTCCAGTACCAAAGGTCAAATGATTTTTCTTAGAGTTTTTGTTTAAGTCGAAATGAATAACGAGATAGTTAAAGTTATAGAATCAAGTGGTAAACTTTACATCAAAACTTACAATGACTACGGTGATCCAGTTTTTATAGAGAAGGATGCCTTGAAAAACGAAGATCTAAGAAAAAAGGCTTTAAAGTTCGTTAAAAATGAGTGTAAGGAAGAGGTGTTCAAGCTGATAAACGTGATGAGAGAGGTTAGAAACTATGTCGATGGCATCGTCGTCGACATGTTATCAAAAATTTACATCATAAATGTCAATGAAAGGGTAACAGTTTTAACAAATAAAGACGAAAAACGAGTGATTTACCTAGGTATCTTTCCACTGGCGAAGGATACTTGCTGCTCTAACCGTACTTCTGACGCATACTCAAGGATAGTACTTAAGGAGCTTCAGCACTCGATGGAGAAAATAGAGAAACTTTCATCGTACACATCAACCTGTTCGTTTGAGATGACAAAGCTGGCAAAGATCATAGAAGAGATTGTTTATGGACTACAAAACAAGGCTAATGACTTACACATTGAAATGGCGTTAGACAGAACTAAAATAACCCAAGAAAACATAGACCTGATAAAAAGGTTAAACACGGAAAAGAAAATCTTCATAAGAGCACTTGATCAGGTTAGTGGCTACTTCTCAAACCTGTTGAAGATCTGCAACGGACTTGAAATAACTTACTGGAGTCTTTTCTTTAGAGCAATAAGCAAAGACTTTCCACTGGAAGAATTCAAAGACCCTGAGTTGTGGGGTGTACCAAGAGAAATCAAAGGTCTAAGACTAAGTGAAATATTAAATGGAGAAAAAATATAAAGTTTATATAAAAAACATGATAATCATAATAGCACTTTGTATAATAAAAGTATGCTTAACTTGCGGGATACCAGTAACAAACAGACCAACAGAAGACATAGCAGACATACCAGCAACAGACATACCATGCAGTGAAGTTGATGAAAAAGGAAACTGTTTTCTTAGGCCAACAATAAAATCAGAAGAAGACCTGTTTAGCATTCACTGTGACACAGTAGAAAACAGTTGGAAAAAGATAACACCAATCGAAACAGCATCCACGATCGAAAAGGTGAAGAGATTTGTAACAGCGATAACACTCACTGACAAAAACAACAATCGTGTTAACTTTTTACAAACTTTAAATAATCCACCTTCAACGGTTGAAGTGGTGTTTAAAAGCTTATATATAAGCATCACGTTAGTAGATAATGGTGATTTGTGTAAGGATAAGGGTGATATACCAGATATCGATTTCCAAATAACGATACCTGGTGAAATCACTATTTCCACAAAGAACCATGACTTTAGCGATGTAATTGTCAGAAGGCTTGATGGTCTTGTCACAATTATTCTTATCAGTGTAACCCCTGAAGATTATGTGGTTATGTTTTTTGTATCATATGATGAAACGCTAAAAATAAAGGATATATTATTACGAGTGTACAGATCAGCTGGTTCGCAAACAGATCTACTCTTGGAACTTTCTTCGCCTGATGAAATCAGCAAGTTTAAAGTTAACACCTCACCGAGTGTGAAAAGTTTAATAGGAACCAAAAAGGTAGAGGTTAAAGTCATGTGTGAAGTTGATTCAAGGTTGCTGTTAGATGCTTCTGGAACAGTTACTGAAGATGTTCCCTATCACGAATTAACCGATGGAAGACATTTCATTGAAATGGTAACCGTTGAAGATGGTAAGGGTTTTTTCTATCTATCCGGTACTTCTCCTCACGTGTCCGACTCATATTTAAAGTTTAAAAATATAGTTTTTAATGGAGAATCAACCTCAAGTTGTGAAACCGGTGTAACGATTGACGAGTTAACCAGTACTTTGTTATCACTGAACAATCTGTACGGAAACGTTAAACTGATGTGTGATAAATACATCTTAAACTTAAAAACAAGTAACTGTCCAAACATACAAACACCTCCTAGTAGACTTGTACCACTTACCACTCTTATAACCACAGCCGCTAGTAAAAACTGTATTTATTATCCTAGAATCACATCTAAAATAGAATATCTGTGTGTTAACAAACGGTCTATAACGGATACTGATCACGGTTTTATAACTGGAATAGATCCAACTAAGTGTAATCCACCGTGTGGCTCGTTGTTAACCTGTGTTCTATGCAACGGTGAAGTGATAACAGAAACAGTTAAAGGGTTTGCAGTCAAAAAGTGTATCAGAAAGTGTTCATAGCCTTTTAAATTTGTAAGGACTGTGATAGCTAGGATCATATTCTCTTGAACGTTTGATCGGGATTGGTTCATCATCAGATGTTTCACTAATATCTCTCCAACAAATAATTGGGCTTGGTTCATCAGCTATTTCATCTAATAGTGTATCACAACTGGATGCATCCCTTGTGTGAAAAAACATATATTCCATTTCTCTCACGTTCGATGTGTCCCAACGTGAAATATCACCTTTAAATCTTGATTTATAGAACATATAACTCATGTTTGTCACATTAGATACATCCCATCGTGATATGTCTCTATTGAATATTGAGTTATAGAACATATAACTCATGTCTGTTACATTAGATACATCCCATCGTGATATGTCTCTATTGAATATTGAGTTATAGAACATATAACTCATATTTCTTACGTTTGATGTATCCCAATAAGAAATATCACCGTTAAATGTTGAATCGTGGAACATATGGCTCATGTCTCTCACGTTTGATACGTCCCAATCTGATATGTCTGGAGAATACCCTCTTGTAAAAATAAAGGCCTTACTCATGTTTATCACATTCGATACATCCCAAGAAGAAAGATCGATTGGTTCCACGAAAGTAGCTCCAGAGAATATCCCCTCCATGTTTATTACCTCAGACGTGTCATAGTCAGCGATATCCCGAGTTATATTCTTTCCAGAAAAATAGTAAGAAGAATCTTCTGGTAGTTTGATTCTAATTGCCATTTTAGTCTGAATATATTTTTTTGTTATCGAAATATGCTAGGTGATACAGTCAAGCATCTATATAACACATGTTGACGAAGCAAAGTCTTATAGAAATATGTTTAAAGCTCACTAAGCGTGTCTCAAAGACCAATTATCAACGACTATATCCAGTGTGATTTATATCTTATTTTTTGTGAGTGTATATACGTGGCTATAAAATTATACTTTTTACAACGGGATAAACAGGGATAAAAAAGCATGTTTTTGGTGTTTTTTGATCAAAGTTTATCCCGTTCGAAAAAAATTTAAAAGACTGTTTAAGAAATCGTTAAGAAAGTGTTTATCAAAACATTCCTCGGTGAGACACTTGATAAAAACTCGTTTGAGTGTTTAAAGCCAACTAAACGTGTACTAAACGTTTATAGCATACTAATTAAGCCCAACTATATCACGTGAGTTTTATATCTTATTTTTTTTAAAAGGTCTGTAACACTTGCGTGAAAACGAGTAGTATATATCATCTAGTGGCTATAAAATCATGCTTTTTACAACGGGATACAGCGGGATAAATTGGCGTTTTTTAATCAAGTTTTATCACGGACAGGTTTTTTTCAAAAGACTGTTTAAGAAAGTGTTTATCTAAACGTGCCTAGAAGAATCAGTTTGTTTAAGTGTTTAAAGCCCAATGAGCGTATCCTGCGAATCAATTAAACCCGACTATATCACGGGTTGTTTTATGTCTTATTTTTTAAAAAAGATCTGTAAAAAACGAGTAGTATATACCATCTAGTGGCCATAAAAACATGCTTTTTATAACGGGATAAACTGGGATAAAAAGGTATGTTTTTAACGTTTTTTGATCAAAGTTTTATCATTGATAACAGATTATTTAAAAGCTTTTTTTAGAAAGGGTTTATCGTGTGATGCTCAGATAAATCACTTGATCAAAGTTTGTTTAAGGGTTTAAAGCCTATTAAGCGTGTCTTGAAGACCAATTATCACCAGAATCATCCCGTGTGTTTTTTATCTTAGTTTCTTATAACACTTTGTAAAAAACAAGCAGTATATACCATCTAGTGGCCATAAAAACATGCTTTTTATAACGGGATAAACTGGGATAAAAAAGTATGTTTTTAACGTTTTTTGATCAAAGTTTATCACTAGACATAGATTTTTTAAAAAGACTTTTTAAGAAAGTGTTTAACGTAAGATAAGGAGAATCACTTGATACAAGTTTTGTTTAAGGGTTTAAATCTCAACAAGCATTTTTTGCGTAACAATTATCACCGACTATATCACGGGTTGTTTTATGTCTTATTTTTTAAAAAAGATCTGTAAAAAACGAGTAGTATATACCATCTAGTGGCCATAAAAACATGCTTTTTATAACGGGATAAACTGGGATAAAAAAGCATGTTTTTAACGTTTTTTCATCAAGTTTTATCACTGACAACAAATGTTTTAAAAGACTGTTTTAGAAAGAGTTTTAACGAAACATGCCTCGAAGAATCTTGATACAAGTTTTGTTTAAGGGTTTAAAGCTATCAAATGTTTCTCAAAGACCAATTATCACCAGAATCATCCCGTGTGTTTTTTATCTTAGTTTCTTATAACACTTTGTAAAAAACAAGCAGTATATACCATCTAGTGGCCATGAAAACATGCTTTTCTCAACGGGAATTAATGGGATAAAAAATCATGTTTTTGACGTTTTTTGATCAAAGTTTATCACTAGACATAGATTTTTTAAAAACGAAGTTGACAAAGGGTTTAACGTGACACGCTCGATTGATATTCAGAAAAATATAATCTTTTTAAACATGCCCAAAATAAAACTACCAAAAGATAGCACAGGTTATTTTAAAAACCGTATAATAACAAATGAGCTGATTAACAGATTCGACACGTCCCTGGTTGAGATTATGGATGGGATGTTCGAGGGTGCGACGTTTGTTGAAGACGTTGACCTAAACTGTTGGGATGTTTCAAAGGTTAAGTCGATGAAGAACATGTTTCGTAAAGCAAAGGGTAAAAGCCCAAATATTTCCAACTGGAACGTATCAAACGTAATGGATATGAGTGGCATGTTCTCTTATTCAACATTTGATGGTGATATATCGCGATGGGACGTATCGAACGTAAGAGACATGAGTTATATGTTTGCTGAATCAAAGTTCAACGGTGATATTTCACAATGGGATGTATCTAATGTATGAGTGCCATGTTTAAGTTCTCGGAGTTCAATGGTGATATCTCAAAGTGGGACGTGTCAAAAGTAAAATATATGTGTTCTATGTTTTTTGGGTCAAAGTTTAACGGTGATATATCAGAATGGTCTTTAAGAAGTATAAAAAACCTTAATGGCATGTTCACTAATTCGGATTTTGAAGGTGATCTTTCTCACTGGCCCGAGTGGCTAGTTGAATCTAGGCCAACAAAGGTTTATAAAAGTGCTTGTGAGTATTTCTCGTACTTTTTTGTTAATTCGTCTTTAGGGAACTCTTCAACTTTAAAGTGTGTGTTTATCATCATTCCATTAAGTAGATGTATTACAACTTTAAGCACGTAGGGTATTGTTCTATGAACGAATCTGGCTTCTTCTTTACAGATTCTACACTCAAAAAATCTTTTTCCCTGTTTCATCACTGGGGTTGCGATATTACCACAGACTGTGCAGATAGCTATTTTATATGCGTCAGAGGCGTGAATGAACCTTTCCAACACTAATCCCGAAGCACCGTGTGAAATAAGACCGTCTCTTTCCATCTCACCGAGTTTAAGCCCTCCTTCTCTTGATCTTCCTCCCACTGGTTGATGTGTTATTGGCATGATAGCACCTCTTGCTCTCATTTGAAACTTGTCTTTGGAATGGTGCTTAAGACACTGATAGTAACAGGGCGCGACGAACACGTTTTCTATCTTTTTTCCGTTTGGCCAGATTAGAGTTTCGTTTCCATAACCGTTTAACCCGTTTTCTTCAAGTATAGACTTCCATTTGTCAAGATCAAATTTGACAAAGGAAGTTCCATCTCCTCTTTCCCCGGTGTAAAGGGCTGCTTTGCTTAACAGCATTTCCTGAAGCTTGTTTACCGACATTCTTGATGGTATTGAGTGAGGGTTAAGAAAAAAGTGTGGTCTAATGCCGTGGTTAGGTCCACCATAAATCATTGGTAATTCTGATGGGTGAATGATTCTACTCACCGTGCCCTTTTGTGCGTATCTTGACGCGAGCTTATCACCTGACTTGTACTTCTCAAACTGTCTTAGTTTGATTTTGACATTAACTACACCCGAAGCATCTCTGTAAACTATTACTCTATCAACGTAACCGTATTTGTCTATACCAGCGAAAACCGAAGTGTCCTTTTCATCGCTTTTCTTTGACTTGCTTAGCAAACAGTAACCTGGGTACACGTAGTGATCAAGCTTTGGTAAACCGTCTTCACCGATCGCACTAAACCTTTCTGTGTTTTTTGTTTTTCTTATCACTTCATCTGGACCGACTTCTATTTTGTATGTTGAATACTTTATTATGTCAAGGTAGCCATTATCTATAACTTCTTTGTTAACAATTATTGCGTCTTCATTGTTATCAAAAAGAGCCAGAAAGGCACAGATAACCATTGTGCCTGTTGGAGCAGAGTTAAGTCCACTGATTCTAGCCGTCGACGTCTCAAAAATTGGTCTTGATGGGTTAACCATTATCTTAAAACTGGTATCGAAACGCAAATGTCTGTTAAAGTGATACATACCGAGTGCCTGTTTACACATTGAAGCCTGGTAAGTCGCTCTTGGTCCCTGTGAGCAGTTTGGTCTTGGTTGAAGTGACCCGGCTACACCAAATATTGCCGTGGGAGATATCTCACTGTGAGTAAAGGGGATGCTTGACTCAAGTTTATTAAGCTCTCGTTTAAACTGCTCTCTAACACCTTCCATTATTTTGTCAACGAAACCCTCTTCGTGTACGTTGGTCTTCTTCATTTCTATGCTCTGTTTTTGATCACTCTTTTCTAGGTACTCGCTTTTAACTCTGATTTTAGCGTTTCTAACTGAGTCTTCTAACGATACTTTACCCGTTTTAGCAAGTGTTGAGAAACTATAGGCTATAAGCTCGGTGAAGAAAACCTCTTCCAGCTCCGTGTCAATAAAAATTTTATTCAGGTACTTACTCTTGTTTTCTGAAACAAAATTAACGATCTCCTTAACCCTGTTCTCTTTGTCTTCAAAGTTTATGGCGTTTCTTAGTACTTCTTTTTGCCTTTCTCTTTCTCTTACCTTTTCCGGTTCTGAAGCAAGCATGATAAACTCCTGTTCTCTCGCATCAACTAGTTCTATTATTCCCTTTGCCTTTAGTTCCTCTATTGGCATGTCCCACGCGTCTTCTTCGTCTATCAACAGTCTGTTGTTTTTAACAACTAACAGGGGTCTCATCGGTCTTGATGAATCACAGTAGTACTCTAAAATATCATCCAGGTGATTATAGAACACACAGGAGTCCCTTGGTAAGGAGCCTGCCCTTTTTTCCTCTTTCAACAGTTTCTCAATGTGATAAAGGTTTCTACCAAAGATGTCTTTGTCTTCTACAGTTTCACGTGACCCCCAAAAACGAAAAACACCGTTTATGGCTATTGGTAACCCTGGGGGCTTTTCTGACACACCTTCTCTTCTAAGGAGCTCGATAACAGAGTCTTCTTCTCTTTCAGATGAAATGATACAGGATATCGCAAGGTACTTTAGCAGTCCAAGGTTCTTTCCCTCAGGTGTTTCTGAAACACAGATGTAGCCGATCTGTGATGGCTGTAGCATTCTTAACTGGTCCTGTTTTGACTGACGTGATATCGGAGTGTTTACCCTTCTTATCTGAGAGTAGACTGAAATGGGATTTTCCCTTTTTAGAAAGTCAGAGATGTTCTCCTTGCCGCCTTTGTAACCCCAGTTGTTTGGTTGAAAGCTGTTAATAAACAGATTGGTTATTCTGTTTTCATCATTCACTGTAACCTTTTCACTCACTGAAAGCATCTTTTCAAAAACGTCATGAAAAACGGCGTTGAAAAGTTTCTCCATGCTTTTCCCTGCTGTATCAAGTCTTTTGTTTCCCCACGAGTCTCTCTGGTCTTGAGGCCTTAAACCGAGCTGATACCTAATTGTTTTCACGGCACAGTAAGCAAGCGTGTAAAGCTTATATTCTTCTGGTATATGGCTATAGAGATCTTCTATTATTTTTCTTCTGAATTTTATGTAGTCATGCTCTCCCCTTTTGATATTCAGTGGTTCTATTTTAGCATCCGTTATGGTTATTCTAAACATGTTGGAAATCAACGGTAACTCTTCTTCTTTACAAAAAAGTTTAATGTACTTTTCGAAAAACTCTTCCCCGTAAAGCCTGATTCTGTCTTTGGTAATTTTCTCTGGCAAAGTTTCGTTAACCAAGTAGATGTATATGTGAACAAGTGGGTAGCTTTCAGGGTGATTTAACTTTCGAAGTTCTACTCTGAGGGAGGTAAGCTGTTTACTCACTGTGATGCGTGTGACTGTGGTACCCTTGTACGTGGGACAGGTCATTCTTGTTTCCAGTTCACCCATGCTTACGAACGTGTGACTAACTAACAGCCTTAACCCCTCCTGAATGTTTATCACTCTTGCTGTACCGGCTATTATAAAGTAGCCAAACGGATCGTTTGGACATTCTTTAAGTTTTATTTTCTCCTCGTCTGTAAGGTCATACAGGTGACTGTACTTTGATCCTAGCATTACTGGTAACTCAGCTATTAGAAAGTCCTTTTTAAAGATGGTTTCTTCTTCATCATCACGCGAGTAGATATCAGCTATCAACTTTCCAAGATAGCTGTAGCCATAGAGTTGACAGTCGTAGGGAGTTTTTTCTGGAGTTTTAAACCTAACATTTCTGAAGTACCTTTTTACCCCGTTTGGTTCAATGTACACCTCTTTACAGATTCTTTTAGGAAGTATATTATCTATCCAGTGATCATAGATGTCTATTAAACCCTTTGAGAATCCGTGTATGTCTATGAATCGCATCAGAACAGACTCCTCTTTTCTGATGTTAAGTTTGGGTGGAGTAAGTTTACCGAAAGTCAGGTCTATAAAGCGTTCACAACTGTAGAGGTTCTTTTCTCTGGTGAGCTGTCTCTCCATTTGCATTTAAACGTACGTATATTTACTGTTCAATTTGTTTGCTTTACGAAAAGCGCTGAACCCTCACTGTTCAAAAAGGTCGAATTGGTGTCGACTATATAAACTGTGTCATCAGCTATAACAAATGCATCACACAGTTTCTTTTCGCAGAAATCAAGTGCTTCAACTATAGAGTCAACCCTCTGATTATCAAGGACTGTTTTGTAAGCGGCATTAGGTATTAGAGCGAATCTTCCCTTTATACTGGGACACTCTTCTGGATTTATCATTTTAACATTTTTGTATATAAGGTACACTAAAAAGATAGACATTATCACAATGATAATAAAAAGCAGTAGCACAGCCATTTAGACATTTGCAATATAATCTTTTAAAAGACTGTTTGTTCTTTTTGTTAAAAGGAACTTTATATCGTTTAAATCCTCCTGATAATACTTTGACAGATGCTTTTCAAGCTTGCTGTGATTATCACGAAACCTCTTTGCTAAAAGGTGAGTCGTGAAACTAACTGCCAACTTAATCAACCATTTGTATATGTTTGGTTTTTCATCAAAGATGCACTCAACTGCTAAAAATGTTGACTGAAAGAAAATATCATACCTGATAAGACTATCCGTGTCATATATACTACCGTTTACTGGTAGACAAAAGATGCTGATAGCCACTGTGTAGGCAACTGAACCCCACTTAAAGGCCTCTTGATAGTCACTTATGCCTATGTCCTTCGTGAAACCTTCCTTATCAAAGTCATCCTTCGGGAGAGGCCTTTCGTAGGGAATAACTCTATCATTCACCTTGATAAAGTCGTTGACGATTTCGATTTTCATAGCACCTGGTTCTTCTTTGTAAGTGAAACCTTTCTTTCCAAGGTAGATCATTTTAGTAGCATAAAATTTACAATTATGTTTCAGTAAGTGTCTCTAAAAGTATAATAGATTAAAGAAGAAAAATAAATTATCACTGACACCGCTTGGATGGTATAATATGTTGCAATTGATGAGTTTATTTCTCCATCGTGATCTAAGGGAGAGTTTAATACGTTTAGAACCAGCTGTGAAATGATAAGCGAAAGAACAGTTGAGGATAGAAGTTTAAATCGTTTATGTCTTAGGACAACAAACGTTATCGTTAGCACCAGAAAGTAAACAATCAAAGACAGTTCAAGATTCATTTAAACTGATTTAATAAAACAGATTTAACTATATTTAAATTATGTCATTCAAAGACTGTTTACCTGAACTCATCGAAAAGGTTGGAAGCTGGAAACCAGTGTTTGAGAAAGCACGTGATGAACTTGAGTTTATAGCATCAAAGTTAGACGAAAGGAAAACGAGAATAGTACCTGATAAGGAACTGCTCTTTAGGGCGTTTGAGCTTACTCCCCTCGAAAAGGTTAGAGTTGTTATCGTTGGACAGGACCCATACCCGTCGATTCTGAGCGATAACACTTCAAGGGCTCAGGGTTTAGCGTTTAGTGTTCGTGAGGACGATACTATTCCATCTTCTCTATTAAACATCTTTAAGGAGATTAAAAATGAGTACCCTGGCTGGGAAGCAAAGAGAGGGGGTGATTTAACTCACTGGGCAAAACAGGGTGTTCTCCTTCTTAATGCCTGTTTGACGTGTGATGTTGATTCACCTGGGAGTCATTCAAAGTACTACTTATGGTTACCCTTTATCAAAAAAGTTATTAAAGAGATAGAAGAAGTAAACCCTAAATGCATTTTTGTTTTCTGGGGAAGAGAGTCTAAAAGGCTAATCGACTTTTTAAACGATAGCACTATTAAACTGATATCGGCTCACCCGTCAGGGTTGTCTGCTCACAGGGGTTTTTTCGGAAACAACCACTTTAAGACAATCAATCAGCTTTTGGGTGAAAATCAGATAGAATGGTAGAGAAAAACATTATGTTCATAGTAAAATGATAACGGCCACCTTTGATGCTAAAACTATATTTACTGACAGTAGCTTAAATGAACCAGTTGTTAACATTGTTGGGCATGAGCTTAAAGTCTCTTGGCCGCTAAAAGTGGAGAAAGTTGACCCGGCTTTAATCTTTGGGTTAAAGCGTGTTGTTATCAAAAAAAGATGCGAGGACCCTATTCCATCAAAGAAAAGTCACTGTGGTTTTTTCAAGCCGATGGGTGGTGTTTGTTTTCGTTCAAGGAGAACAGGTCACGTGAACTACTTAGCACACTTCTCAGAAAAGTTTATGGAACTTGACTCAGAACTTGATCTAAAGGTTTACTGGCTTAAGCGCGCAGAGGGTTTTCTCGAGTGTGTTGAGGTGGGAGGAGACCCTGAGCCGAACTTAGAAAGGCTTTGCACAAAGTATTCAAAGTACATAACATTTACTTACGAGTTGGGTAAGCTGTTTGAGAGCTCTTTTTTATCAGAGTGTATCACTGTTACGTTTGAGGCAGAGGAAGGTGACTATGATTTGGAACAGCTTTTGAGTAGACTTCAAAAGAGGTCTGTTTACAATTTTGATTCGAGCATAGAGATCAAATACAAACCAATGTTTAACGGAGAAAATACTGTTTTTATTCCAAATAGACGCTTTGTTCCGCCTAAAGGAAGCAACTGCTTTATTGACATTATATGTGAGAGAGACATTGGATCAGGTATCAGACCTAACACAATAATAGGAGAAATGGGCAACGAAATAGTGTTAAGAAAACCGGCTGACACTTTTTTCACAGTAATCAGAGGTGATAAACAGTTAAGATTCTATCTTGAAGAGAACGATGATGTTACCTCGTTTATCAAGTATATATTAGTCAGATATACAATTTTTTGAAGTGTAATAATTTTAATCTAAATATAAAATGTTTAAGGGAGAAAACCTAGATCTTATCAAAGAGAAAGTAGTAAATCTCGACGTTTCTAACTTCGAGAACTTTGATAGCATGTTTGAGGGAGCAAAGTGCAGTTCAACTCTCGACCTTTCAAAATGGGACGTTTCCAAAGCAAAGTCAATGAGATCAATGTTCAAGGGCAGTAATATCAAAAATATCATTCTTGGTTGTTGGAACGTATCGAACGTGAAAGATATGAGTCACATGTTTGAGAAATCAACATTTAATGGTGATATATCACAGTGGGATGTGTCAAACGTGGAGGATATGAGCTATATGTTCTTTGAGTCAAAGTTTAATGGAGACATCTCACATTGGAATGTTTCAAACGTGAAAAACATGAAAGGTATGTTCATGGGTTCAGTGTTTACTAAACGTCTTTACTACTGGAATGTTTCAAACGTTGAAAATATGAGTCATATGTTCTGTAGATCAATCTTCGACGGAAACATCTGCAAATGGAAAACATCTAAAGTGAAGGACATGAGTTACATGTTCTCTGAATCCGCTTTTGACGGTGATATAAAACGCTGGGATGTAAGCAATGTTGAAAACATGGAGTACATGTTCTTTAAGGCCGTGTTCAATGGTGATATTTCACCCTGGGATGTATCAAAAGTAAAAAATATGAATCATATGTTTGAGGATTCAGAGTTCGCCAGAGATATCAGTAACTGGAAACCCGAAGCACTTAGGGAGGCCAGATTTATGTTCTCTGGAACAAATTATCCCTGGAAGAAAAAGATACAAGAAAAATGGGATCTTAAAAAGGTTGATACAGAAGGAATGTTTGGTAACTAATCGGCTTCGCCTTCGGCGTCGCCTTTGGCGTCGCCATCAGCTCGGTTGTCACCGTCGCCTTCGGCTCGGTTGTCACCGTCGCCTTTGGCTCGGTTGTCACCGTCGCCTTTGGCTCGGTTGTCACCGTCGCCATCAGCTCGGTTGTCACCGTCGCCTTCGGCTCGGTTGTCACCAGGCTCAACCTTGAGCACTACACACTTATCCTCATAACCATTAAATCTACTTCGAAGCACTAGAGACGAGTTATTTAGCAGTGTTTTTGGAACAGAGTTACTATTCACAATGGAATAGAGCTCTTGATTTTCAACGGTATCTGGGTCCATTATAACAGGGTAAAAGGTTTTTAATGTTTTTAATGTTTTCTCAGTTAGATCGTCTACCGGAGCAGTTGAAACCATGATTATCATGTCAGAAATCAAAGCGATAGCCATTTCATAGTGAACCTCAGAGGTGTTAAATAGTTCTTTGTAAACGTTTGATAGCATTTCAGTATTGTAAATGAATACACGTTTTACCCTTTTATCACTGTTATCATATTTAACAATGTTTTTTGCGAACGGTTTTAGTATCAGGTGTAGTTCGATATTATCATATGGAACTAATTCAAGATTAAATTTGTCATTGGCTATAACAACAGCCTTATCAACCCCGTTAAGTTTTTTTGGTTTAACATTGGATCCTTTTGGTATGGCGTACACCAAGGGGAAGGAAGACTTGGATTCCAGTTTAAAGTTTTTGTGTATCTCATTTGTGAAGTCAACATAGACAATGTTTTTACTACTCTCTCTATGAAACTTAAGATCTGTTTTTAACATAATTTGTAAAGTAACACAAAAATATATTGTATATTTTAAATGTTAATTGTTTCTAATGGCCCGGAAGCTAGTATAGTTGTAAACGAGATCCTAAACAGAAAGGATGTTATGTGGATTGCAGAAGACCCACACGACAGCGTTGCTCGAAAAAGGTATATCAGATCACATGATACGGGTTTACCATACAACTGTTTCGAGGTAAACGAATCAATACGCTTTCTCCTCGCTGACAAAGACTTGAAACAGGATACAACTGTGTTAACGGTCTGTCTCAGTCCCATTTTGGCGTACAATGTCACCGACGGACCACAGAGTGTTGTTAACTATGACACCGCAGCCAAGGTGTTGGCAAAAGTTTTCTGCTTAATAGCTGATGCCTTTTTCAATGGAAAGTCAATCAACAACTCCATAAGTGACCTTATTGACACTTTTAACAACTCTTTTGTCTATCTTCATATTGAAGTAGACAGCCCAATACCAGTTGATAACTATATAAACATTGTTTCCTCGGGATACCTTTCTCAAACTGACGCCAAAATATCGACAAGATACAGAATCACAGGTGCCAAAACAATGGAAGAGATTAAGAATAGACTAGTTGAAACTGATGACTATGCTCTTTCACTAAATGATGAATACAATAATATAATTTTAACTCTTTTAAAATGAGAATTTTACTTGAAGAGATTAACCCTCCATCAGTAACGGTAACAGCCAATTTAGATGAACAGATCGAAGGAGTCTTTTTGATAAAGACGAAAAAAGAGGCAGTAAATGTTGTCTATAAACTAATCAAAGACAACTTTAGTCATCTTTTTAAGAAAGAGCTGTTGGGAAAGAAAGCGGAACTTGTTTCATTGCTGGTAGACGGCAAAACAATGATTTATAGTGATAAACTGGCTAACCTTGTGATAGGAGCATCTTTATCAGAACTTTTTAAGTCTACTGTAGCACCAGAAGCAGCTTTTATCACTGAAAATGGTCCTGATAGAGCAATCGGGCTTTTTGTTGATGACACTGAGTTTAAGTTAACTTCTGTTAGCAAACCGGTCAAAGTCACATTTCCAGATCTAGTTAACGAGTTCAGGCTTTTCGTTCTTTTAAATGAAAAGCTTTACAATGAAATTCTTAAGGGTAAACTGTTACTAGAGGAAATGATAAGAAAATATTTGCGTGAAGAGGGAGTGTCTGAAACAGTGATTGAACAAACGGTTAAACAGTTAAAGGACCTACAGAAGAGAAAAGAGGACTATAAGGTCTCAGTGAACGGCATTGACAAAGTGATAAAAGAGATCGACAATGAAATGATTGAATTAACTAGAGATATAATCGTGAACGGCTCATACGTTCGTAGATCATTTGATCTATTTAACATGGAACAGCTTAGTAAACTACATGACCAAAGAATAAAGGAGTTAAATGAAGTAAGGGAAAAGGTAGAAAAAATAGATAATCAAATGAGAGTTGTTGAAGACAAGAAAGAATCAGTCTCACAGTCAATAATAAGAAGAAGGACTGAAGCAAACTATGTCTATGAACAGGTGAGAGACATAGTGAGAACGTGGAAAAACACTACTGAGACGCTACTAAGTCAGTTTGATAACAAAAACACTGAAGTTGTTGTGATAAAGAAAAGAAAATACAGTTCGGTTATTATATCATTTTCTGTGTTACTATTTTTCTTTCTGGCGTTACTGATAACAAAAAGTCGTTTGATGTTTGTTGGCTTTATTGTATCACTGTTTATTGCTGCAGTTGTTGTGATAGATTAAGACGCTTGTCTAAACAAAAGTCACTTGCTGTCCTCCAAACCAAAAAGCCAAAAACTGCAAGGGCCATAAACGAAAGAGGACGAGTTGAATCTTCTCTCCATAGCATGCCAATCAGTAGAACATGCAAAAGAGTAACAGTTAAAATCACGTACTTTGCAGCTTTAACATTCCTGCTGAAAAACGAGAAGACGTATACGAAAAGGAGTCCAAATATGCTAAACATCAATATATTCATTAACTCTTTGTTGCTTGTGAACAATGTTGCCTGGTGCCACACTAATACCAATGCTACAATAGCAACCAACCAGATTACTAAAACCAAGGGCATCACGTTGTTAAGTGTCCACTTCGGTGAAATGGAACTGTACTCAGAAGTTACAGTCTTGTTGGTCGCTGCTAAAAAGACACCAGATACAATCAAGCCGACTCCCGTTGCCGACTTTAACAAAAACGAATCCGAACTAAGATCTTTTGGTTTAAGCGATGTTATTAAATTAGACATTTTAAATTGTTGATAAAAAAAATTTTTTAAAAACAGATGATATTGCTTAATAGAAAATAATAAAAATATCCGGTAAATAAATGGAGACCTGTAGGATCTGTTTGGAAGAGGACACAAAAGAGAACATGATATCGCCGTGTAAGTGCAAAGGTACGATGAAATACGTTCACGAGGAATGCTTAAACCAATGGAGAATAAGAAGTGAAAGAAGCTATTACATGTGCAATGAGTGTAAAAGCTTCTATAATCTTAAGGATGGAATGTACACCAGAGTGTTTAACGCTGCTTCGGTCGTTTTTATGTACACGTTGATTGCTCTGGTAACTTACGTTTCCGTTAAATCACTTAAGATAAAACACACTTTTTTTATAACACTGATTATAGTATCAACCATAGTCTATTACACGAGTGATAGGAACTATTCTCTGGTTAGTCCACTTATTATCATTTCACCCGAGGTCTATATGACAGTAATCACCTTGTTAAATCTTACTGATATAGTACGAAGAAGATCAAGAATACAGAGAGTGAGAGGTTAACTGTGGAAAGAGTTGTACAGTTGGATCACATTCAATCAGTTCAAACTGGGGCTTTTTGATCTCTTTCATATCGCCTCTTGGCTTTAAAGGCACTAGCTTCACTATACCGTAGCCGAGGGAAAGTATTGTGTATTTTATTTCAAGATTTTTCACGAAGACTCTTACTGACTCCCACGCTGATAGCATGTCTTCTCTAGTTGTTATCACTGGTTTAAAGAAGAAACCGGCAAACTGAGGGTTATTGGCAATGATATTTTTACCCCACACGGCGGTAAATATACTCAACGCCATGCTAAACTGAACGATGTTGTTGCTCTCAACAGCCCTTTTCATAGACTCGAGAGACGAATCAAGCTCTTTTGACCTGGGTATCAGCTTGTACATCTCTTTTATGTTTCTTATTGTACAGTGTCCAAGGAGAAAGTTTCTTACCTCTTGTGCCCTTTCGTACTTTGATACGTCTGGATACTTACTCTTGTAGGCTGAAAGTAGAACAGCCAAAGCACCTGACACGTGAGGAGAAGACATTGAAGTACCGCTAAGTGAAACGAATTTGCCCCCTTCCCACGTTGAAACAATGTCCTCACCAAACGACATGCATTTTACACTAACGTTTAACGAGTTAAACTTTGAAAACTTGTGATCAACTGAACAGCTTGTAGTGGTGATTGGCCAGTTGTGGCGTTTTGTTCCCGCTACCGTGTCACCAAGGTGAAACTGTTTGTCAAAGGGTGTCGCTGTGTAGTAAGAAGCAAGCTGACGGTAAAAGTGTTCAACTGTACCGTCGTTGCCGGCTGAAACCACAACAAGAATTCCCCTTTTTTCAAGGTCCTCCCAAATGGCATCAATGGTTACCCAACTACCGTTGTACGGGAACATAAAATCGGGTTGATTCCATATTATCGAAGCACCGGAGCTAATGTTTATCACATCAACACCCTCGTTGATTGCATCTGTAATACCTAACACAATCTTGTTTGGATCACACTTCATTCCGTCGAAAATCTGTATGTCCACTATCTCAGCATCAGGTGCAATGTTTCTTACTATTCCGGCCACATGTGTACCGTGATAGTTGTCATTTCGACCGTAACGGTTTATCTTTTTTACCCTTCCAATAAATGGGTGTTCCTCTACTCCCGTGTCAAGGACAGCAACCTTTATACCCTGTCCTGTTATGCCACTGCTGTGATACTGGTTAACACCAATTGCTTCTCTGTAGCTTAAAAGTTTGCTTCTTACTTCAGGACTAACGTCTTTTAAGCCCTTTTCTTCAACTATCTGAACCTGGACGGGAGTGTTCGTGTTCTCTAGACTGTTGATCCTTTTTTCCAGTTCAGCAACTTTTTTCTCTAGTTCAGTTATTCTTGCTTCGTTTTTACAATCAAATAAACCGTAGTATATCATTTAAAATATAGGATATAATTAGTATGATAATTATAATAAATACTGATTGCTTACCTCGACCAGCACAGACTGGACACTTGTCTAACAGCCTGTAACAAAAAGCACAGATCATCCCTTTACAACCACAAGAAAACCTGTTTCTTAGCAGTTTTTCATTACCGTAGCATACTAAGCAGACCATTTAAAAAGCACAGCCAAAAAACAGTTACAACAACTATAAACACTGTTATCTGAACGCTTTCTAGTTTAAACCCTCGTTTTTCCATAGAAAGTAGCTCTTTGTATTTTCCCTTGATTATGTCCTCTTCAAGCCTTTTTGGTGTGTAGTTAGTGTCGAGAAAGAACGCTCTTAAATCAGTCCTTTCCCCCCTGTTTTTGAAGTCGGTTGGATAGTCACCCCTGTAAACGGCGATACAGAACTCATTGTAGTTTGCTTCACCCATGATTCTTCTTAGCATTTTAACACGAGTTTATTTTAATCTTCATCATTTATGTCAGACTTTGTGTTAAAAGCGAGGTTGCGGTCTACGTTTATATTTCGGTTGAACTTGGAACCGTAAAACATTCCCTTGATGTTGCCGTTTATTTTCCACCGTGATAAGTCTCCATTGAACTGACTGTACTCAAACATACCAGAGAAGTCTAAACACTTATCAACTTTCCATCTTGATATGTCCCCAGTGAATTTGGATCTTCTAAACGCTCCAGTCAGCTTCAACACTTTTGAAACATCCCATCTTGAAATGTCACCGCGAAACACCGAACAGGCGAAGATAAAACTCATATCTTTCACATTTGAAGTGTTCCAAAAAGAGATAGCTCTGTCAAACTTTGAACCCTTGAACAGGTAACTCATGTCACTTACGTTCGACACGTTCCAACGTGAAATGTCACCGTTGAACGTTGAGTCCTCAAACATATGACTTATGTTTCTCACGTTTGACACGTTCCAACGCGATATATCACCGCTAAACATTGATCCCTTAAACATGTAACTCATGTCCCTCACATTCGACACGTTCCAACGTGAAATGTCGCCGTTGAACGTTGATTCCTCAAACATATGACTCATATCTGTTACATTTGAAACGTCCCAATTTGATATATTAACTTTAACTTCTGAATGTAAAAACATAAAACTCATATCTTTTACGTTTGACGTGTTCCAGTTTTCTAACGAGACTTCGTTTTCAAAATCAGCATGATCAAACATTCCACTCATATTGGTAACGTTTGAAACGTCCCAGTTGGAAATGTTGGGTAAATAACCACTTGAAAAACGGAAAAGATCTTTCATCGTGGTTACTTTTGAAACGTTCCATGATGAAAGATCAACTGGTTCAGTAAAGGTAACGTTACCAAACATCTCCTCCATGTTTTCAACTTCGGAGACATCATACTTTTCTATCTCTTTTCCCAGATCTCTGTTTGAAAAATATAGTCTACAGTTTCTTGGTAGCTTAATTATGTTGCTCATTTATATTTTTAAGAAAAATTAATAAGTTTGGCAATACCGTTTGAGAAAACTCAATTATTTTCTCTTTAGAGCCGTCAGTTAGATCATCTATCATCTTTGATATCATGTTAACCGGTGTTATAATAGACTCTCCTCTCTTTCTAGAGTTTCTTGGTTTGTAGCCGATGCTTTTCAGTCTTTCGTCTCCTTGATAACAGATTGAGAAAAGTTGGTCGATCGAATTAGCGTAAAGACTGTTTAAGTAAAACATAACGTCTATTTCCTCTGTTTCATCGTACATTTCTATCAGTCTCATCTTATAACCCAGTTTGTCCTTGCCCATAACAACTACATACTCAAGTCTGTCTCCGGGGTTAACCTCTTTTCCAACACGTCTAAGTTCATCAGAGAAAATTTTCATAAAATAGCTGTCTGATTTATAGGAAGCACCCAGTGTTCTGATTATCACAAGATCCTCAACGGGGAGTTTGTATTCTAAAAGCAGTCTTAGTTCGTCGATCAGGATTGATAAAAGCTCTTCGAAAGGCTTTTTCTTAAGTATCTCTCTTAGTATCTTTTCATAAGCGACCCTAAACGCTTTACAGTTGTCCCTTCTTGCTATCGCTATTCCCTTCTTGTAAACTATGGGTTCTCCTTCAACCGATTTAAAGCCACCGTCCTCGCTTATCATAAAGTATGCGTACTTTTTCTTTTTTATGGCAAAAAGTCTCATCGCCTTCTCAAACTCTACCTTTAACGGTTGAGGGAAAAGACGGTTTATTTCCTCTGCCAGCCTTTTCCCGGCTGTTATCGGGTCGTCAGTGTTTAAATCAACCATGGAAGAGTCTGTGTCCCCGTAAATCACCCTACCCCCCTTTTCAGTAACATACTGGTTTACCTGATTTATCAGCTCTCTTCCTATAGTGGTGATTGAAACCGCTCCCTCAACAAGGGGAAGACTGCCCTCTTGAAAACCAAGAAAACCGTAAATCGAATTAGCCGAGATCTTTAGAGCGTTTTGTCTTTTATCAAGCACAATCGCTCTCATTTCGTCTTCTGCCTTCTCTGCTTTAACCTGTCTTCTTTCTCTTACTAACTGCTCAACAAGCATTGGAAGCAGACCAACTCTGTGTTTCTGTTTAATAAATTTTATCTTCATATCGCCGTAATGAATCACGTGACACTCTTCATCGGGAATCTGGTCATCGAATTCCTTCGGTATAAGCGTTGTATAGCAAATGTTATAGGCGATTATGATTGAAGGGTATAGTGAAGCAAAGTCTATACAGACGATGTTATCATGAATGCCAGTGATCGGCTCACAAACAAAACCGCCTGTGTAGTTTATTTTATCAGATGTCCTCTGGTCTATCACGTAGTCGTTCTTTGATGCTATATCGTATAGCTGTGAAACGCATCTGACCTTTTGTCCCCTGGTAAACAGTTCTACAATATTTACGCCCACTATCGACGAAAGCTCAACCAGTGTAATCCATGTGTTAAGTCTGTTAAAAAGCTGAATAACAAGCTCTGAATCCTTGATACAGTACTCACCAACCCTTTTGAGATCCTTTCCCGTTCTGTATGTTTCAAATATCTCCTTCGGTGAAACGTCATCCTTATCATTTTTAAGAAAAAGCTTTGATACGAAACTAAGGGTATACTTATCAAGCCTATAGTCCCGTTTAATCACGTGATAAAGGTCAATACAGATTCTTCCAGGCATGTCAAGGTACGTTATCTTGTTAAAGCCATAAGCAGACGATTTCCAACACTTTTTCTTAACGTCAACTTCGTATTCTAGAAGACGACTTAGTCTCTTTGGCCAGTCTTTCATTCTAATTTTTATTCTTGTATCCAAGTAGGGAAAGTCATAGCCGAAGATGTTATAACCACAAATCACATCAGGGTCTTCTCTTTGGATAACGTCAGCAAACCTTTCAATCATGTCACATTCATCACTGCATCTAATTACCTCACAGTCTTCTATATCACTGATGTTACCCATTACAATTAGTACCCTTTTGTACTCAAACACGCATGATATCATAAAACATACGTCACTTATCCTAAGCGGGTCAGGCATTGTTTTTTCGTTAACTGTAAACGTTTCTATATCAACTGAACAAAGCTTTGGTTTAACAACCTTTTTCATTTCCTTTGGTTTAAATGTTCTCCAATCACTAATGTACTCCGTTATAGTGCTTATCTTTTCTTCAGGTTCAACACCTTCGAATGTAAACCACTGTGAGTACCTTATGTTACAAAGTGATAAAAGCTTTCTTATCGGTTTTATCTCTTTGTTCTCAAGTGGTTTAAGTTTAACCCAGCCAATGCTATCAACGTGGACCGGCTTTTCAAGAATCTTTTCACACCGTTTAGACTCTTTAAGACTGTTAAAGGTCAACTTTAGCATCGGGTATTTTCTATCACCTTGAAAGTAATGAAGTAGGTACTTTTCACAAAACTCGTATTCGGTAACTTTAATCGCCTTTGCGACTTTCCCCGCGTTATCAGATTTCCACGTTATAAAGTTACCGTTAACAAAATCGGGTAGCTGAATATAGAAAAATGGTTTAAAGAATGTTCTCACCAACAGTGGTTTCGATTCCTCATCAAAACACCAAAACAGTATTGCTAGTCTGTTAGAGGCTTCAAAATCATCAATCATTGTTATGTCAAAAATCTGAGCAGTTATCATTTGAACTTATTTAATTAAATATAATCTAAAATGGAGTCAATCGGAAGACATTATAACAAAGACAGCCTTTCATCTATTGAAAGGGGTAAACCGGCACAAGTCTTTTTAAGAGTTCCATACACGGGCGTTAGAATAAACAATATCAATCGTGAACTCCTAAGACGGGCTGACAGACTGTTTATCCATGCTCCCTACGTGTGGAACATTTCCCAAACTTATCAGGAAAGAAAGATAGTAGAAGACTTTCTTAGTGACCTGTACCTTGCTGGTACCGAGCTTGATGCAAAGGGAATAGTTGTTCACGTGGGAAAGTCAGTTAAAATGTCAGTTACAGAAGCAATCAACAACCAGAGAAATTTACTTAAAAAGGTTTGCGAAAAGAATGAAACAGATTGTAAAGTACTTTTAGAGACACCAGCAGGTCAGGGCACCGAACTGTTAACAGACTACGATGAGTTCGTTGACTTCTGTCTTGAGCTTCAAAGAAAGCATGATAATTTTGGAGTCTGTATTGACACCGCTCACGTTTGGAGTCTTGGGTACCTTCCTCACAAGTACCTAAAAGAGGCTTTAAGAGACGGGTTAAGAGTAGAACTGATACACTTTAACGGTTCACTAAAGGGAAGAGGGTCTCGTGTTGACAGACATGCTATCTGGGACAGTGATTATTCAAAAATACCAGTAGAATACATGCTTTCGGTAATAAGAAAGGCTGAAAGACGTGACATACCTCTAATAATCGAATAAAAAAACTGTTTTGATTGTAACTAAAACATGTCTGCTAAAGTCTCTTTAGAAGAAGTTTCTGGTAAAGAGGATAAAATAGCAAAACTGCTAACGTTTCAGTGTAGAAAACTGTTTTTCAAAGAGGATGATTCAGTTGTTCTGCCTTTTAGGTTCGCTTGTGTCTTAACAAAGAAACTACTTAATCGTTTAGACACTCATGTTAAAATGGAACTAAGTTTTAACGCTTCTTTAAGGGAAATTCAAATACCACTAGTTGAAACTGCCTACGATCAGCTCCTAAAGTATTCAACTACAACACTGGGACTCCCTCCAGGAATTGGAAAGTGTCTTCACCCTGAAACGGGGCTACTTCTTCACAACGGAAGAAGAATCAAGGCTTGCGAGTTAACACTGAATGACAAACTAATGGGTGACGATGGTAAACCAAGAAACATAGGATCAATAGTCTACGGAACTGATAGACTAGTGAGAGTAAAGCCAGAGTTCAGCGAACCGTTCGTGTGTAACTACAGCCATATTCTTACTGTTTTTGATACAAGAGATGAAAAAGTAAAAGACATTTCAGTAAACGAGATTGACAATGTAAATCACTATCGGCTTGTTACAGCGTGTATAGAATTCCCCTCAAGAGATACCGAAGTAGATCCTTATAGATACGGCTTTATGTCAAACCTTCCCATAGAGGAAGAGTACCTTTTTAACTCGGTAAAAACAAGACTAAGAGTTCTAGCAGGTCTCTGTGATTCCTTTTACTTTGATAATCACCATGAATCAAGCGATGTTATGCAGATCAAATATGACTATACAACATTTTATCTGGTAAGATCACTTGGGTTCAATGGTTATCTGGAAAATGGTTTGCTTAAGTTTAGAGGTGACTACTCTATTATACCAACAATGTTTTGTCCTAAACCGGCGCCAAGGTCTGCTCTTGAGAAGTTTAAACTCGTTGATTCTGGGAAAGGTGAAATAGTTGGTTTCACGCTGGATTCAAACGGAAGGTTTCTGCTTGATGACTTTAAGGTAACGCATAACACCGTAATGGGGTCTTACCTGGCTCATAGGTTAGGTTATAGGACAGCAATTTTTGTACACAGAAAAATACTTATTGATCAGTGGTTGAACACGCTTAAGACCTGTTTCGGTGAAGTACCAGTGTTAATCGCGGGAGAAAAACCAGTTGAAAACCCCTCTTTTATCATCTGTCTTCCAAAGAGAAAGGTTTCAGAATCACTCGCTGAGACAGTTGGCACACTAATAATAGACGAAGCACACAGGTTCTGTACACCAGATAACATCATATCACTGTTTCGTTTTAGACCAAGGTATGTAATAGCTGAAACGGCAACTTTGGAAAGGCCTGACAACACAGAAGAGATGATACAGTCAATAGTTGGTGTTCACGGAGTATTTTCCATATCAAAAAGGCCATACACTTTTCTTGTAGTAAACACTGGGGTAACAGTTGATTCTAGTATTTTATCAGACTTCGGTGCTTACTGCAGAGATCTTTCGAAAAACGAAGAAAGAAACAGACTGATAGTTAAACTGGTAGAACTGTTTAGTAAGAAAAGTAAACTGATTGTTTTGTCAAGGTTAAAGGAACATGTTGAACTTTTGTGTGAGCTGATCAAAGACGTACAGGTTGATACACTATACGGGACAAAAAACAGCTATTCTAACACACGTGTGTTAATAGGAACAATGTCAAAAATAGGAACGGGATTCGATGAAGCACTTTGTTGTAAAGAGTTCGACGGTGTTAAATCAGATGTTTTAATATTCACTCACAGTTTTAAAACGTGGCAGCAGTTTGAGCAATACAGAGGAAGGGTGATGAGGTCAGAAAACCCAATAATAGTTTGGTTGAAAGATTCAACATATATATCAAGAAGCCATCTTTTTTCGTTAAAGAAGTGGGTAATGAAAACAAACGGCAAAATAAAATCTATAAATGCTTCATTGGTTGCTACTATGGATTCTATTGATGATAAGTTTATTAGCAGCCTATAGGAGACTGCGAGTAGTTGACGTTTAATAATTTGCATAAACACAGTTGATATGATTGAGGGAGGTTTATAGCTTATCACCAGTTAATACCATGCTTCTTTTAACTTTTTTTCATCAAATTTATCGTGATACACTTGATCAAAGTTTGTTTGAGTGTTTAAAGCCCATTAAGCGTATCTCGAAGACCAATTAAGCCCGAGTGTGTCCCGTGTGTTTTTATATATTATTTTTTGTAGAAACCTTATAAAAAACGAGTAGTATATACCATCTAGTGGCCATAAAAACATGCTTTTTTTAACGGGAAATAACGGGATAAAAAAGCATGTTTTTGACGTTTTTTGATCAAAGTTTTATCACGACAACAAGTTTTTAAAAAGACTGTTTTAGAAAGGGTTTAACAAAACACTTCGGTAAGACACTAGATCAAAGGTTGTTTTAGATCACAATCGTATCCCGCGAACCAATTAAGCCCAGATATACCCCGTGTGATTTTTGTATTATTTTTCTTAAAAATCTTGTTACGCTTTGCGAAAACGAGTAGTATATACCATAAAAACATGCCTTTTTTAACGGGATAAACAGGGATAAAAAATCATGTTTTTAAAGTTTTTTTGATCAAAGTTTATCACTGGAAAAAAATTAAAAGACTGTTTAAGAAACTTGTTTATAGAAACGTGTCTTGAAGATATCTCGAAAAAAAAACACTTGATCAAGGTTTGTTTAAGTGTTTAAGTATACCGCGGACCAATTAAGCCCGACTATACCCCGTGTGTTTTTTGTCTTAATTCTTTTAAAAAAAACTTTGTTACGCTTTGCGAAACACATATCATCTAGTGGCCATGAAATCATGCTTCTTTCAACGGGATAAACAGGGATAAAAAATCATGTTTTTGACGTTTTTTGATCAAAGTTTTATCACGACAACAAGTTTTTTAAAAGACTGTTTCAAAAAGGGTTTAATAAAACATGTCTCGGTTTATCACTGATCAAAGTTTGTTTGAGTGTTTCAAAGTATCACAAGTGTTTCCCGAAAACAATTAAGCCCGGCTATATCCCGTATGATTTCTATATTATTTTTTGTGAACAGTTTGTGTAAAAAGTGAGCAGTATATACCATCTAGTGGCCATAAAAACATGCTTTTTTAACGGGATAAACAGGGATAAAAAAGTATGTTTTTAACGTTTTTTGATCAAAGTTTTATCACAGAAACAAGTTTTTTTAAAAGACTGTTTCAAAAAGGGTTTAACAAAACACTTCGGTAAGACACTTGATCAAAGTTTGTTTGAGTGTTTAAATCCCATTAAGCGTATCTCGAAGACCAATTATCACCAGAATCATCCCGTGTGTTTTTATATATTATTTTTTGTAGAAACCTTATAAAAAACGAGCAGTATATACCATCTAGTGGCCATAAAAACATGCTTTTTTTAACGGGATAAACAGGGATAAAAAAGCATGTTTTTGGTGTTTTTTGATCAAAGTTTTATCACGACAATAAGTTTTTAAAAAGACTGTTTCAAGAAAGGGTTTAACAAAACACTTCGGTAAGACACTTGATCAAAGTTTGTTTGAGTGTTTAAAGTCCCATCAAGCGTATCTCGAAGACCAATTAAGCACCAGAATCATCCCGTGTGTTTTTATATATTATTTTTTGTAGAAACCTTATAAAAAACGAGCAGTATATACCATCTAGTGGCCATAAAAACATGCTTTTTTTAACGGGATAAACAGGGATAAAAAAGCATGTTTTTGGTGTTTTTTGATCAAAGTTTTATCACAGAAACAAGTTTTTTTAAAAGACTGTTTCAAAAAGGGTTTAACAAAACACTTCGGTAAGACACTTGATCAAAGTTTGTTTGAGTGTTTAAATCCCATTAAGCGTATCTCGAAGACCAATTATCACCAGAATCATCCCGTGTGTTTTTATATATTATTTTTTGTAGAAACCTTATAAAAAACGAGCAGTATATACCATCTAGTGGCCATAAAAACATGCTTCTTTCAACGGGATAAACAGGGATAAAAAAGTATGTTTTTAACGTTTTTTGATCAAAGTTTTATCACAGAAACAAGTTTTTTTAAAAGACTGTTTCAAAAAGGGTTTAACAAAACACTTCGGTAAGACACTTGATCAAAGTTTGTTTGAGTGTTTAAATCCCATTAAGCGTATCTCGAAGACCAATTATCACCAGAATCATCCCGTGTGTTTTTATATATTATTTTTTGTAGAAACCTTATAAAAAACGAGCAGTATACACCATCTAGTGGCCATAAAAACATGCTTCTTTCAACGGGATAAACAGGGATAAAAAAGTATGTTTTTAACGTTTTTTGATCAAAGTTTTATCACGACAACAAGTTTTTTAAAAAGACTGTTTAAGAAACTTGTTTTTCGAAACATGGTCTGTTAGCACGCTGATATTAAGCTGATAAAGTCTGTTAAAGGGATTAAACCAGTCTATTAAAACAGATTTTGGTGCTGGATCAAGATGATATCTCAGCTAGCCTTTGTTGAATATTATTTTTTAAGCTACGCATTAAATGCGAAGAGATAAACTTCCTAGAGATATCACAGTGGAACGTGTCTAACGTGAGAGACATGAGCTATATGTTCTATAGTTCACAATTTAATGATGATATATCACGTTGGAACGTGTCAAACGTCGAAGACGTGAGCTATATGTTCGCCGAGTCAAAATTTAACGGTGATTTATCACGGTGGAGAATTGCAAACACTACACCCTTAACTTCTATGTTTCTTGACTCAAAGTTCAGAGGATGCCTTCTACATAGGAAAATAGAACCGAGTCAACGAGTCGACTAGTCATGAAACGAAAACACAGATGTTGAATCTGATTTATCATATCTCTTTAAATGACTGAAAAGCTGCCTAGAGATAGTACAGGTTTCTTTAGCAACACTTACATAACAAACGAACTGATTAGCAGATATGATACATCTGAGGTCGAATTCATGGACGAAATATTCAAGGGTGCAATTTTTGTCGAAATGGTTGATTTAAGCTCGTGGGACGTTTCAAGGGTTAAATCGATGAAAGGTGCTTTTTCTAATACAAAAGGAAAAAGTCCAAACGTGTCTAACTGGGATGTATCGAACGTGAGAAACATGAGTAGCATGTTTGAAAAATCAGAATTCAACGAAGACATATCCCTATGGAATGTATCGAACGTGAGAGACATGAGCTATATGTTCGCCGAGTCAATGTTTGATGGTGATATATCACGTTGGAACGTGTCAAACGTAAGAAGCATGAGCCATATGTTCTATAGATCAAAATTCAAAGGTGATATATCCAACTGGAACACGTCAAACGTAAGAAACATGAGCCATATGTTCTATAGATCAAAATTCAAAGGTGATATATCCAACTGGGATGTATCTAACGTAATAAGCATGATTGGCATGTTCTATAGATCAAAGTTCAACAGAGATATATCCCGATGGAACGTGTCAAACGTAATAAGCATGAGTGGCATGTTCTGTTTATCAAGATTCAAAGGCGATATATCCCAGTGGGACGTGTCAAACGTGAGAAACATGAGTCATATGTTTTATGGATCAAACTTTAACGGAGACATATCCCAGTGGGACGTGTCAAACGTGACAGACATGAGTTACATGTTTGCTTTTTCGAAGTTTGACGATGACATATCACGTTGGAATGTGTCAAACGTGATAAAGATAAAAAAGATGTTTAAAAGATCACAGTTTAACGGTGATATCTCACGGTGGAACATGTCATCTGAGTCAGATCTTAGGAGCGACTGAAAATGTGTTATATATGTCTAAACAACCAAAATAAACCCCAGAGACAGTGTGGAAGAATAAGTCTGTTAAAAGGTGTAACACGGTTAGCTATTAAAGGTGATATTTTTGGGTTTTAAAATATCACCGACATAATCAATATAATCTTTTGAACCAACAACATAGTATCTGTCTATTATCTCTCCAATCACTTCGTTGTTTTTATCATAGCGTTTTTTGACCACTTCAGTAAAATATTTTGATTCTTGTTTTTGATCCATTTTATGTTTATACAAAAACTTATCTATTCAAGTCTTGGGTTTGATGCATTCACTTCTTCAAGTATCAGATAAAGTGAACCACCATACTCATTATACAGAAAATACCTAAAGTTATATTTAAACGCTTCATAGCTTCCGTATGAGAATTTAACACTGAGTCTTAATATATCCAAAAGTCTGGAGGCGACTAAAGGAGAATAGTTCCATGTGATATACCTTCTCGTGTAGATCACGCCTCTGGTAAACCACATTTTGGAAAACTTAAGCACTGTTCTGTTTATGCTTTCTATAAACATAGGGTAAAAATCTATCACATCCATTATTCTATGTTTTGGTACAGCAAACGCAAAACACCATGCTATGTTGATAAAACGTCTTCCGATTGTCTCAGGTCTGCTTCTTATTTTTAATATCCTTTCTAGTTCAGACGGTGATTCTATTATCTTAAAAAGATTTTCGTGTGATATCGTTGGAAAGAGCTGATGGTAACTATATCTTTTTCTCCTTCCATTAAACAGTTCAAGCCAATTTAAACCTTCGCAGCTGGGATGTATAAACCTTAACTGTCTTCTTGAAGCGTAATCATGAAAAACGATAAACCTCCTATAAAGATTTGTACCTTTTGTGATTTCTCTGCGCCAATTATAGGCAACTGAGAACACATTTACATTACCAGTCTTATAGTAGACTGACTCACCTTCACTCAGTCTTATGTCTCTGTCTCTTTTTCCAACGATAAGCTCTTCCGCTTCTTCGAAACTTAAGCGCTTAAGAGAATAAAAGCCAGACTTTTCGGCCGGTTTAGATATCTTCGGTAGATCAAACTCATGATCAACGATTTCGCCATCTTTATTAACAGCACCAATGTAAACGATAAACTCTTCCTTTATATCATAACGCGATGATGATTGAAAATCCTTTGAAACAAGTAGAAAAATGTAAGTTAAAATACCCTCTGTCTTTTCGAAAATAAAATCAGGTGGATTACAATCGTAAAAGGACTTATAAAGGTCACTTTCTTCATCGATTATAGTTTTCTGTGTAGTCAACAAGGGACCCGAATCAGTTATAGTCAAATTTATGTAAATACCATCAAAACGGGGATAAAACTCACTTTCTTCATCAGGCTTGTACTGATGCAGAAAATTGTCGGAAAAGTTGCGCAAAGTTTTTGCGACGGCACAAGGAATTAAAGGAAAACCTCTCGCAACAATCTCCCCGTCTTTGATCACAACTCCTCTTATTTTTAGCAGGTCCTTTAATCTAAAATCACATGCTTTGAAAAACTTATTGAAGGGAAGGTTAAAAAATTTATAACCGTTGTACTCACTTACGTCTAAAAAGTTCAGATTGTTTATTATAGTTTCCATTTGGTTTAAATAGAAAATATATTTTTTCAATATATACACAAAATGGAGAAGTTTATACCAGTTTACCCCTTAGTAGAAGATGTCAACTTTCAGCTTAAGATAAAGGCCAAACGTGAATTTAATGAGTTGGCATCGAAACTTGATGAAAAAATGCCAACACCGGGTTCTCTTTTTCTGAACCAGAAACTCTTCAGTCGTTTTATGACAGTCTATGACAGGATACTTAACATTTCTGAAACAGGCGTAGGGAAAACCTGCCAAATAGTAGCCCTTAGAGAGTCACTAAAGAAAGAGATAAAGAAGTGTTACATAATGGTGAGAAGATCAAACGTTAACCAGTTTAAAAAGCAGATAGTATTCAACTGTGCTCCGGGAGTCTATAAGGTCAGTGATGGAAAACCAACGAGTAGTCTAAACAAGTGGTACCGTGTGATGACCTATACACAGTTTGCATCAATGGTTAAAAAGCTTAAACTTGATGATGAAGGTCTTAACCGTTACTTCTCCAATTCGATGTTTGTGATAGATGAAGCACACAATCTTAGAAATGAGGGTATAGTTAGAAAAAACAGAAAGGTTTACGAAACGATAAAAAAGGTTTTTCACACGGTTAGACTGTGCAAAATAATCGTTTCCACCGCAACACCGATGGTAAACGGGATAAAAGACTTTATCAGAATAGTCAACCTTGTGCTACCGCCTGATAAGCAAATGCCAGAGAACTGGGACTATGGTAAAATAACTCTTGCTCAGCTAGAGCAGTTTCTAAGAGGGAGAGTCTTCTATATAAGATCACTTAACCGAGATGTTGAAATAGAGAACGTCGGATCAAGAATCTATGATAAAAATGATGAATTATATAGATACACGGTAAAAGTACCAGCAGAAGACCAAGAGAAAGTCCCTTTGCCTTTTCCGGTTAGTGAATCACTAGAGCATAAACAGCCAGAAGTTAAACTGGAAGAAAAAAGTTTTACGTCTCAGGCAGTTGTTTACTCTACTCTTATGGGTGATATTCAAACGGCAGCTTATTCTAAAGCAGCCTCGTCCAACTTTCATATTCAAACAAGACAGGCCTCTATATTTGTTTTCCCGGATGGAACCTTTGGAACAGAGGGATTTAAACGATGGGTTAGAAAGGTTAATAAAAAATATCAACTAGCAGAAGAACTAGTTGAGTTTATTAAAGACACTGATTGTCTCAGGAGACTGAGCTGCAAGTTTGCTGAAATAGTTGAAATAGAGTTAACTGAACCCGGTGTTGGCTACGCCTACATTGACTTCGTGAGGGGTTCTGGGGCCATTTTACTTGGACTTATTCTTCAGCTATTTGGATTCGAAGAGTTTAACGAAACAGAATCTATCTTTTCAACGGAGCACCAGGTAAGAAGAGACTTTATTAAGAAAAGACGCTACGCCTTGATAAGTGATGTCACCCCACCCAGGGTAAGAGAGTCAATACTCGAAGTATCACAATCACCAGTAAACATTGACGGAGAGTACGTCAAGTTTTTTATCGTGTCTCCCATGGGAAAAGAAGGACTTAACATTTTTCACGCCAGACGTGGACACCTAGTGACTCCCGGGTGGCATAACCCCGGAATGCACCAGGCCCTTTCAAGAATAATCAGAGCGGTTTCTCATGCTGACCTGGCTAAACGTGAAAAAAAGAAAATAAAACTTAAGATATACAAACATGTGGCGATACCAGATGATGGAACAACATCGATTGATTTAATGTTTTATCAACACGCCGAGAAAAAGTCAATTCTTATACATCGAATGATGAGGCTTTTGAAACAGATAGATGCCACGTGTGAAATAAACAGAGAAAGAAACATACCACCCAGTGATAAGGATTTTACCGAGGAATGTGACTACCTTCCCTGTTGCTACGAGTGCGCTGTGAGGTATACGGGCACTGAACAATCACTCGAGGATGATTCTTCATCTTACTATCTCCTTTTTTCTGAAAAAGATGTTAACGTCTGTATCATGGATATATTATCAAGGCTAAAAAGAGAACCTTTTGTAAACGCTGATAAACTGAACTATCCAGAATACATCAAGAAGACGGCTGTGGAAAAGTTGACCGTTAACGGCTTTGTTTTAAGAGACCGTTTTGGCTATAACTGCACGGTGAAAAGTGAAGGTCCTTTGATCTACCTTCAGAAGGAGCACCCCTCTCTTACAAACACTGGTTCGGGATTAGGGTATTCAAACACACTTTCGGTAACAGAAACATATTCTCTTTACTCGTTGCTTAACAGAATCACTTATGACGAAAGCACAATAAAGAAAATTAAGTCCTTAACTTTAGAGGAGATTGGTCAGTTGTATGATCTCCTCGAAAGTCTTTACGTTGGCTTAAGAATAGAACTCGCTGAAGAGGCTTATAAGCTTTATATTGAGGGTTCAAAGGAGCCATGGGTACACGGCTGTTTACAAAGGTATAATATCTACTTTTTAACCTTTAAAACATCCAAGAAAAGGTACTTTGTTCACTCGCTTAACATACTGATGAACGAGTTAAGCACAACCAAGTATGCATCAACATCAGTGTTCATGAAGGTAAAAACGGACATAAGAGTATACGCTAATGGCAGGTTTAGAGACACTTTACCAGAAGAGAGCGAGAAACTAAGAGAAAAAATGGTCCTAAGAATAAACCTTTTGTCTAAGTTCGCTAGGCGTTTTACCCCATTTTATGGATCAATCATCTATGATAAGATCTTTAGAATACACGTCTGGGATGAAGATGATACCAGATGGGTCAACAAGGGAAGAGAGTGTTTAAGCTCCTGGAAAGAAAGCGAGCTGGTAAAAATTCTTAAGTCAATCTTCTCTGTTTTTCTTGTCTATGAGAACAGAGAAAAATTAAATGAGAAAAAAGTTTCACTGCTTTTTGATCGTATAGAAAGTTATGATAACATCAAGCTGCTCAGCAAAATGGAAAAGTATGACTTTTTTAAAGGTATAAGGAAACGGTTACAGTATTCTTCAACAAATGCTGAAATATGTAACATTATAAAGAAAACAATGTATAGATATGGAATGTTAATCACGGAACATGTAGCAATAACAGGTAAAAACTATGAAATAACCGAGTTAATCGAAAAGGGAGATGATTATAAGCTTGTTTCAGTCCCGATTGATCAACTGAAAGAAGCTGATGATGTTAGTGAAACGAGCGAAGCAAGCGAAGCGAGCGACGTGAGCGAAGCAAGCGACGGAGTGAAGCCAGCGAAGCGAGGTAGCGTAAGCGAAACGAGCGAAGTGAGCTTAGCGAGCGACGTGAGCGAAGCAAGCGAAGCGAGTGAAGCCAGCGACGCGAGCGACTTCAGTAGCACAATCACGTATGATTAAAACTAAAACTCAATTGTGATTTTCCAACCCTTATATTCTATTGTTATCTTAACTCTGTATTGTCTTAGCCTATCACCTAATATAGTTATTGCTTTTATTACCCTTGATCTAAACACTTCGACTGTTCGTGTATCTCTTCCAGCTTTGGTTAAAATCTCTTCAACTTCACCAATAAGTTCACCTTCTAGCTCTTTTAGATCATTAATACCACTTTCATATTTCATGGTTTTATCGACAATATATTCTATATACATGTTAGTTCGAGTATGATAAACACAACGAAAGTCTAATTCTCGTTCTGCAATTTCTTCCAAAGATATTCTGTAGCGTGCTTTAGAGTTAGGCCTTGTATTAATTGATGATTCACCTGCCATTTTATTTTATTATAATTTTTTAGATAATTTTTCAACAATTTTTTTAAGATGGTTATCGTTTTTGTTGTTGTATATGAACGGTTCTATTTTGATTACCTTGTCTTTGTTTAAATCTTTTACAAGGGAATTATCATCAATCATAATTATATCATCTTTTAGATCGTCTTTTGTCAAGACTTTTAAGAACCCCTTTTTCTTATCTAGAACACAGTCATCCCTTGTTCTTATTTCAGCCAATTTGCAATATTTATCCTTGAAGATGATACAAGAAAGCAGTCTAACATAATCCCTTCTACCAGCTGACCACACCTTTACTTCATCAAAGTTATCAAATAAAAAGTCAATAAACTCATCAAGATGATTCCTGAAAACACCCATCATAGTAGTGATATTTCCGTCTTGATCCAGCAGTCTAAAGGAGAACAATCTGTCTCTTAACTCCGGGTCTTTAATAAGCTTTTCTTTTTCCTTATTATCATCCGGTACTGAAACAAGCGTTTCGTCGAGATCAACTATTGCTACTTTTTTCCTTCTCATTTTAATCAGACGATATAATATGTTCCTCGTCAAATCGACTCTTTGCTTCGGGTGGGTTAGTTGGATCAGGGAACCTTTTTGGCATTCTCACTATTCCCTTACCGAGACTCAAAATGGTATACTTTAACCTAGCTTTCCTTTTGATGTCCTCGTACAACTTTTTTGCTTCTTCGAGATCCTTAGGAGGGTCTACGTAAAACTGGATATTGTTTTTTATTATTTCGCTTTCAGAGAAAAACAGCATTAGTTCTTCTGGAGAGTAAACCCGATCTTTAGTCTCTGGAAAATATTTTACAAAGTTTTTTACATCACGATATGTACATCCATCCAAAAGAAAACGTTTTGCAAACTGTGCTCTTTCTACTTTAGTCATCTCAGGGTAATTCTTTTTCAGGTAATCAATAATTAGAGCAAGACAGCCAGTGACCTGTGGAGCAGCCATAGAAGTACCCGATAGACAAACATAGTCGTTTAAACCAGTGCTCCAGATGTTATCGCCATAAGACATACAATCAACTGTTTTGTTGCAAGAGTTAAAACTTGAGAAACCGGAAGTGTACTCGTCTTCTTTGTGTGGAAGTTTGCAACTTGTTACAACAATTGGCCAGTCTATCTTCTTTTCTGGTACTGGATAACCAAAGAAGTAGTTTACATCATCTGGTATCTGTGTTAACTCTGAAATCTTTTGCTTCATATCATCTGCAGAACATTGATTGCCAGAAGCAACCACGACAAGAATACCCCTTTCTTTTAGTATGTTCATCAGTTCAGCTACTCTAAGAAGTTTTTTACCCTCAAACTGGTAAAACGTGATATCAGAAGCTGCTCCGTACATACTGTCCTTGGATATCGACATGTTGATAATGTCAACGTCTTGTTTTATAAGCTCTCTTATACCGATACCAAACCCTGATAAAGGGGAGAAAAGGTCATAAGAATAGATTGTAACATCAGGAGCAATGTTTTTTATTATACCGGCAACGTGAGTCCCATGTTCATGCTTCTTCATTTTGTAGTTAATTGGTATGGTGTCTGATGCTGCACTATCTATCATCCCAACTTTAACAGTTGAACCAGTATAACCGTTCTCGTGATAAAAACAGGCTCCCAATAACCTTTTGACAAATTCCATCTGTCTCTTTGCAACTGTTAACTTATTGTTGCACAGTTTAACATCTTTGCTTCTATAACAGTTCTTTAAAAGAAGTACAAGTAAACCTAATACGGATGCTAAAAGGTAAATTAACATTTTTAATTTACCATATAAAGTTTTTCCTGATTGTTTTGGGTATAATAGTTTATACTTTGTTAAAAATATGATGTCGCCGGAGATATATACAAAGAAATAAGATATAAATCATACAAGAGAAGCTTTGTATCAAGTGATAAACTTTGATCAAAAAATGCCAAAAACATGTTTTTTTATCCCAGTTTATCCCGTTGTAAAAAGCATGTTTTTATAGCCACTAGCTGGTATTTATCATAATAAAAGACAACATAGAACTAACAAAAAATAATAATCATGATAAGATATAAGAAATCAGAGATAACAATTGAGTTTTAAACAGATGATTAGAGATAAAGAGAAATAGAAATAGAAAAAATATCTTATATATAAAATGACTAAAACATTCAATAGTGTAAACGAATTCTTTAATGGCTTTTTGAAAGAACTGCTTACCAAAGAAACACCTTTCAAAGATTACGATATTATCATAGTTAAATTATCATCTGACAGATGAAGTAAGTGTTAATATTTCAGACAAAACAGACAAAGCAAAGTATATTCATAGGCTTTTAACATTAATTGGACAAGAATATTACACTTTAGCTTTTTCTGACCCCGATAGAAACGAATTTTTACCAATCCTGTTTCTAAGAAACATACTGTTTCCTGTTCCATATGTTGAGTATTATAGTAATGGTGCTGGTATCTTAGACGCAGTTGCACGGGTTGATATATTGATATCATATGTTCTTGCTAAAGGTGTTGAAAATTTTGAATATAGAAGAGATGAATCTGCTAACAGAAAGTATAACGATAGACACTTTAGTTGATACTATTAAGAATCCAGCTATAACCAATTTTTATGAAAGATGGCAGTCAGTACCATTGGTAACAGAGTTATATGATGCATCCGGAGTCACAGAAAAATATAAAAAAGCATTTGAAAATCGGACTACCAACAAGCTTGATTTTAATCTCAAAAACATCTTTTATCTTGTTTTTACTGATGGAAGTCTACTAGATGATTACGAGAGAAAACTAGCAGACGAGATAAAACTAGCAGACAATTTATTCCCCCTTCAAAGTACAGTCGAAGAAGCAGTAGACCAATACGTGCTATTCTTAGACAAATTTGATACTAACATCATAAGTACATACAAAGCTTGGCTTGAGAACAATAGTGGAAATAATTTGCCAGATAGCGGTTTCGAGCAGACTGTTGTCTCATACTATTTAGAGGCTAAACAGCTAACTAAAACATCTGATGATAAAATAGTACAAAAGATACTATCATTGTGTCGGAGTGAAATGTTGGATTTTATCGTGAGAATTAAAACCCTTAAATATAAACTCACTTTTGATGAACCAAATTACAGTATAACCGACTCACGCGAGATGATTTTCGAAGACACACAAAGAGAAACCGTTCCCAGTATCAATGATCTGGAAAGTCTTTTCGTTGAAAGGCTAGAGAAGTCACTTGATACAGAAACTATGACCGAAGTCAAGAAAAGGTTAAAGGAAAGTCTTAAAATGATAGAAGATAACATAAAGCAAACGGTGAAAATAAGAATTATAATAAGATACAAGGACTGGGAGATAGTAATTGAGTTTTAATAAACCAGTTGTTCATCGTTTTCGTGGTTAACATGATTACTGGGGTGTATGCTTGTTTACACAAACCATGATATAGTAGGTCTTAATTGGTATGAGAGACACGTTTAGTACACGCTTAGTGAACCTTAAACAAACCATAATCAAGTGATCTCTTAAGAACTTTTCGATAAACCCTTTCTAAAACAGTCTTTAAAAAAACTATTCTCGTGATAAAACTTTGATCAAAAACCGTTAAAAACATGCTTTTTTATCCCGTTACTTCCCGTTGTAAAAAGCATGTTTTTATGGCCACTAGATGATATATACTACTCACTTTTAACAAGTTTTTTTAAAAGAATTAAAACAAAAATCACACGGGATATAGTCGGTGATAAATGGCTTTCGAGACACGTTTAGTGTGTTTTAAACACTTAAACAAACATTGATCAAGTGATTCACCTAGGCACTTTTCGTTAAACCCTTTCTAAAACAGTTTTTTATCCATGATAAACTCTGATCAAAAACTCTAAAAACATACTTTTTTATCCCGTTACTTCCCGTTGTAAAAAGCATGTTTTTATGGCCACTAGATGATATATACTACTCACTTTTAACAAGTTTTTTTAAAAGAATTAAAACAAAAATCACACGGGATATAGTCGGTGATAATTGGTCTTTGAGAAACATTTGATAGCTTTAAACCCTCAAACAAACATTGATCAAGTGATTCACCTAGGCACTTTTCGTTAAACCCTTTCTAAAACAGTCTTTTAAAACTTGATCAAAAAAGCCAAAAAACATGCTTTTTTATCCCGATATCACCCGTTGTAAAAAGCA
>BPJL01000007.1 GCA_026004595.1 Patescibacteria group bacterium | reverse complement strand
TATTTTTTATGATAAACTTTGATCAAGAACGTTAAAAAACATGCTTTTTCACCCTACTAATTCCCGATGTAAAAAGCATGATTTTATGGCCACTAGATGATATATACTACTCACTTTTACGCAAAATGTTCACAAAAAATTAAGATAAAAACAACCCGTGATGTAGTCGGGCTTAATTGGTTCATGAGTAACATTAAACGCTCAAACAAACCTTGATCAAGTTTTTATCAGAAGTATATCAAGTTAAATTCTTTCTAAAAAAGTATTTTAAAAAAAACCTATTCTCGTGATAAAACTTTGATCAAAAACGTCAAAAACATACTTTTTCACCCTACTAATTCCCGTTGAAATAAGCATGTTTTTATGGCCACTAGATGATATATACTACTCACTTTTAACAAGTTTTTTTAAAAGAATTAAAACAAAAATCACACGGGATATAGTCGGTGATAATTGGTCTTTGAGAAACATTTGATAGCTTTAAACCCTCAAACAAACATTGATCAAGTGATTCACCTAGGCACTTTTCGTTAAACCCTTTCTAAAACAGTCTTTTAAAACTTGATCAAAAAAGCCAAAAAACATGCTTTTTTATCCCGATATCACCCGTTGTGCTAAAGCTATGGCCACTAGATGATATATACTACTCACTTTTACGCAAGCGTTACAAGTTTTTTAAAAAAATAATACATAAAACAACCCGTGATATAGTTGGGCTTAATTGGTATACGAGAAACATTTGATGGGCTTTAATACACTCAAACAACTCTTGATCAAGTTTTGTCAAGTTAAACCCTTTCTAAAACAGTCTTTTTTAAAAAACCTATTCTCGTGATAAAACTTGATCAGAAAACGTCAAAAACATGCTTTTCACCCTACTGCTTCCAGTTGAAAGAAGCATGATTTCATAGCCACTGGGGAATACGTGTTTTGCAAAGCGTAACAAGGTTTTTTATAAAAAATAAGATATAAAACAACCCGTGATATAGTAGGGCTTAATTGGTTTTCGGGATATGCTTAGTACACGCTTAGTGAGCTTTAAACAAACCTTGATCAAGTTTTGTCAAGTTAAACCCTTTCTAAAACAGTTTTTTTAAGTTTGTTTCTCGTGATAAAACTTTGATCAAAAAACTCCAAAAACATGCTTTTTTATCCCATTACTTCCCGTTAAAAGAAGCATGATTTTATGGCCACTAGATGGTATATACTACTCGTTTTTAACAAGTTTTTTAAGAAAAATAATATAGAAAACATACGGGAAATAGCTGGTGATAATTGGTCAGCGACAACGCTTGCGTGACATGCTTGAGTTTCAAACAAACCTTGATCAAGTTTTGTCAAGTTAAACCCTTTCTAAAACAGTCTTTTTTTAAAAAACCTATTCTCGTGATAAAACTTGACCAAAAACTCCAAAAACATGCTTTTTTATCCCATTACTTCCCGTTGAAATAAGCATGTTTTTATGGCCACTAGATGGTATATACTGTTCAGTTCGCAAAGCTTCGCAAAGCGTGACGAGTTTTAAAAAAAATAATACAAAAAACAAACGGGATGTAGTCGGGCTTAATTGGTTCGCGGGATACGCTTAGTACACGTTTATTGAGCTTTAAACAAGTTTTTATCAAGTGATTCTTTTCATCTCACTTTAAACCCTTTCTAAAACAGTTTTTTAAGTTTGTTTCTCGTGATAAAACTTTGATCAAAAAATGCCAAAAACATACTTTTTTATCCCAGTTTATCCGGTTAAAAAAGCATGTTTTTATGGCCACTAGATGATATATACTACTCGGTTTTTAAAAACCTGTTACAGGGTTTCTAAAAAGAAAATAATACGTAAAAACAAGCTGATAAACTGGTCTGTGAGAAACTTTAAAACGGTTTAAAAGACTTTATCAAGTGTCTCAATTTTTTTTAATCTATTGATAAAATGGGAGATAATATAGTTGAGTATAGTGTAGATCAGTTTATAAAGCTTGCTTTGGGTATATTTGTTTTATATTATCCTGTGGCTATTGATAAGAACAATAAAATTTCTATAAAAGATGTAGATGTATTTGATCTGGATAAAGATAAAGAAGATTTAGGCCTTAAAGCAATTATTGAAACCATTGGCCATAAATATTATACTGTTGAGACTAAGAAAGAAAGTTATTTAAACGCCCTTATTTTAAACTATTTACTACAGAAAAATGATCCAGATATATCAACTGAAGTCGGTAAAAAAGACGCGTTGATTTATTATATAATTTCTAAGGACGCGAAAGATTTTTCTGTTAAAAAGTCAGACGGTTCTTTTGTTGAATTAACAGCTGATGATATATACAAAATTATCATAGATGATATAAATATTAATGATGTTGTTGATAAAGATAAAAAATCCGTCATGGAAATAATAATTGGAGAGCAAGGCTTGACAGAAGAATATAAAAAAGCTCTTGCATCAGCTGAAGTCTCTAAACTTATCATCGTCGATTTTACCTTTAAAATGAATAAATTCAACGTTACGACTGCGTTAAGAAAACGATTTACTTTAGATTTCGATTTTCAAAGAGATATTGGAAACATAGTAAAGAACTATGTTGATAATATATCAAACATTTCTCCTTTTGTTGATAAAGCTGAAAGTGTTTTAAAGGGTGGGCTTCTATTTTTGTCTGAAGCTTCTTCTATAGAAAGGGTTATAAATAACTATCTAGTTTATGTTTCTTATGCTGTAAAAAACAAAGAAAACGATCCAGTTATAGATAGAATCTTATCAAAGGTTAAACTGGAATACTCCTTCAACAGCATAGAAGAGTTTTTAGAAGCCTTTGCTATAGAAGCACTAACAAAAGAAAACATGTTTGAAAAAAGCGACATAATATTTATATCGGGAGAGGGATATTTCGCACTAGACAAAACAAAACTTGGATATTCTCTTCATAGGCTTCTAACAAAGATAGGTAACAAGTACTATACAGATAAAAAACAAAAATACTTAGACGTGCTTAGCATTAAGAATGCTCTGTTTCCCGAAACTTACCTTGGCTATTACAAGGATGAAGGTTTGCTTGATGAAGGAAAAGCCGAAATACTGGTCTCTTACATGATTAAAAAGGGTATAGAAAATTTTCATTATAATGATGAAGTTGTAAATCATGATGTTATAGTTAAGTTAATCACAGGTGATATTTCTCCAGATAAAATAATTTACAAGGATAGGTCTGAAACCGTTATAGGAAAACTAATTAACAATAATAACGAACTGCTAGATGAATATAACAATGCTTTCTCGAATGAAGATATAATATTTAATATGGAAAAGCTTCTAAGTGATTACGTTACTGATGAAAACTTTAGAAATTATTTAATGAGTTTAGATGATAATATTGATCCTACAGTACTAAACAATATTCAGAAAACAGTTGAAGAAGAATACATAAAATATACCACAGAAAATATTGACTCTGATTTTATCAACGTGGTTGAAGACTTTTTACAAAACGAAAAAATTAACATACCTCCTTCGTCTAATAAGATAGAAAGACTCATTTACAGCTATCTACTTTTCGTTCAGAACACTAATTCCAAACAAAAAAGTATTTTTTTAAAGAAAATACGATCGCTGGTGAGGCCTCTTGAAATGGAATTCATTGCTAGCATAAACAAACTCAAGTCAAAATTAACATTTGACGAGAAACAGTTCGAAACCGTTTATTCTTGTCAAATGATCTTTGACTCTTTGTCTAACAGAGAATTAGAAATCAATGTTTTAGAGAATCTTGTTGCTAAAAGACTAGGTAGACCTATTAGTTTAAGCATGATAAAAGACAATGTTAAATCAGCCAGAGTCTCGGTAAAAGACAAAAACACACTGATAACAGTTCAGTTCTAATGTTTCGATATTAAAATTTTATTTTTCTCCAAAAAAATATATAACATAAATAAAAATGGAACTTAAGACTAAACTAATCATACTAACATATATTCTTTATCTTTCACAATGTCAAGTTGATTATGTTGGATTTTCATCGAGAGAAGAGGGAGAAAAGGCGTGTAGCTGTCAAGCTAAACAATCGCTTCAGCTAAGGAGCCTAAATCTTGATAGCATAAGACGCTATGATCCAACATTCACTGAGAGTAACCTTAGAAATGTAGTCTGCTTAAAGACCACTGATGGTTGTCGGTGTGTTTATCACCAGGTTTGCACTGGTGTTCCCTACTGTTACGGTTGCCCTGCCAGGTGCAATGGTGAGGGTTGGGAGTGTAGTCGTCCCGTGTGTGTCAATGGGTATGTCGATAACACTACATGCCAATGTGTTTGTAGAAAGTCTATGCCGTGTGGTGATTATCGTCTTTCTGACTGTAGCTGTGCTCTTAGGCCAACTCTGAGGAGTCACTCAGAAGTTCAAACTGTTCACTGTGACACTTCGACAAACAGCTGGGTTAGTGGCATCAGCGAAATCAATCAACCAATTAAGCTGACTTCCACAGGACAACAGACTACCTTCAAGCTGCTCAGTGTTAAACTTAACAATAAAGTTGAACTGACGTTGACTGATAGTGGTAGTAGTACCAACAAACCGCTAACCTTTGAGAAACTTTACGCAAACATTACATATACTAAACTAACAGACGGCACAATATTAGTCACAAAGGTTGATCTATTAGATTTCATGGGTACCATCGACAGTAAAAGCTTGACTGTCATCACTAAACTTGATCATGATCCCAGAGCGTCTCCTCCATATGTAAAAGCGTTTTTGACTTATAACAATCTCGAACTGACTTTTGAATACGACAAAACCAATGGAAAAATAACAAAAGTTTCAGCTACTTACACTGATGTAACAAGCTTCAGCGGCGAAGTTTCCTCAGGTGTCGATTCAATGTTTACCATTATTATCACCGACGTTGCACCAAAAGCATCGAAACTACCAGTTAAAACCCTTAGTGTTATTGTTAGAGACGGTTCGGACCTGATTTACAACGCTTCTGGTACAATCTCGGGAGAAGTTAACTATGTGGGTAAAATGATAGAAAGGATTTCAACCGGTCCGGCTACTGTTACAACTGTTTTAAACGGCGTTTCTCATAACGTTAAGACAAATTCGATTGTTGTTGAAGGGTTAATCTTTGAAATGGTTCAGTTTGCTTGTGAACTTAGTGTTAATGTGACACTTTTAAGCGGTTTTGTACACTTTGTTAACCTGACTGGTACAATGTCAATCAAGGGAGACGTTCTTTTGCTATTGCTTAGCTATGATCTTGAGGTTACAAAAGGCGACACAACAACAAGCAGATCACTTATACCGTTAGTTGAGCTGATAAGCAGAACAGTCTCTGAAAACTGTGTTTATCAACCGATTGTTGAGACTGAAACAGATAAGCCCTGCGAAGACAGAACTGATTACCACTGTATCAGCCTTGATTCTTTGTCGAAACCTGATCACGGATTTTACACGACTTCCAAGGGCTTCCCTCAGCACCTTTGCGGCGGGTGCAATACAAACGAGCTTTGTGTTAGGTGTGAAGGTTTGATTGTGAGCTATAAAGACGATGGGAGAAGCTTGAAAAGGTGCATTAGATAATAGTTATCCTGACAAGCCTTTTGGTGTCTAAGAAACTAAAACCAAATCTTACCGAACCACCTTTATCACTAAGTATCTTTACGGCTTTATAGATTAAAGCATATATGTTATGTGATTCTTTTTCGAAATCATCATCAAGCATGATGGTTTCTTTCATCATTTTATACAGTCTATCTGGGTCTACTTTTCTTTTTGGGCTTTCTGATTCTATTGCTTCAAGTGTGCTCCTTATGTTTGTTTCCTTTTTATAATCCAATATCTCAACCTTAAGCGGTGGAGATATAAGAGCTTCGTCACCAAAGATAGAGTTTTTCATAAACTTGTGCAGATCGTCTTCGTTGTTAATAGATGTTGCTTTAAGCACGTCTGGTACTATTGAAGCAAAGAGAAAATACTTGAGATAGAATTTAGGGTTACTGTTTATGGTATTAATTTTCTCTTTTAATATTTTCAGAGCATTTACCCTTTTCGCTAGAAAGGCTATTTCAACAAACTCATCTGTTATGTCATTTTTTTCTATAAAACTAATTATATCCTTAAAATGTTCATCTTCATAAACAATCATTATAGCTTTGATCTTCGTGGTATTTAGTTTGTCTTTATCTAAGCTTAAGCTACTTAAGACTTTATCTACTGTTTTTTCAAACGTTCCCATTTTAAAATATAATTTTTGAGCATTTTTTATTTCTAAAAAATGGACATAGCCAAAAAAATATACGAAGGAAACACAGAAGTTATTAACACTGATCTCTGGAAAGACAAAGTTAAATTCAGGGACGGTCTTATATCAGCATCTGTTCCAGTTGAAAACAAGTACTTTAAACTGGAAACCTTAAGATGGAACTGTAAACCCTGTAGAGGGGTTTATAGTATTAACGAAAAAATAAAGCTGACGTACGATGATGAAAAATATCTGATAGAGTTTCTTAAGTACTTTGTTCCCTTTTTGAGGTGTGTTGAACTCAACGGTATTCCCAACTCAAGTTCATCAAAGATAACTAAAAACTTACCCATGGTTAAGGAATCAAAAACGCAAAGGACACCGATAACTCCAAAGCTAAAGATGGAAGTATGGTGCGAAGAGGGAAATAGAACAGAGGGACTTCAGTGGAGAAACAGAAGTCTTTCTGATCACAAATCAAGGTCTTGCTTCGCATGCCTTCAAAGGGTAAATATTGATTCCTGTGACGTTGCTCACATAGTACCCTACTGCCTTGGCGGGAAGGATGAGGTTTCAAACCTAAGAATCTCCTGTGCTAACTGTAACAAGGGAAGAAAGGGAATGGGAACAATGCATGCTTACGAGTGGATGATAGTAAACGACCTTCCCGGTTTAAACTTTATTGACCCAAGTGATCCACACTACACCACAGCACTCGCTCTGTACCTTTTCTCAGAGTTAGACAAACAGCTACCCGGTAAAAACGTTAAAACAAAACTCCCAGTTCCAAACAGGATGATGGAATATTATAACAAAATAGTTAATAGTTTAAAAAAATAGAACACAACTTAAAATGAACATCATTATCATTTCAGTTGGATCAATAATGATTGTACTGGCTTTAGTCGCGTTAATAGTTAACGTGTTCTTTGTAAAAAAACGTAAAGACAAAAGTAAAAACTGGGAATATGCTTACTATGGTATATACATAGCATCTGGTTTAATGCTTCTGCTTGGGATCGGAGCTATAGCAGTTTCTTTCTTTATTTAGGTTTCTGACCACCTGTAGCCACAGTTAAAGCACTCTGTGATATGAGTATCGGCCTCGTCTCCTCTTGCCATCTGTATTATAGTTGTCCTTGTGTTCTGGCTTTTACACTTCTTACAGGCGTAGAAACCGGTTATCATGTTAGTTTTGGAAAGTATTCTTCTCTTTTCCTCTTCATAGTGACGTCTACACGAATCAAAACAGGGTAAGTCAAAGATGATTCGCCTTCCCCTGTTTTCACTGTTTCTGATAAGCTCTTTTAGCCCCTCGGTGACTTCAGCTTCATACAGAAGAAAAGGGTCTTTTACCTCTTTCCCGTCTAACCAACTGATAACCTGTCTGATATCTTTTTTCTGAGAAACTGTTGCTATTTTATTTCCCTCATCTCTTTTTGTATGAACAGTGCTACCTTGAAACTCTTTATCCATTTAATTAAAAAGTAACAATAAAAGAAACAGTTTAAAATGGGTATAGACACGTTTAACTTTTGGATTAGACGACTTAGAATCGTCAATGTTAGCAGAACATGTAGTAGCGTACTAAGTCTACTGATAGACGCTAACGGCATACTTCACACTGCTAGGAACTATGTTACTGCTTCTGACAGAACACTGTTTTCTAATGATCAAGAGTACGAAAACAGAAAAAAGGCATTAGCAAAAATAAAAAGGAAACAGCTTATAGACGAAATGCTAATGGTGATAGTGGAGATACTAAACTTTCTTATCAACGAATACAAGCCGTCTAAAACAGTAGTGATTTCAGTTGACGGTGTGGCTCCCTTTGCAAAGATAACACAGCAAAGGACTAGAAGGTACATAGCATCACTAAAAGACACGACAGTGGTCTCGCCGATTGAGATAACACCCGGTACAGAACTTATGAAAAGCATAGACAAAAAGATAGTTGACTGGATAAGAAGCAGTGATTTCCCATGTGAAAAGGTTATTTATTCGTCTTATGCTGTAAAGGGAGAAGGCGAACATAAGATCATAGACTTGATAAGAAAAGGTGAAATAGAGGATGGAAATGGCTATCATATTATATTTTCTAAGGACAGTGATCTAAACATACTGTCACTTTTAAGCCCCTTTAGAGACAAAATAGTTGTTTCCCAGGAATCAGTAGACGGTTTTATCAGCATTAAGCAGTTCACAGACTACCTCGCTGAAAAGATGGGAAGTGGCACTAACCTAACTAAAGAAAACATAGTAGCAGACTTTGTTTTACTGATAACCTTTTTGGGTAATGATTTTCTACCAAAACTTTTTGCCTTTACTGACGTTGAGACTTCAGTTTCTTACCTAATCTGTCTCTACAATGCTGTTTTTGTTAAAAAGATATGCACAAGGCCACTAGTTAACATTGAAAACTATAAAATTAACTGGAGGTCGCTTAAAAGTCTACTTAGGGTGATGTCCTCTCACGAACATGAACTTTTGATAAAAAAGTCAAAAATAAACTTTAGGTTCGGTTCAGAGCTACTTTACCTCGTTGAAAACTATGAAACTTTTCGCAAGCACTGGTACCTAAAGGAACAGGAACCAAAAACGTCAACCGGCAAAGTCATCTGTTCTCCGACGGAGCCAGACGCTGACGACATAGAACGTATGTCTAAACTGTACCTTTACGGCCTTCAATGGGTTATGAGTTACTACTCTGGAAGGGGGACAGACGGTTTTGTCTACAGCTACTACAGAGCACCACTTATAAGAGACCTTTATCATCATTGTGGTGAACCAGAGTTTGACTTTCCTGATGTAAAACTGGAAATACCACATCAACTCGTCGCAGTAATACCGCCTTCTCACAGCAGTATTATCGGAAAGTTAGCACCTCTGATAGAACCGGGAGGAAAGCTTGAACCGTTCGCCCCAATAAACTTTCAGATAGAGAACGAGGCAAGGCATAATGACTTTCACCAGGTTCCCTTAATACCCTTTATTAACCCTTTACTTTTAATAAAAGCTGTGGGAAAAGTAAAAAAGACTGATAAAGAAAACATTGTTGTTAAAAAAGAAAGAAAAGATGAGTTTATCGCCGTTAGAGAAGAAATAAGACTTTTTTTCACTAGAAAAACGTAAGTAGACCATTTCGCCTGGTTAATTCTGAACTGTAAAACCCGTACATAAAGTCTATCACAATACCGTTACAGTTTCTTGCTGTACCGTCGTACTCTAATACTATGTCCTCCATTGACTTAACAATCTTGTGATGAAGATGACCAATGTCAGCTGTTTTTAACGCGGAGTCCATCAAACCAACCCTTGATGCCATCATGTGAAAAATAAACTCGGTAACGTCTAACCCCTTTTCAAACGAGTTTCTCACAAATCCTCTTGATTCTATTTCTTCGGAGTGGGGCTCAAAGTAAGAAAGACACCTTGAACCAAGTGTGAAGCTTTTCTCCGGCCTTGATCCGAAAATGTACTGTTGACCCAAACAGCCTATTATCTGTGCTATGTTAACCTCTTTTCCTTTAGCACCAGATCTGCACATAACATTGAGTGGTGAAAGTTCATCAAGGGCTTTAAGCGAAATACGTTGTCCTATTCTGGATACCATGTTAAGGCTGTTCAGTATTTTCGTTTCGTCTTTGATTGCTACTATTCTCATTTTGGCTTTGTCTATCATATTGTCTATTAGCTTTTCTATCAAAGAGGCGTTCTTTGGTATTATTGAAGAGTAACCAACCGAGAGACCATAATACATTAGGAACTGATCAAGCAGTATCTGTCCCTCTGTAAGAAACTTAACAGCCCTTTTCTTACCGTACTCCTTGTATAGCCTTTGCATTATCGACCCGTCTGAAGTGCCAATGTGCTCCTTCGTGATATAGCCTGATACTATTTTACCGTTTTTTATAACCAGATCACCCTTTTTGTAACAGAAGTCTTCAGGTAATAATACAGAAAAGAGGTCAGGGTTAGTCTTTGATAAAAGGTAAGCAGCCGAAACACAGTTGTAAACCAAACCAAAAGTCGGACTGTTGGTCTTTGGGTTCATAAGACAGTTCTCAACGGAAACAATGTGTCTTATTTCAGCACGTGCTTCAACGTTTTGAATTTTGTGTAGGTTACCCTCGTCACCATCAAAGTCAGCGTTATGAGGTGTAGTGTAAGAAGAGTGAAGACCAAAGCAGTAGTAGTCATCAAGGTACTGTACTCTATAACCCATAATGGACTGCTTGTCAAGGGTAGGCTGACGGTTAAAAATCACCTCGTCTCCATTTTTCCCCTCCACCTCAACCGTTGCACCTATAGTAAGTTTGTGTTTATCTCTAGTGTTATTGTTTATCTCATAAATGTTCCCGTTGGGTAAAATTAGGTTGACTACCTTTCCACTTCTGTACAGTCTGTTCAGATAACCAATGTTAAACTTACAGACAGCTATTGGCAACGTGTGATACCTTTTCAAAACAGAAGGACAAACAATTTTACCGAACTCAACTTTGTTATACGGTCCCAGTACAGCCCGTGAAACAAAGTTCACCCTTTTACCCATTACACTTGACCTTATTAACCCATCTTTGTTCGTTAGTCTTTCCACTAAAGACTGTATCGGTTCTTCCCTTGATCTGGTGTACTTTTTGTCGTTATTGTCTATCAGATGTGACATATAAAAATAGATGTTTCTAGTTACTCTTTTTATATCAATGTCAGTGTGATCTACTTGCTTCTGTAACATCGTTTTAAGCAGGTTATTCTGTCTTATTATGTCCACGTAAGCAGAGGTTATGTGATCATAGAGTATTTTGTCGTCCCTGTACATACGTGGTATTGCTCTAGGAGGAATAACGGGGAAAGACCTTATGATAAGGTCCTTTGGGTGAGTTTTACCCGTGAAACCCAACGCCCTTATAGACCTTTCGTCCATTCTGGAAAAAAGATCGTAAATGTCTTTTACCTTTTTCTCTAACTTAACACCGTTTTTGTACTCACAGATCACCACGTGTAAGCCCTTTGATTCCAACGGGAAAAACTTTGGGTTAGGCAAGCACGGTCTTTTTATTCCTAGCGGGTCAACGCTTTTGTTAGTGCACCTCTTTATCTTAACTGACATGTTAGCTATTTCTCTTAGTCTAGCTTGGAAAGACATGCTAGACAAGTCAAGCTTGTCAATCACTTCAGGTGGTATAAGCAGTGAAGCACATGAGTTACAGATTGACATCAGAATCTTTATCGCAACGTCAGTAAGTTTAGGGTGTATAAACCATTCGTTTAACTCTATCATGCCAAGGTGACCGGGACAGAAAAACGGCGTCTGATGACAGCTATAGCACAGTGACCCCGGTTCAACAGTACCAAGCCTTGGATCGTTGGGACTGTTTAACCCCTCGTACTCAGGGTTGTTGCATACCACAAGCTTTAAACTACTAAGCTCCTCGTGGCTCAAGAGACTAACACTAACAGCCTTTATCTTTCCGTGTTTGATTTCATCAAAACTATGTCTGTACATTTGATTAAATAAACTAATCTGCGTATATTCAAATGTTTATCATCCTTTCCTTCTGCGCTGGAATGTTTAGTGGAATCATGCTAAACAGCATCAATCTGATAAGGTTTATTATCATGTCTATTATCTACGAGATTATATTTTTCTTTTTTATCCTTAGTAACTATAATGTCTGTAAAAGGCTTATCTATAACTGGCTTTATTTTACTGGTATGGTTTTGATTTTTGTTATCAAGTCTGAACTCGAATGCTAGAACGAGCTTCGCTCAAAATTCTTTCGGGTAAACAAAACAGAGTGTTGTTAACTGTGCGCTGCTAACGGTTAACAGCTCTCCAGCGTAGAACCCGTCTGTATATGAGAAATTGAAAATGTTACCTCTGTTATCCCTCACTGTTCCGTCGTATTCAAGCACAAGGTTTTCTAACGACTTAACAAGCTTTCTGTGAGAGTAGCCAATGTCTCCAGTCTTTATCGCTGAGTCGATAAGACCAACCCTTGAAGCCATCATGTGAAAGATAAACCCTGGAGGGTCAGCTCCTTCCATAAACGACTCTTTTACAAAGCCCCTTGATTCTATGTCGTGATCAGGGCTGTTCGGTTCAAAGTACGGAAGGCACCTTGTTTTTAGTGTTAACGTCTTCTCCGGTCTTGATCCAAAAATGTACTGTTGACCCAGACTTCCAATTATTTGAGCAGTGTTTGCTTCTTTTCCCTTCGCGCCCGAGAGTGACATTACGTTAAGAGGGTTTTCTGGTTTAAGTACGTTTTTGCTTATCTGTATTCCTATTCTTGTAACTGTGTTAAGCGCGTTACAGATTTTGTTCTCTCTGTTTATAGACCCCTCTGGTATAGCCTTTATATTAAATATGGTTTTCTGAATCACGTTCTCAACAAGCTTCTTGATTATACTAAGTTTCTTTGGCACCAGACTGGAAATGCCTATCGAAAGACCATAGTATCCAAGAAACTCGTCTAGTATACGTTGCCCAAGGGTAAGAAACCTAACAGCATCTTTTTTTCCGCGTGTTTTATAGATACGATGCAAAATTGAGTGTTCCGTTGGGGCTAAGTGTGATGAGGTTAGTCTACCAGACGTAAAAACACCGTTTATTATCACTACTGATCTGTTGCTATAGTTAAAGTCGTCTGGTAAACAGAGACTGAAAAGTTCCTTTCCGGTTAACTTTCTTTTCTCTTCTAACCATCTATTTAGTCTTTTATCCTCAAGTAACCCCAGTTTTTCTGCTAAACTTATAAACCACTTTTTATCAATTTCTGCTTCTGATATCAGATAACCGGCTGAAATGCAGTTGTAAACTAGTCCGAAAGCTGGACGGTTAGTCTTTGGGTTCATAAGACAGTTTTCAACGGAAACAATGTGTCTCACTTCAGCACGGGCTTCAACGTTTTGAATCTTATGCAGGTTACCCTCGTCGCCGTCAAAATCAGCGTTATGAGGTGTAGTGTAAGAAGAGTGAAGACCAAAGCAGTAGTAGTCATCAAGGTACTGTACTCTATAACCCATAATGGACTGCTTATCAAGGGTTGGTTGACGGTTAAAAATCACCTCGTCTCCCTGTCTACCATAAATTTCAAGCACGTCTCCGGGTAACGGTGTATAGTTGCTATCGGGCTTTATTGTAACACCCTTTAACACCTGTCTGTCACCAAGAATAACAGTTTTTACCATTCTTCTTCTGAGAAACTCTCTCATAACATTCTGATTAAAAGTTGTAACCGTTATTGGAATCGTATGAACGTACTTCATTAGCTTTGGTATCATTATCATTCCAAAGTCTAACCTGTTATAGGGACCGAGCACTGTTCTGCCACTAAAGTTTACCCTTTTACCCATGACTGATGCTCTTATGTATCCCTTTTTGTTTTTTAGTTCATTCTCTATCTCGTTAAAAAGCTCTGATACAAGAGAAAATATGTCATTTCTTGCGTTTGATTCCCTGTCAACACGACTTGACTTTAGCCTTTCTATTCTCTGGAGTATTCCGTTGTAATGTCTTGTTATTGGATGAGCAATTTTTTTATCACCGTTAAAGACACCGTAGTAGCGAACACAAGGAGGAATAACTGGTAATCTCTTTATAACAAGAGCCCTGTTCAACGGCTTGATTTTGTATCTGCTGTCTATTCTATCAAGGTACTTTATGATTTCCATTGGTGAAACTGAAACCTTTTCAGTGTTTTTTCCAACATATTTAAAAATAACGTTCTTTCTATTCTGTTTGGTAACAACAAAAATGACTCTTTCGTGGCCCTCGTGACACTTAGCACCCTTATACTTTTCGTTAAGAAACTTTAGATGCAAAAACAGGTTGTAGCGGTTGGTATCAAACTTTGGTTCGCCGGTTTCAACACAGAAACAGTTAAGTATTTTGGCCAACTTTTTTCTAAGTTTTGGGTTTATAACCGGGAACTTTGAAAGGTCTATGTAACCAAGGTGTCCCGGGCACCATAGCCTGTTTAGTTTACAGGTATCACAGTCGAACTCATCGACCGTAGTCCCAAAGACCAGACTATCAACCGTCCCACTAGACGGGTCATAGTGTTCTATTCTGTTTTTCTTTTCAGCCTTGGCAACCATCAGTCTTTTTGGTACAGGAAGATTAACAATGGAATATCTAATTTTACCCTGGGGGATATTGATGAACAGTTTCTCATATTGTGAAGTCATTTTTTATTATTTGTATAGTAAATGGACAAAAATAAATTTTATTTATTACATAAGAATGTGAGTTGTGATATGAATCCACTTAAATCCATTTTTCCCACATCGACCTGCTGTTCAAGAAGTCACTCTCTTTGTAGTGGTTGTTTAAGGGCTTCATACCTTTTCAAAGACTTTATGATAAAATCAAACGAGGGATACACAGTTACAAAGTATCCATACAGATGTTTTTCAAATTACATCTTGGACAGTTTTAATGAAACTTTGTTCTTTAGGGCTATGAATACACCACTTGAGCACAGAGCCGTTATATCAACGTTGCTTTCTTGCTCGGATCTTATCACTGACTTTGTCTTTGCATGGGTTTGCAAAAATGACCTTTTCCTGATAAACAGAAAAACAGAAAACACCAGTAAAGACAGACCCGAAAACATCACGTCTAAAATAGTCGGAATGCTAAAAAAGTTAAATTACCCAGTGATAGAAGAGGTTATGTTTATCAATGATAAACCAGTGTTAATTCCCAACGAAGACTCTTGTTTGACTTTTGATAATACAAGATACGTTGGTTTCTATGAGAACCCGACTGGAAACCTGGTAGACAGAATGCTTTCCGGGTACCCTTGTGAATGGTGTTACAACTATAGCCTAGTGTCAATCCTTCTTAACCTTGCCAAAAGAGATAAGCGTTTTGTTGACTTTTGTAAAAAGTTAAAACTAATTGAAGACGACTTTACGGGTGACGTACGTGAGTTGATAAAAAACAACTACGAAAGACTAAGAATAACTGAAAAAGGTCTGCTAGACAGTGTTAGTCAAAGATGATAGAACCAAGTGAAACAGTAGTTTTGCTGAAAAAGGCTTTAGGTGTTGAAGGATCAATATCGGTTGATAGACTCAAGGAGAAAATACTATCAGACTCAGTTGACAATGAGTACACTTACACTGATAACCTGCTAAAAACAGCTGATGGTGAAATGGTAATAAAACTACTTAAGTCAAGGGGAGTTAATTTGAACAAGGTGAAACCAAGTGTGAAAAAAAACATAGAGATGATCTATCATGACAGGTACTATTTTTCTACAGAGAACGATATTATTTTCAGGGATTCCATTGATACCATAAAAAGGTTTATTGAAGAAAGGGGGAAACCGGGTGAACTATGGCTTGTTATCGTTCCAAGCGAAATGGTGTTTCCAAAGTTTAAGGACTTAACAAGTCACTTTATAAGCATAAAAACACCAATATCAATAACTCTTGAAATACTTAAACAGGACAGTGAAAAGTTTAAACTTGTTGTTTCAACTGACTTCTTGGAAAACGTTGAATTAGAATCAGTAACGGGACTGTTTGATCTTATGCTGGAAAACGAAATTAACGTTTCCGACACGGGTAGCGTCTATCAGTTTAACAGAATAGCCTGTAGAGTTTCGATAAAAAGCAGAGCAGCGATACTAACGAAAGGCTTCTGCTACAGAATGATGCCCAAAGACTTTTACAAAAAGATTGTTTATCTGAAAAAGAAAGAGGTAGTAAAATCACATGACATTAGAATACTGGAGTTGTTTAAGACTAAAATAGACCCGAAAACAGTGTTTGATGAATACTACTGCTTAAAGTCTCTAAAGAGACTAAAGAAGAGAAACATGATAAATGATAATATGGTAACATCAAGAGGAGACTTTGTTCTCAGTTTCAAGAAAAAGATTTCAATCGACAGTGCTTCGTTTCTATACGACTGGTATGAAAGGTATGAGGAAAACAAACTACTCGGAGCAGCAATAGTGGCAATAATAGAAAAGTCTGAGCCACTCTTAAGGAAATTTCCTTCAGTGATAGACGAGGGAGAAAGCTTTCTTGAAAAGTACAGGCTTTCCAGTCGTGAGAAATGGAAAGAAAAAAATGATAAAGCCGAAACATCTGATCTGGTAACACTATTAAAGCTTTATCATTATGATGAAAACATCAGAAAGCATATCGACAGATCAATCGTTGATATCTTTGGAGAGATGCCAGAGGGAGAAATAGAAACAAAGATTGATCAGGAGCTGTTAGAGAAAAACTACTCAAAAAGAATTATGGTAAGAGCAAGAGACAGTATCTATATGGATAAAAATGGAGTTTACTTTTCACTTAACCTGCTTAATCCAGTTTACTACTACGAAGAACCCCCAGAGAAGATAATAGCCTTTTCTTCGAAAGAGGGAACAAGGTTTTTAATAACACTTAATCACCCGGTAATAGAAAAGAAGGGAACACTGTACATATTTTATGCAGACAATGAGGAAGAATATTTTATAGGAGACTTGCATATAAAAGGGACAGTAAAAGTTGTTAACGACAAGACTAACATACCAGACAATCCCGTTTACGAAGATGTAGAACTACCAGATTTACCCCAGGACTTTTACGATAAGTTAAACATACAGCATCAGCCATAAAAACATGCTTCTTTCAACGGGTGATAAAGGGATAAAAAGTATGTTTTAGAAAGGGTTTAACAAAACATTTCGGTAAAATCAAGCATGTCCCGAAAACCAATTAAGCCCGACTATATCCCGTGTAATTTTATTTTAATTTTTTGTTAACGCTTGCGTAAAAACGAGTAGTATATACCATCTAGCGGCTATGAAAACATGCTTTTTACAACGGGTGATATTGGGATAAAAAAGCATGTTTTTAACGTTTTTTGATCAAGTTTTATGACTGACAACAAATGTTTTAGAAACTTGTTTAACGAAACATGCGTCGGAATCACTTGATGCACGTTTGGTTTAAAGTTCACAAGCATTTTCCAAAACCGATTAAGCCCGGCTACATCCCGTATGATTTATATCTTATTTTTTGTGAACAGTTTGTGTAAAAAGTGAGCAGTATATACCATCTAGTGGCCATAAAAACATGCTTTTTTATCCCGGTGTATCCCGTTAAAAAAAGTATGTTTTTGGCGTTTTTTGATCAAAGTTTATCACGAGAATAGTTTTTTTAAAAAAGACTGTTTTAGAAAGTGTTTATCGAAAAGTGCCTCAGTGAGACACTTGATCAAAGTTTGTTTAAGGGTTTAAAGCACACTAAACGTGTCCCGAAGACCAATTATCACCAGCTATATCCCGTGTGTTTTCTATATTATTTTTTGTGAACAGTTTGTGTAAAAAGTGAGCAGTATATACCATCTAGTGGCCATAAAAACATGCTTTTTATAACGGGATATACTGGGATAAAAAAGTATGTTTTTAACGTTTTTTGATCAAAGTTTATCACGAGAATAGTTTTTTTAAAAAAGACTGTTTTAGAAAGTGTTTATCGAAACGTGCCTCAGTGAGACACTTGATCAAAGTTTGTTTAAGGGTTTAAAGCACACTAAACGTGTCCCGAAGACCAATTATCACCAGCTACATCCCGTGTGTTTTCTATATTATTTTTTGTGAACAGTTTGTGTAAAAAGTGAGCAGTATATACCATCTAGTGGCCATAAAAACATGCTTTTTATAACGGGATATACTGGGATAAAAAAGTATGTTTTTAACGTTTTTTGATCAAAGTTTATCACGAGAATAGTTTTTTTAAAAAAGACTGTTTTAGAAAGTGTTTATCGAAAAGTGCCTCAGTGAGACACTTGATCAAAGTTTGTTTAAGGGTTTAAAGCACACTAAACGTGTCCCGAAGACCAATTATCACCAGCTACATCCCGTGTGTTTTATATCTTATTTTTTGTGAACAGTTGTGTAAAAAGTGAGCAGTATATACCATCTAGTGGCCATAAAAACATGCTTTTTATAACGGGATATACTGGGATAAAAAAGTATGTTTTTAACGTTTTTTGATCAAAGTTTATCACGAGAATAGTTTTTTTAAAAAAGACTGTTTTAGAAAGTGTTTATCGAAACGTGCCTCAGTGAGACACTTGATCAAAGTTTGTTTAAGGGTTTAAAGCACACTAAACGTGTCCCGAAGACCAATTATCACCAGCTACATCCCGTGTGTTTTATATCTTATTTTTTGTGAACAGTTGTGTAAAAAGTGAGCAGTATATACCATCTAGTGGCCATAAAAACATGCTTTTTATAACGGGATATACTGGGATAAAAAAGTATGTTTTTAACGTTTTTTGATCAAAGTTTATCACGAGAATAGTTTTTTTAAAAAAGACTGTTTTAGAAAGTGTTTATCGAAACGTGCCTCAGTGAGACACTTGATCAAAGTTTGTTTAAGGGTTTAAAGATTATCAAACATGTCTCACAGACTAATTATCACCGGCTATATCATGTGTGATTTATATCTTATTTTTTATAAAAAACCTTGTTACGCTTTGCGAAACATAGTAATACCATCTAGTGGCCATAGCTTTAGCTCTTAACGGGATAAACAGGTATAAAAAAGCATGTTTTTGGTGTTTTTTGATCAAGTTTTATCACTGACAACAATTTTTTTAAAAGACTGTTTTAGAAAGTGTTTAACGAAACATGCGTCGGTGAATCGTTTGTTTGATAACCAAGTGTTTTTCAAAGTATCACAAGCATTTTCCAAAACCGATTAAGCCCGACTATATCCCGTGTGTTTTTTATTTTAATTCTTTGTAGAAAACTTGTAACGCTTGCGTAAAAGTGAGTAGTATATACCATCTAGTGGTCATGAAAACATGCTTTTCTCATCGGGATAAACTAGGATAAAAAAGTATGTTTTTGGCATTTTTTGATCAAAGTTTTATCATAGATAACAATTATTTAAAAGACTGTTTTAGAAAGTGTTTAACGAAACACGCCTCGGTGAGACAATTGATCAAAGTTTGTTTGAGAGTTTAAAGCTATCAAATGTTTCTCAAAGACCATTTATCACCAGACACTTCACGTGTGTTTTTTGCCTTATTTCTTTTAAAACGCTTTGCGAAACACAGTAGTATATATCATCTAGTGGCTATGAAAACATGCTTTTTAAAACGGGTGATATCGGGATAAAAAAGCATGTTTTTAGCGTTTTTTGATCATTGATAACAAAATTTGTTTTAGAAAGGGTTTAACGGGCTATAGCGGGATATTGGCGTTTTTGACCATGCAATCTTAGCCGTTTGCAAGTTCCTGGATTAGTTTCATGACCTTCTCGTCTACTATCTCTTCTACGTCTTCTGACTCATCATCTGACTGTTGTTCCAATAGCATTGCTTTGCTTGTTTCAAGCATCACCTTCTCTGATATATAGTCGTTTTCGTTTTCCTCCAAAATGACTGGGTTTATCTGTGCTCCGGTAACCTCTTCTTTAAAGGTTTCCGTTTCTTTCTCTTCTCCGACTAACGCCTTCATTCCCTCTTCATCAAATTCAACTTCGCATATTCCCGTTCCATACCTTCCCCTCTCTCCTATGAAAAGTGACGTTGATGTTGCACTTGTTTCTTCCCATCTTCCTATTAAGGCTGCGTTGAAAAAGGCCTCTACTGTCTGCTCAAACGTTGCATCGGTGAAAGCACCTCTGTTGTGTTTTGAAACACCACTTGACGTTACCGGCACCAACCCTATCGCAGTCATAAAGTTTGCAAGAAGTACTATGTGTTTTGGTGAACAGTAAGACGAAGAGTTGGTTATTGTCTCATAAACGTCTTTTATTATAAAGTTGTTAACAGCCTGTATACCAATTACTGAGTTTATTTCGAGTATGTTATTGCATATGGAAATTCTTGGGTCTATTAAAGGGTGTGTTAAAACTTTTCTTAAGTTACTTCCGTTAGCATAAACAAAACTGTAATTTCCCTTTCTATACAGGTCAGACGACACACCCGTTTCTCTTAGTTTTTCCTCTTCCTCGTTGAGTCTTCTGTTTATTAGTTCTAATGGGTTTTCATCTGCCTTTACCCTAAAGCCCATTGGTATCCATATTTTCTCGCTTTTTATTGTTTCTACGATCTCTATTCCCGATGCTTCTATCACCTCGGCAACCCTTTCCCGATCGATCCCACCGTATAACATCTTGATGTTATCAAGCCAGATGTACCAGTCGTTTTTTCTTGAGACGTTTTTTATCATCTTGGTAACCCTTACCGTTTCTGGAAAGATTTCACTTATTCCGGGTATTCCCTTTATAACTATTGTCTCAAGTGACGGTTTAAACACCTGAGTAAGAAAGAGTTGCATTTTATCCTCCAGGTTACCCGCCGATGAAAGCTTTTTGCTGTGCTTGTTTACAACTTCAGCAGTTGGAAAAACGTCAATATAGATACTTTCACCTGATATTGGAGATGGTATTGCAATTATCTCCTTAAACTGTTTCTTTATCTTTTCTATTATTTCATACGTTGTTATCTCGTATTCGAATAGCTTGTTTCTGTTTAGTCTTAGCCGTGTTGATATTGGAGGTAAGGACTCTATTGAAAATATTCTTTTGAATGCTTCATACCAACTGTCCTCTTCTTTGTTCAAAAAGTCTCTCGGCGACTGAATCAATAGGTCTTTCACTGTCACTCCTACTATTTCTTTTTTTAGATCAAGTATCTCGTTGGGTAAAAGGTATCTGTTTTTAAAGTGTATTGTTGTCCTTTCTGCCTTTCTTTTCTTGGTGATGTTAAGTATCTCTTTTAGGGCTTCTATGCCGGAGCTAATGTTAGCAGCGGAACCGGCTTGATGAAAACCGGATAGCGTCATCTGTGTCATTGGACCGGCTAGACCTTCTGATGCCTCTATTCCCACATGATGACCGGGCTCAGCTCTGCTCCTGTAAAAAGAGGTAACGATAAGTCTTTTTAACTTATCGTCCATAATGTTATCACTTAGTATTATTGCTAGTTTGTCGATTATCTGTTCTCTAGCCAGGTCTGATATCTCTTTTATCGGGGACCTGATTTCTGGTATAAGTTTCTCTAATTCTTCTCTTATGTTGGTTTCCATTTTTAAGAAGCTACTTTTAATCACGTACTCATTTTAGATAAGAGATCTTAAATTTTAATCTGCTTGAGAGCAAACGTTTATCATTGGATGTGGTTATCATATTAAGCATCTTTGCTATCTTTTTTAATTTGTAAAAAGAGTACTCGTTTTTCTCTAGCTTTTCCACATCAACAGTCTTCAATATGTGTACTATGTTTACTATGCTTTTAAAGCTGTGAAGATCATCTGTCTCTGTGTGCAGTATATCTTTCTGTTCTGGAAACGAAAACCTTGAACTCATTTTTAACTGAGTAGCACTTTCATCCAAAGTTTTTTTCTATCATTGAGCTTTACTCCCTTTACATTTCTTCTACAAAAATAGTAATAGTCTCCGTTTATAATTGCTATGAAAGGGTTTTCCGAGTCATGAACTCTTTCACACTTTTCACAGTAAAAAGACCTTGTTCTTCTAAGAATAATTAAATTGTTTACTATTTTACTGAACTTAAAGGGCATATCTTCCGTTTTAAGGTACTCTGATAGAAGATCTAAGGCCTTTTCCACGTTAATGTTATCAACCTTAAAAACCGGTTGTTTTATAACAGGCTGCTCAAAGGGTATTAGCGAGCAATCGTTAACGTTTGTTACAAGTGAACTGCTAAACAGCTCAAGTGGTTCATAGTCTGTTTTCTCATTGCAAACCGGGTCGAGTATTTTAACTCTGTCATCTCCATATTTACTGTTCCATAGTATTCTCAACTGCTGTACTGACTTATAGACTGAAAGGTCAATTGCATCGTTGTTTATCCTTTTTGCTATTTCCTTGTTTATCAAGTTGTTAGAAACACACCACCCATCAACGACTATGTGATAAGAAAGCTTTTTAATCTCTTTTCCCTTGTTGGAACTAAACACTAAAATCTTGTTTGGGTTGATAAAAGGGAAAAGTTGTAGAAGGGAAACCTTTATGTTCTCTATTAACTGTTTTCCATCAGTGCTAAGATCAGCATGGTCTATATCAAAGTAAACTTTCTGTTTTCTATCACCGAGAATCACTTCAAAAAAGGTTTTTGGTTCGGTTTTGTTTAACTTTCTAAACAGATCAACATAGTTATCAAACCAATGAAAGCTTATTTTATTAAGGTGTCTTGAAACGATTATTGTGTTGTTTGTTATAACTATGGAGTTGATAAGATCATTGAGTCTATACCACATTTTTTTATCATATACAAACTATGTTTCAGACTCAATTAACCACGTTAGCAATTGCTATTACTGTAACCGTGTTTCTGATTTTTTATTACCGATTTGAACTTTTTTCTGGTTCAAATAACATTAGCATAATTGAAACCGAGTGTAAGGGCGAGTCATGCACTGATGTAAACTCCAAAAAGAAAATAGGCTATATTTGCAGAGAGAAGCATGGGTGTGTTCTTGGCAACCAAAGGTTTATGAAAGACAAAATCGAAATTGTGTCCTGTTTGCCAAGGTGCCAAAGAACCGTTTGGAAGACTTCTCCATTCTCAGAGTGCAAGTTCGATGACGTGTGTGTTAGACCATACGAACTGGGAAGGATGACTAGGGAAATGTTCTGCGTGAAAAAGGACCTTGTTGGCAACAACGGTTGCATATTTGACACTTATCACGAAGGCTGTTTTCCTGCGAACGGCGTCTACTACTGCCAGGAGGGAGTTAAAATAACAGTTGAAACAGACTGTATACCTGACCTTCCAGAGTGCGGTGAATGGGTTGGGGACTGTGACACAAACTTTTCCCCCTACAACATCAGGTCAGAGCTTTACAGTCTAGTTGATCACACTAGAGTAACAGAGAACTTTCAAGTGGGGTACTACTTTGTTGACATGGAGTGCAGCGGAAAAGCCTGTTCTACAAAGGGAATAACGACTGACATATCTGAGGCGATTCGTGATAAAACACTATACAACGACAACGGTAAAGTAAAGTGTATTGAGTATGGCCTTTACATCAGAGATGATATTAAGTTCTTTATTATAAAGATTGACTCGGGTTATTTAACCTTTGATTTACCAACAGAAAACTTAACAAACAAAGGTACTGGTCACTGTGACAGCATCGTTTTTGTTGAGGGTCTTTATGGCATTTTTTCAAGAGGTAGAATCGGTGTTCTTCTAGCCGACAAAGACACAATTGTCTGGAAGAATTTAAACGTTGAAGACATGCTTAACAACAAAACTAACATTAGCATAGTTGATAACGGCGATTCAACTTTTGCTTTAAAGTCTAACGGAACTGTTCTAAGACTGAACAACGTACAGCTTAACAGTTGTGTATTTGAAGAGGTGAAAAATGTTAAACTGGTTGATATAAACAATGTGGAGTTTGACTTTGAGCTAAACAAGCAAAGCATCAGTGATTACATTGAATACAGGACAACCCGTTGGAACCCCTTTAGCTGTGTTAGATACAGTTACCCTCCTCGGTTGGGCTACGAAAAACCAGACATATCAATAAGTGAAATAAACGGCCATAAAATAGTTATATAATCAATTAAAATGTACAAGATTGATTATGTTGAGTACACTAAAGGTAACTTCTATGGATACTACAGAGTTGGCAAAGAGTACAAGTCAATAACAATGCCAAAAGAGTACATCGGCAAGGACTGCTTTACTGACGGAGAAAAGCTGTATCCCTCGCTTAAACAATCGATGGTAAAAGACGTTATCAACACTGCCAGCTTTTTAATCAAGGCTATATCAATCTTAAACCCGTATGCCTCTGTTAGCTCCTATTCACCGGGAGGAATAGTTGTCTATGGTGATAATCACTACTACATCATTGATGAAAACGGAAACGCCATAAACCTAACAACAAGAGAACAGGTCGTGATCAAGATATTCGAAAAGGGTTTCTATATACACCCTCACGTTGCTAAAGTTTACCTTAAACTGTGGAACATTTTATCAATGCTTTTTCCCAGCAGCTTTACCAGCATAGATATCGTCAACAACTACACTGCAAGAAATATATTTAATGCTTCTTCTCCACTTCTTGGTATTCTGTTTAAGTTTGTCTATGAAAAGCACAGTCTAGAAGAGTTGATAGAAGAGTACATCAAAAACAACGAAGCACTTGTTAGGGAACTAATGAAACTTAAAGATGAATACAATCTTGATTAAATTTTAGTTCATTGTAAATGGGATTTGCTCTTGTTCAGGCTCAACTTATTGAAAACTCTGCAATGACTGAGATTCTTCAAGCAACTGTTCAGTACTGTGAAATGTCCTGCAGAAACATAATGGATGGAAACACCGTTATAATAATCGGTGGCTCAGGTAACGTGGACGCAACACAGAGCTGTACCATAAATGATGCATCATGTCTTTTTAAATCATCTTTTCAAACGAGCATAGCTGACATAATAAATAACACTGCTACACAGTACTCAAAAGTGTTTTCTGGGCTAAGTCTTGATGTTAACGCTGCTGAACAAATTACTTTTCTAAATACCAAAATAGTAAACAAAATCACACAGCTTTTGGCAGCAACTTGCAAAAATGAATCAGAAAACATAAAAGATAACAATACTTATATACTGGTAAACCATAACGGTGACCTTGATTTAGGACAACAGGGTGAAGTATCAAATATAACCTGTAATAGTGTTAATACAGCTAAAGCTGCTGCCAGTTCGTCGATTTCCAACAAAGCATCACAAAGTTCTACTTACGTGAGTCTACTCGCGGCGGGGGTTGCTTTGATAGCCGTCATCATCGCTGTTGTTGTTCTACTTGTTATCATTGTTCCAATGTTCAAGAAAGGTGGTTCTAAAAACCCTAATGCAAATGTATCCATAAATAAATGAACAGTCTTATTTTGGACTTTGTTAATCAAAATAAAACCATTATCTATGGCACCGTGATTCTATCATCGATATCCAACATTATTGATATCGTGATTATACCAAACTATCTCGTTGACATGATAAAGAACGTAAACAAAAAAACGGTTAGAAAGTTTCTGACGGTTGTTGTCATACAAAAACTGTTTTATATTTCATCTAACTACTTTGGAAACAAGATAGAACCACTGCTTTATAATCATACTCTAAGAGAGATAGCAAAAAGAATAGTTGAAAAAGAGATGGTTGATTTCACGCCGACAGAAGCGATAGACAAAGCCGTGATGATTTCAAGTTCGGTAAACAGTGCTTTCTATTATGTTTTTATTAAGATGATACCTCTTATAGCTGTTTCAGTAGTAGCTTTTATACGAGTATTTAAATTTAACTATAAAATTTGGGTACAAACTATCACTTCCCTTGTTATCTTTGCCATTATACTCTATTTTATCAATAGTAAAGATGACAACTTAGAAATACACAAAGACGTGATGTTAAAAGCAGTGGATAACATAATTCAGAACATTGATTTTATCACATCAACACGCAACGGTGTTGATCTAATAAAAGAAGAGGTAGACAAAGTAACAATAGACTTCCGCGATTCAATACTAAAAATAGTGAACAACGATGGAAAAAAGCAAAGCCTTGGAATTTCAACCGGAGTACTATTTTATGCCTTCACAGTATTGTATATGCTAAGGCTTTTAAGAAAAAAAGAGATAGATCAGGATAGTTTTGGTAAAAACATAGTAGTGATAGGAAGACTGTATAATTTTTTCTATGACATGGGTTATTATACACCGAAAATTTTGAGGGTGTTTTCTATTCTAAAAAGCAACAGACAGTTTTTACAGGAACTTTTCAAAAAAGAGGAAAAGAAAAAAGTCGACATAAAAAACGGTTCAATACTGTTTTCTAATGTTACCTTTAGCTACGGTGATAAAATCATCTTTAACAACTATAGTACTTACATAGCTGATAAGGAAAAGGTGAACATAGTCGGTCACGTTGGATCAGGCAAGTCTACCTTTATCAACCTTATTAGGGGAAAACTTAAACCCGTTTCGGGAAACATATTTTTGGGAGGAGAGAACGTGAACGAGTTGGACAGGGAATCAATTAACGTTGCCGTTAGCATAGCCAAACAGAATCCCGGAGTACTTCTCTCAAAGACCGTATACGAAATAATCACCTTCGGGATAAAGGGTGATAACCTTAGACAAAAGGTAGAAGAGATAATAAAAAGATATGACTTGGGCGAATTGGTGCCTTTGGATAAACAATACGAACCCAACGTTGACGAACTATCAGGAGGACAGAAACAGCTTATCCATATACTTCATTCCGTGTTAAACCCTGATATGAAAGTTCTTATCCTTGATGAACCGACGTCATCGCTTGACAAACTAACAAAAGAAAAGGTTATAAGACTAATAAAGGACATTGATGCAACCGTGATAATGATAACACACGACGAGGTTATATTCGATAAAACACTAGTATTCCCAGTTAAACAGTCTTGAGTCAGACGAATCGCTGTTGTCGATTGACATGTTAAACATCTAAGCAGCTTTTCTCAATCTTGGTGCAACCCATCGGGTGTCTTACCCCTTGCTTCGAAAAAGGCTCCTCTTAATGACTTAACATATCCCTAATGTTAAGTCAACCTCTTCGACAAAATTTGGTCCGAGAAGCATCGTACTTTTTTATCAGACTTTTAGTTATAATTTTGTTAATAAAGAACCCAGTAGAGTCCTTTGGAAGCTTTTCAACCGGTTTTTTAACCATTTTACAAACACGCGGATTGTTTTGTATTCACTAGTAAAGCCGTTTAATCGTGATTTTTTGCATAGTTTCAACCTGATCCAAGCCTTCACGTTTGAGATATTCTAGATGAAAAGGCCGTTGAAATCCGAAAGAAGGAACATGTCGGTCATGTCTTCGACTTTTGAAGTGTTCCACCGTGATATATCGCCGTTGAACTTTGATTGATAGAACATATAGCTCATGTCTTTGACGTTTGAAACGTCCCAGTTGGATATGTCATCGTCGAACCTCGAAAGAGCAAACATAAAGCTCATGTCCCTCACGTTTGACACGTTCCAATTTGAAATGTCTCCATCGAACTTTGATTCACAGAACATATAGCTCATGTTTCTCACGTTTGACACGTCCCACCGTGATATGTCGCCATTAAAAGACGAGTTATCAAACATGTTACTCATGACCCTCACGTTTGACACGTCCCAATTTGAAATGTCCCTGTTAAAAACAGATCTACAGAACATACAGATCATGTCCCTCACGTTTGACACGTTCCAATTTGAAATGTCTCCATCGAACTCTGATTCATAAAACATATAGTTCATGTCTCTCACGTTTGACACGTCCCACCGTGATATGTCTCCATTAAAAGACGAGTTATCAAACATGTGACTCATGTCCCTCACGTTTGACACGTTCCAATTTGAAATGTCCCTGTTAAAAACAGACCTACAGAACATGTGACTCATGTCCCTCACTTTCGACACGTTCCATCGTGATATGTCTCCATTAAACTTTGATCCATGGAACATATGGCTCATGTTTCTCACGTTCGAAACATTCCAATTTGAAATGTCTCCGTTGAAACTTGATTCATAAAACATGTAGCTCATATCCCTTACGTTTGAAACATTCCAATCTGATATGTCCCTGTTAAACTGTGATTTAGTGAACATGGACGACATGTTTTTCACGTTTGAAACGTTCCAGCGTGATATGTCCCCGTTAAACTTTGACATATTGAACATTTGTCTCATGTTTGTCACGTTTGAAACGTCCCAGTTGGATATGTCACCGTTGAACCTCGAAAGAGCAAACATGTGACTCATATCCCTTACGTTCGACACGTTCCAATTTGAAATGTCTCCATCGAACTTTGATTCATGAAACATATGGCTCATGTCTATCACGTTTGACACGTTCCAATTTGAAATGTCTCCATCGAACTCTGATTCATGAAACATATGGCTCATGTCTATCACGTTTGACACGTCCCACCGTGATATGTCGCCATCGAACTTTGATTTACAGAACATAAAGCTCATGTCTCTCACGTTTGACACGTTCCAATTTGAAATGTCTCCATCGAACTTTGATTCACAGAACATATAGCTCATGTTTCTCACGTTTGACACGTCCCACCGTGATATGTCGCCATTAAAAGACGAGTTATAAAACATGTGACTCATGTTCCTCACGTTTGACACGTTCCAATTTGAAATGTTCCTGTTAAAAACGGACCAACAGAACATGCGACTCATGTCCATCACTTTCGACACGTCCCATCGTGATATGTTTCCTTCAAACTTTGATCCATGGAACATATGGCTCATGTTTCTCACGTTAGAAACATTCCAATTTGAAATGTCTCCGTTGAAACTTGATTCATAAAACATGTAGCTCATATCCCTTACGTTTGAAACGTTCCAATCTGATATGTCCCTGTTAAACTGTGAATGGGCGAACATGGACGACATGTTTTTCACGTTTGAAACGTTCCACCGTGATATATCGCCGTTGAACTTTGATTGATAGAACATATAGATCATGTCTTCGACGTTTGAAACGTCCCAGTTGGATATGTCACCGTTGAACCTCGAAAGAGCAAACATGTGACTCATATCCCCTACGTTCGACACGTTCCAATTTGAAATGTCTCCATCGAACTTTGATTCATAAAACATATATCTCATGTCTATCACGTTTGACACGTTCCAATTTGAAATGTCTCCATCGAACTTTGATCCGTAAAACATAAAGCTCATGTCTCTCACGTTCGACACGTCCCACCGTGATATGTCTCCATTAAAAGACGAGTTATCAAACATGTGACTCATGTCCCTCACGTTTGACACGTTCCAATTTGAAATGTTCCTGTTAAAAACAGACCCACAGAACATGCGACTCATGTCCCTCACTTTCGACACGTTCCATTTTGATATGTCTCCATTAAACTTTGCTCCTTCAAACAAACCGCTCATATCTTTTACATTTGAAACGTCCCATCGTGATATGTTTCCTTCAAACTTTGATCCATGGAACATATAGCTCATGTTTCTCACGTTCGAAACATTCCAATTTGAAATGTCTCCGTTGAAACTTGATATATAAAACATGTAGCTCATATCCCTTACGTTTGAAACGTTCCAATCTGATATGTCCCTGTTAAAAACAGACCTACAGAACATGGACGACATGTTTTTCACGTTTGAAACGTTCCAGCGTGATATGTCCCCGTTAAACTTTGATTCAGCAAACATCTGTCTCATGTCTTCGACGTTTGAAACGTCCCAGTTGGATATGTCGCCTGTGAATACCGACTCAGTGAACACGCCAATCATAAACCTAACGTTTGAAACATTCCAATGTGATATATCGCTGTTAAACTTTGATTTACAGAACATAAAGCTCATGTTTCTCACGTTTGACACGTCCCACTGTGATATGTCGCCATTAAAAGACGAGTTTTCAAACATGTGACTCATGTCCCTCACGTTTGACACGTTCCACTGTGAGATGTTTACGGTTCCCAAACTGTTCATAAAAGCACCCTTCATTGACTTAACCCTTGATACGTCCCACGAGTTTAAGTCAACGTTCGAAAACGTTGCATCTTTGAAAATGTCGTCCATTATCTCAACTTGGGAAGCGTCATATTTTTCAATTAACTCGTTTGTTATTCTTTTACCACTAAAGTACCCTGTACTGTCTTTTGGTAGTTTTATTTTATCCATTTTTTTGGCTTGTCTTTTTTTTAAAAACAATCATTTGCCTTGATTGTATTTTCCGATAAACCAGACTTTGTTAAAACGTTGTTAAGAGTTGTGTCGTTGGTTAGAAAGTCTATCACCATTATGTAGCGTCTGTTTGGTCTTTTTGCATAGTTTCAACCTGATCCAAGCCTTCACGTTTGAGATATTCTAGGTGAAAAGTGGCCGTTGAAATCCGAAAGAAGGAACATGTTGGTCATGTTTTTCACGTTTGAAACGTTCCACCGTGATATATCGCCGTTGAACTTTGATTGAAAGAACATATAGCTCATGTCTTCGACGTTTGAAACGTCCCATTTGGATATGTCATCGTCGAACCTCGAAAGAGCAAACATGTGACTCATATCCCTTACGTTCGACACGTTCCAATTTGAAATGTCTCCATCGAACTTTGATTCATGAAACATATGGCTCATGTCTATCACGTTTGACACGTTCCAATTTGAAATGTCTCCATCGAACTTTGATTCATAAAACATGTGACTCATACCCCATACGTTTGACACGTTCCAATTTGAAATGTCTCCATCGAACTTTGATCCGTAAAACATAAAGCTCATGTCTCTCACGTTCGACACGTCCCACCGTGATATGTCGCCATTAAAAGACGAGTTATCAAACATGTGACTCATGTCCCTCACGTTTGACACGTCCCAATTTGAAATGTCCCTGTTAAAAACAGACCTACAGAACATGCTACTCATGTCCTTCACTTTCGACACGTTCCAATTTGAAATGTCTCCATCGAACTTTGATTTATAAAACATACAGCTCATGTTTCTCACGTTCGACACGTTCCAATTTGAAATGTCTCCATCGAACTTTGATCCGTAAAACATAAAGCTCATGTCTCTCACGTTCGACACGTCCCACCGTGATATGTCGCCATTAAAAGACGAGTTATCAAACATAAATCTCATGTACCTCACGTTTGACACGTCCCAATTTGAAATGTCCCTGTTAAAAACAGACCTACAGAACATGCGACTCATGTCCCTTACGTTCGACACGTTCCATTTTGATATGTCTCCATCGAACTTTGATCCATAAAACATACAGCTCATGTTTCTCACGTTCGACACGTTCCAATTTGAAATGTCTCCATCGAACTTTGATTCATAAAACATATATCTCATGTCTATCACGTTTGACACGTTCCAATTTGAAATGTCTCCATCGAACTTTGATTTACAGAACATAAAGCTCATGTCTATCACGTTTGACACGTCCCACCGTGATATGTCTCCATTAAACTTTGATCCTCCAAACAAATCGATCATGTTCCTCACGTTTGACACGTTCCAATTTGAAATGTCCCTGTTAAAATCAGACCTACAGAACATGCGACTCATGTTTCTCACTTTCGACACGTTCCATTTTGATATGTCTCCATTAAACTTTGTTGATTCAAACAAACTGCTCATGTTTCTCACGTTTGACACGTCCCAATTTGAAATGTTACTGTTAAAATCAGACCTACAGAACATGCGAATCATGTTTCTCACGTTCGAAACATTCCAATTTGAAACGTCTCCGTTGAAACGTGATTGATAAAACATGTAGCTCATATCCCTTACCTTTGAAACGTTCCAATCTGATATGTCCCTGTTAAACTGTGAACGGGCGAACATGGACGACATGTTTTTCACGTTTGAAACGTTCCAACGTGATATGTCTCCGTTAAACTTTGACATAGTGAACATTTGTCTCATGCTTATCACGTTTGAAACATTCCAACGTGATATGTCGCCGTTGAATTCCGACTCAGTGAACATGCCAATCATAAACCTAACGTTTGAAACATTCCAATGTGATATATCGCTGTTAAACTTTGTTTTACAGAACATAAAGCTCATGTTTCTCACGTTTGACACGTCCCAATTTGAAATGTCGCCATTAAAAGACGAGTTTTTAAACATGTGACTCATGTCCCTTACCTTTGACACGTTCCACTGTGAGATGTTTACGGTTCCCAAACTGTTCATAAAAGCACCCTTCATCGACTTAACCCTTGATACGTCCCAAGAGTTTAAGTCAACGTCTTCGAACGTTGCATCTTTGAAAATGTCGTTCATTATCTCAACTTGGGAAGCGTCATATTTTTTAATTAACTCGTTTGTTATTCTTTTACCACTAAAGTACCCTGTGCTGTCTTTTGGTAGTTTTATTTTATCCATTTTTTGGCTTGTCTTTTTTTTAAAAAAACAATCATTTGCCTTTGTCAAAAAGGTTTCTTCTAATTGCCTTGATTGTATTTTCCGATAAACCAGACTTTGTTAAAACGTTGTTAAGAGTTGTGTCGTTGGTTAGAAAGTCTATCACCATTATGTAGCGTCTGTTTGGTCTTTTTGCAACTGTTTTCTCTTTAGAACCGATTTTTATTTTAAAGCTGTCTTTGTCATCAACTTTTATATCAAACGCTGCTACCATAAACAGTGGAATTTGAAAGCCCGAGTTAGAAGGAATTACAACTTCCGCTTCCTCGTTCTCTAGCCTTAAACCAATTGACTCCATTGAGCCAAGTGTTATGACAACCCTAGAGCAAACAGTCATTCCGGTGGCCTTTTCTATGATTACAGTCTTACCCCTGTTAACAGTCCTTGATGGGGGAATGAAACGTACGTTATAGCCCTTTACCTCGTCCTGTAAAGAGAAAATTAACTTAACCTGTTCGCAAAGCTTCTTTAGTTCATCAGGCAGTTCCTCGTTTTTCCACTCAAGCTTTTGGTCGGCGAACGGCTTTATATCACTGGAGGTAAAGTGTACCTTTCTTTTCTTTAGAATTGAAGTGTCTATAGCACTCTTTTTTAAAACTTTTACCTTAAACATTTTTTAAAAAGGTTAAAAAAACCCCTTTTCACAAAGTCTTTCAAGCCGTTCGAGCCAAAGGCTGTTTGCTGTACTGTTTTCGAAGTAGTTAAGCTTTTTCTCAGCCTCTTCTTTCTGTTTGAAAAGCTCTTCTATTCTCTCTTTAGTTAAGTCGGTTAGTTTCACCTTGGGGAGAATGTGCTTTGGAATATCAAAGCTTTCCATCTGATTGTGTATCTGATTTATACTCTGTTTAAAAACCTTTATTTCACCTGATATAACCTTTTCTATAAAAAGTATCATCTTATCATAATCGTTTAACTTTTTTCTAAACTGTTCTATCTTATGGTTTCTGTATTTCTCGTACAAATTTAGCATGTTTTCGAAGTAGACCCTGATTGCCTGTTCTACAGTATCAAACTTGATGGGAAAGCCTTCGTTGTCTATCAGTGTGATATTATAGTTAAACATGGTCTGTAGCCTCAGTGAATCATAGTCAACCGGAAAGTTAACACCCTTAATTGTAAACAGTATGTCGTCGACAGTTGAGTTGTCTCTAAAGCTTTTTATCCTGTTTTCTTTTTGTAAAGACTGAAGCCAACGGTGATAGTCCTCTGTCCAGCGCTGTATTGGAAGTTCCGTGATAACAACGTCAACCCTTTTACCTACCCTTTTAGAAACAAACTTTCCCCTGGTTATCACTTTTTTACCATTAACTATAACATCACCCTTAAAGCCCTTGTAAAAGGGGTAAAGCGGTTTAGGTTCTTTTCCCTGACAAAGTAGTTTAAGGTACTCTACTACCTGTTTTGGTGAGTGAGGAGGACAGAAACAGGAGTGACCAGTCGCCATTCCCGTAAAGCCGTTGATGATACCAACCGGTATGTCACAGGGTATGAAAACGGGTTCGGCTTCCTCTCCGTCTACTATTCTCTTTGGCACCAGTTCAACCAATTCCTCGTCTATAACTTCATAGAGCCAGTCGTGTGGCATTGTTTCTGAGTACCTGGCGTCGGCCGCATCGTCACCTCCGGCGTCTCTCGTTCCCATCTGCCCTTCCTCGCGGTAGTAAGGAAGGTTGTTTGACCCAACGAACGACTGGCACATTCTGATTATAGTGTCAACCATTGACTTTGGGCCGTGGTGATACTTTGTCAACTGGGCTACACCAGCAGCAATTCTGTCAACTTTAACTGAGCCCTGTCTTGACTTACCGTAACGCCAATGGGTTAACATGTAATAAAGCGACTGTCTCTGTGACTTCTTAAGAAAGTCATACACCGACGGTATGGAACGGAAAAGTGAGTCAATTGTGTACTGTATAAGGTCTTTGTTTATTATGTCGGTTATTGTTCTTACTCCTATAAGCTTTGATGTTGGTAAAAACTTTATTTCTGGGTTTCTGAAAAAGCTTCTCCACTTCGCTAGCCAATCCTTCCTTAAGTCCGCCAACCCTTTACCAAAAGCAATGTTAAGACTGTTATCAGTACTGTCGTCATAAAGACAAAAAATAAGCGGAGCGTTGTCAATGTCGTCCCTTATGTCTGAGTCCCTTGACGTACCAAGTCCCTTGTAGTACTTAACCTTGTACCTGTGATTAGGGTTCTCACGTTGCCACTGTTCAAACTCCTGTTCAGTAGCAAAGCGTAACACTGGCTTTTTACCGTCAAAAAGGCGTACAGCAAAAGTCATAAGGTAACAGAGCATTCCACGCTTTATTATTCCCGGGTACTGATTGAAAAAGTTTAACAGTAAAGTTCTTATGTGTGTTCCGTCTGAGTCCATGTCAGTTGTTAACACGATAAGCCCGTACCTTAGACTTGCTATCTCCTCGTCTTTTTCGTACTTTATTCCGTCCTTAAGCCCGAGAAGAAGCTTTATCTCCTTTATTTCCTTGTTGTTGCTAAGTTGTGTTTTTGAGATTTTAGAAACGTTTGGAAACTTTCCCCTGATCGGATAGTAACCGGACTTATCCTTGTTTCCTTCCATCATTGATATTCTCTTTTTGGGGTAAGAGGCGGCGGAGTTACCCTCGACGATGTACAGCACGCACTCGGAGGACTTTGGTCCACCAGCATCGTTTGCGTCAATTCCCTTTTCTATTAACACCCTTTTTGTTAACTTTGGCACCTTTACACTGAACCCCCAGTCAACTTTAGTGTTTTTTGGGAATACTATACTGGGCTTTGGAGAGGTTAAGTACTCCTTTGTTTGTCCTCTAAACTTTGGGTTAGGCAGACGACAGCTTATCACTAGTGACACGTTTCGCTTTACAGTTTTCACCGTTTCACCTATAAGGTCAGCGAAGCTTTTGTAGGCAGCGTTAACGTGTACTCCCCCTTCAACCATTAAGCCGTTAACGTAAGAGAAGACAACAGCGTCGTCAGGCGTGTCAACAAACAGCGCTTCAGTCGTATCATCATGATAATAGAGGCTTCTTTTCTCCTCTTCCCAAATAAACTTAGAGTACTCTTTTATGCTTTTAAACTTAAGAAGGTTACCGTTAAAGTAAACGGGTACTTTACATGTTAAAGCGACGTCGGCGGCGTGACGAGCGAAAAGCTGCTCCGTTTCAGCCGGGTAACAGTCGTAACCAAAGCGGGGAAAGTCTAGTTCGTACTCGACTAACACATAGTCCTCTCCGGTGTAGTTTTCTTCAACGCTTATCTCCTTTTCTGTCATGTTATTTTTCCAAGTCCCAGCCCACCTTCTGTTTCTTTTTTTATCACCGACTTCAACATGAAAATAAGACGAGAAAATGTTGGCTAACTTAGCACCGAGACCGTTTTTGCCGACGCCTATTCTAACTTTTTTCGTGTCGTAGTTAGATGATGTTAAAAGGGTACCAAATATCATCTCGGGTACAAAGCGTCCGTCTTTCATTGGGTCGAGTGGTATCGGTTCCCCGCCGTTCACTATTTTTATTCTTTTTGAGTCCATGTGAATATCTATCACGCCTGGATCACGCCCCATTTGACGAGTCGCTTCAACGTTGTCCCCGGCATTGGAAAGTATTTCAAGGTAAAGCCTTTCAATACAGGGAGGCAGTGTTATCTCAGTTGGGTAAAACCTTTTAAAGTCAAATAGGAAAACCGTTCTTTTCTCCTTTGAACTGTCGCCTATAAAAAGGTCAGGATCAGACAGACACTTTGAGTAAAGTGTTTGCTGTTGGTAGTCGTTTATTGTTCTCATTTGTCTACTTTTACAAAACAACTTGATTTCACTTAAAATGAGTGCTAAAAATCTAATAATACACATGGTTATAACCGTAGTGGTCTCTCTTATCATCTTTTCCCTAATGTTTGATAAAATGGACTGGTGGGAAAGCATTCATAAACCAGAGTGGGGAAACTCAACTTCTCTGTTGATAACAAGCTTTTTCATGGGCTATTTTCTCTATTCTTACTCGTCGTTTCCTAACTCAACCTTTTTCATCACGACAGTTCTTATTATCTTGTCTTTTTATTTTCTTTCTATCAAGCAGATTAAAATATCGTCTTACTTTTTGCTCTCGTCTATCATCACAACACTTTTTTCACTTAAACTGGCATGGAATGATAACAATAGAAGAGTTTCAACATTACCACTGCTTATCTGGTTAACATACTTTACTAGTATAATCTGGTTTTGTTGAAATATTATAAGATTTTATAAAAATGAACTTTTTTGTAGTTTTTGTTATCGTTCTAGTTATTCTTATTATACCCATTATTGTATATTTAGTGGTTTTTAGAGAAAAACCGATAAAAATAAAGAAAACTGATACTAAGCTTTTACCCGCCCTTCAGCTCACCGGAACAGACCTGTATAGCATAGGACCAGTTGAACATAAAAGCTTTGTTTTAAGAGTAAAACACCCGGGTACCTACTTTGATGTTTCACTCTACTCTCACGAAAAGGACATCTGTATCTTTACTATTCCTTATCTTAAAGAAGCAGCTGTTAGAATACCCTATGATCTACCTCAGGGCAAATACACAATCATGATAAACGTTGTAGAGGGGTATAAAATCGATGCTGAACTAATACCAAAAAGAATTTTTTATTCTAAACTTGAAAAGTACGAAGACGTTGATTTTAAGTCAGACGAAAGATACTATAACGACGCAGCAGTTAGTTTCACAAGTTACTTTAACAGAATAGAAGGTAAACTTAACAACGCGATGGGTTCGAAAAGAATAATTAACGCAAGAAGGTCACTTATGATAACAACGATGAAAGTTAAGCCCATAGTTGGTAAAAACCAGTCCGCCCTGATACTTATTCCAAACAGGAAAAAGACGGCTAACGTTTTATCAAAGATCTACATAGACGATAAACCGGTTGAGTTACCAAACAGAAACGATAAAATATTCTCCCTTTTTACTGAAAGAACGGTTGACGTTGAACAGGTGTTATACGGTGTTAGTCCCAATGTTGTATACCTTCCTATTTACAGTTACACAATTGAGAAAGTTCGTGAGGAGGTACGTTCCCTGAGTCCCAGTGTCGTATCACATGTTTAAGATAGGAGTATATCCTTACAAAGCGTGTTTCTTTCGGTAACTGTTTTCTTTTCGGTCCCTCGGGCGTCATCACGCAGCTGTCAATGTAATAGGGAACAATGATAAGGGGTATCCTAAGCTTTCTCGCCTGTTCAAGTTTCTCTCTGTCTCTTCTTTTTTGTGCTTCAAATTCCTCAGCACTAACGTGAAACCTGTTAGGAAAGACATAGTGCTGAATGCCGTTATACTCGACTCCAATTTTACCATCAAAACAGTCTATTTCCAAAGGCTTTTTTGTTTTAGGGTTAATGATGCCAGCCTTTCTATAGTTATAAACAACAGGCCTTTTTGTTATCAGGCTCAGTGCTTTGCAGGTTAACTCTTGGCCAGTAGAGATCACTTTGGTTGGTCTATAAACAGAAGTCAATTGGGGTACGTTGATTTCCCTTTTTGTAAAGTTATCGAGAGCTATCAATATTATTAAGATAGTTATCAGTATCAAGACTAGTTTTTGCCATCCCATTTATATCATCGTGAATAATGTTGTTTACAAAGCAACCCATTCCTCTGTTATAAAGAGTCCAAACACCTTAACCGCTTTTTGCGATACAAAAATTATCCAGGGTTCTTGTGTCTGTATTTCCGTTATAGACATGTCCGGTGACATGCTATAGGCAAAATCACTTTCTATATCCTCTTCCAGAGACACTTTAATCTTTTTTGGCTGTATCATTTCAAGTTTGATCTTTTTCCTGTTGTTAACATCGACAACCGCACTGTCTATAAAGTATTTCAGTTCACCTTTTGCATCAGGCCTCTCAACCAAACCAACCACCTCGAAAGCATACTGTGGTGGATTAACTATATCTTTGCCATCATAGTCAAAAGAGAACATATAATATTTTTTCTTTTTTGTAACCTTTCCAACGTAGAGTGTTATGTCCAACTGGTTTGATTCACCGTCGATGTAATAGGGACCCAACATGTCTTTGTTTCTCACGTCATCCGGATTGATCTTGATCACTGTGTTGTTTATCGTCAAGTTGATTATGCTGTGATTAAGTGGAACAAAAACAATCCTTTCCTTAAAAAGTTTATCCCCGTCGACTATATCAAAAAAGCTTTTAACCTGATAACTCTTTGGAAATATAAAGCTTGTTGTTACAACATTGTCAAGCAAAACACTGCTAGTGTTGTTTACCAGTTTATCAAGAGGCAAAAAGACAATAGCCCTCAAAATAGTTCCATTGTAATTAACGTTAACGACTTTTGGGTTCATTCTTAGTAATAGCTTTCCACCTTTTCCATTTACCATAACTAACCACGGGAAAGGTGATGAATCGACGGGGTTAACCGTTTCAAAGCTCCAGCCCTGTTCAATACTTGATTCGCCGAACTTTTTAAAATCCGTTTTTATCAAGGGTTCGCTTGCCCGCGTTGGGTTCTTGTTGATCACTTTTGTGAACCAGTAATCACACTTCTCACTACAGATACAGGGACCAGGAGGTCCTCTTAAAATAAGTCTCGTGTCCATATTTTTTGAAATATAACTTTTTCGTGTATAATCAAATGGATAAAAGAGTAGACGAAACAAGGAGAACGCTTTATTGCTTTACAGGAGTACTTAATCACGATCAGATTTTGAGGGCGTTTAAACGTGCAAAGGAACAAGCGATGGAAATATGCAAAAGGATCTATGGTAAACATGAACTTGAAGATGTGTTAAACGATATTTCGACAGCAGATTTCCTTGTAAACGTTGTTGTAAACAGAAAGAAAGAGGTGCCTTTTGACCCATCAAGAATGCTAAGGAGAAAGGAAAACCAGTTTTTTCACTATGGTCATAGCTATGTTCACGTGAGTAACTCAGAAAAAATGTTTAATATGCTAACCGGAAAGCTTCCTAACGGCGAGATACCTTACAGAATTGAAGAAGATGAAGAAGAGTTTAAAACCGTAGAAAAGAAGAAAAAGGCTAAACGTGAAAGAATAACACTCAAACTTGATTCTCATTTAACAACTAGACAGATTTACGAGCAAAAACTTTTGATTGAAGGACTCTTTGATAAAGTTGAAGACGAAAGCTTAGTTAAACATATTGAAAGGACAAAGGGGCACTACTTTGCTAATAATATACCCTTGACAAAGCCCCCAGAAGAAGAAATAGAAAGAACCGCAAAAATGGTGAGGTGGATAGTTGTTGACGTAGTCAGAGAAAACATGCCCGACAGACAAAAGTATATTCCCAACATTATCGTTTCAAAGGACATTCCAAGTCACTATAACACTAACATCATTCGTGATCTATTTAGCAGGTTTTCCACGAGTGATGAAGTTATTTTGGATTCAAGGGGAATAAGGGAAAGAAGGTACCCAAAAATAGAGATTCTGCCGGGTAACGTCGCTGAAGTTTGCTTCTCGGAAAAAAGGCCCACTGATGCAGCTTATGCTCTTCTTTTCAAGAGATCATTCGAGATAGAGATACCAGAGAACGTGAAAGAAAGAAACCACATCACTAACATAATACTAGAAAAGTTGAAAAACTATAGACCAAAAATCAACCTAACAGACAAAGAGAAATCACAACTTAAGATATTGATCTATGGATTTAAGACCATAATAGATAAAAAGATAATACCCCTTTACGAAAGGTTATTGAAACTTGATAAGAAAGGAGAGTCGGTGAAAAACATAGAAGAAGAGCTCTTTAGACTATTTAACAGTTTTGATTCTCCAAATGAATTAAAGGGTTTGGTGTTATCCAGGTCTCCCGTAGAGGATTTAAAAGAAAGGCTTCGTGACTTTACACCAGACGTCACAGTGGAAACCATGTTAAATAAAATAACAGCGCCTGGGATAAGATCACTAATACTGGAAGACATTTTCTGTAAAAATAATAGTCACGCTACCATCGAAATGAAGGTTCTAAAAGAGGACGATGAGATAAAAAGATACTATAATCAGGACGAGGTTTCCGAAGAGATGATTTCAAAAGACATAGAGACGCTATTTAAGCTGTTTCCCGAAAACGAGTCACTGGAAATAGTGTACAGAAACAGAACACCACCTTACATAAAGCGTCTACTTGACGAAGAAGAATTCAGCGAAGAGGAAAGAGACTTTTTCAGAAAACAGTTTGCAAAAATAGTATTTAATGAGCTATATTTTAACTTAAAAGACGACTTGGCCTATGAGACAGATGAAATACCAGACTGGGAAGAAATAAAAGGTCTAATCATAAAACTTCTTGAGTTAAAAACCACTCAAACGGTACATTTTAACTACAAAGAGAAAAAGGCAGCAAGGTATGAACGAAGAAGTAACTTTACCATGATAAAACAAGAGGCTAAAGAAAAAAGAAGGTACTTCCAGAAACCGATTAGAAAAGATGATCTCTATGATGAATCCAAAGCTTTAAGTAAGGGAATCATCATAACACCATCAGCTGGGGGATGGAGTTCTATAGCCAAAAAAGGACTTGAAACCAAAGAAGAGGAGGAAGTAGAAGAGGTTAAAGAGGGTGTTATTCCTCCTTCATATCACTTTCCCGAAGGTATAAAGCCAATACCATTAACAATGTACATGTTTTTTCACGAGAAACAGTAACGAAGTGTAACATATGATATAAGCTAAAACCAGCTATCACGTCGTGTGTAAATGCTTCGGTGAATCAATGAAGGTTTAAAGCTCACCGCGTTTGTCATATCCCTTGTGTTTTTGTTTTAATTCTTTTAAAAAACCTTATAGAAAACGAATAGTATATACCATCTAGTGGCCATGAAAACATGCTTTTTACAACGGGAAGTAGTAGGGTGAAAAAGTATGTTTTTGGCGTTTTTTGATCAAGTTTTATCACGGATAAAAAATATTTAAAAGACTGTTTTAGAAAGGGTTTAACAGTGCAAGCTTCAAAGAAACACTTGATCAATGTTTGTTTGAGTGTTTAAGATTATTCACAGACCAATTAAGCCCGACTATATCCCGTGTAATTTTTGTCTTAATTCTTTTAAAACACTTTGTAAAAACTGAGTAGTATATACCATCTAGTGGCTATGAAAACATGCTTTTTACATCGGGATGAACTGGGATAAAAAAGTATGTTTTTGGTGTTTTTTGATCAAAGTTTTATCACAGAAATAAGTTTTTTAAAAAGACTGTTTCAGAAAGGGTTTAACGGGTAAGCTTAGAATCACTTGATCAAGGTTTGTTTAAAGCTCACTAAGCATGTCCCGCGAACCAATTAAGCCCGACTATATCACGGGTTATTTTATGTCTTAATTCTTTTAAAAAAACTTATAAAAAACGAGCAGTATATACCATCTAGTGGCCATAAAAACATGCTTTTTACATCGGGATAAACTGGGATAAAAAAGCATGTTTTTAGCATTTTTTGATCAAAGTTTTATCACAGAAATAAGTTTTTTAAAAAGACTGTTTCAGAAAGGGTTTAACGGGTAAGCTTAGAATCACTTGATCAAGGTTTGTTTAAAGCTCACTAAGCATGTCCCGCGAACCAATTAAGCCCGACTATATCACGGGTTATTTTATGTCTTAATTCTTTTAAAAAAACTTATAAAAAACGAGCAGTATATACCATCTAGTGGCCATAAAAACATGCTTTTTACATCGGGATAAACTGGGATAAAAAAGCATGTTTTTAGCATTTTTTGATCAAAGTTTTATCACGAGAATAGGTTTTTTTAAAAAGAATGTTTTAGAAATGGTTTAACGTGAGATAAGGAGAATCACTTGATCAAAGTTTGTTTGATAACTAAGCGTGTCTAGAGTATCACGCAGACCAATTAAGCCCGGCTATATCACGTGTGTTTTTTGTCTTAATTTTTTAAAAAAAACTTATAAAAAACGAGCAGTATATACCATCTAGTGGCCATAAAAACATGCTTTTTACATCGGGATAAACTGGGATAAAAAAGCATGTTTTTGGTGTTTTTTGATCAAAGTTTTATCACGAGAATAGATTTTTTAAAAAGACTGTTTTAGAAAGGGGTTTAACAGTGCAAGCTTCGAAGAAACACTTGATCAATGTTTGTTTAAGGGTTTAAAGTTATTCACAGACCAATTAAGCCCGGCTATATCATGTGTGTTTTTTGTCTTAATTTTCTTAAAAAAACTTGTTAAAACTGAGCAGTATATACCATCTAGTGGCTATAAAAACATGCTTTTCTTAACGGGAGTTAACGGGATAAAAAATCATGTTTTTAACGGTTTTTGTTCAAAGTTTATCACGAGAATAGGTTTTTTTTAAAAAGACTGTTTTAGAAAGGGTTTATCGTGAGATGAGGAGAATCACTTGATCAAGGTTTGTTTAAGTGTCTTAAAGTCTCACAAGTGTGTATCGCAAACCAATTAAGCCCGAATATGTCCCGTGTGTTTTATGTCTTATTTTTTCTTAACAGTTTGTTAAAAACGAGTAGTATATATCATCTAGTGGCTATAAAAACATACTTTTTTATCCCAGTGTATCCTGTTAAAAAAGCATGTTTTTGACGTTTTTTGATCAAAGTTTTATCACGGATAAAAAATATTTAAAAGACTGCTTTAAGAAAGGGTTTAACGGGGCAAGCTTCGAAGAAACACTTGATCAATGTTTGTTTGAGTGTTTAAGATTATTCACAGACCAATTAAGCCCGGCTATATCATGTGTGTTTTTTGTCTTAATTTTCTTAAAAAAAACTTGTTAAAACTGAGCAGTATATACCATCTAGTGGCTATAAAAACATGCTTTTCTGAACGGGAAAAACAGGGATAAAAAATCATGTTTTTAACGGTTTTTGATCAAGTTTTATCACTGACAACAAATGTTTTAAAAGACTGTTTTAGAAAGGGTTTAACGTGAGATGAGGAGAATCACTTGATCAAGGTTTGTTTGAAAATCAAGCATGTCACGCGGACCAATTAAGCCCGGCTATATCCCGTGTGTTTTTTGTCTTAATTCTTTTAAAAAAACTTGTTAAAACTGAGCAGTATATACCATCTAGTGGCCATGAAAACATGCTTTTCTCAACGGGTGATAAAGGGATAAAAAAGCATGTTTTTAACGTTTTTTGATCAAGTTTTATCACGATAAACAAACTTAAAAAAATTTGTTTTAGAAAGGGTTTAACAGTGCAAGCTTCAAAGAAACACTTGATCAAGGTTTGTTTGATAACTAAGCGTATCCCAAAAACCAATTAAGCCCAACTATATCCGTGTGTTTTTTGTTTTAATTTTTGTAACGCTTGCGTAAAAACTTGTTACGCTTTGCGACGCTTTGCGAACCGAGTAGTATATATGTTGCCATGAAAACATGCTTTTCTCAACGGGTGATAACGGAATAAAAAAGTATGTTTTTGGCTTTTTTTGATCAAAGTTTATCACGATAGAAGAAGTCAACAAAAGTCTGTTTAAAGCTTTATGGATCCTATTTTTGGTGCTTTGATTTCATAGTCTGGTGTTGACTCTTCTCTTCTTGCCATACCTGTGTCTTTTTTAACAACCAGTCTCTCATCATCAACGTTGACGACAAAATAGAAAGGGGCGTGAAGGATGTTAAGTTTACAACACATTTTATCACAGCCTGGTACCGACTCACCGTTTTCTATTCTTTCCTGAAGCAGTCCGATTGGAACTGAACAGGTACACCTTCTCCTAAATATGACAAACGCGTTCATTTAAACAAAACAACTATCCGCATTGATTCATATTCTAATTATAAATTAAACTTAAATCATGATAACAGAATTCTGTTGCTGTGGTAACTTTCACGATTTTAGAAAGTGTGAATCCTTTATCAAAAGAAAAAGGCTGTGTTCTACAAACTCATATCTATCAGGTGATTTACTCGACGTTGATAAAGCCGGGTTTTGTGCCGCTGGCGTTTTGTTTATCACTCCCGACGATAAGATCTGTGTTATAATAGATAAAAAGAAAAAAGGGATACCGTCTGGGAAAAGGGAAGCCGTGATCAAAAAACAGTTTATTTTTCTTGAAAGTTTTAGGGATACGGCGATAAGAGAAACACGGGAGGAACTTGTTACTCGAAAAGATGTGTTAGATCAACTAGAAAAAAAGATACGTGAATCTAAGTGCTGTTATTGGCTGGGGAAATATTACTATGTTATGATAGTGGTTGAGGTTGAAGAGCCGTTTGAACTGGAAAACGGTGAATGGGTTAGTATCGAGTCGGTTAACAGCGACGACTTTCACAGTCATGTGTACAAGTCAATCAAGGGATTCCGTAAAAAACTTGCTGAATTAGTACACCAAGAGACAGAAGAAGAGCTATCTCAAATACTAGAAGAAGAAACTTGCGAAACACTCGACTGAATTCGTTTCTTAAAGCCTCTTCTACTATTTGTGAAACAGTTTTAAGTAATATGCTCTTTTTTCTTTTTTTCTTCTTTGTCAGTCTGGAGAACATTTGAAGTTTAAATATAACATGTTTTTTAGAAAATATGGAAAACCTTGTCAACAAAAAATTTAAACAGTTCATACCGAATGATACTGGTATTCCAGTGATGTTTAATGGTCAAAAGTTTATCATTGACTATAAGCTCTTGGGAGAGTTTTTCAGCAGTTTCTGTGAGCTAACTTATCAAGACGAGTTAAAGGAAACAATGATTTTCGATGATGAAGATGATGAGTTTCCGCTTCCAAGCAACCCTTATGAGTTTAACTTTTCACTGTTGGGTCATAGTCTATCAGAAATCATAACCGATAAACTGCCGGTTATGATACACCTTATACTAAAGGACGAATATGACAAGTTTCTGATAGTAAGATTAGGTTCGATGATTCAGAACATTCTTATGCAGAAGCTAAACGTTTCAAAAAACAACTTGATTCTTTTTGTTGAAGAATCGAGAGGGTACAAGATTGGAAGGGATATATATTTTAATGTGAACTTTATATTCCCCTACTGTCACGTAAACGTTGATTACCTAAAAGAAGTTATAACAAAAGAGGTAAAGCATTCTCTTATGTCTTTCTTACCCTTTGACTGGGAGATTATTCAGATAGAAAATTATGTACCGATGTATAGGGGAAAGTTTGATCCAAAGCATGCTCCCTGTAGACTAACGTCTATCTATGGAGTAATAGACAACGTATACAACCCAAAGGAGTACAAGCTTAGCAGAAACATCTTTATACCGGAGAACTATCAGTTTATATACAAGAAGTTGATATCATCGTCGTTTCTGGAAACGAATGGTGATCTCTACTACTGGTATCCCCTGTTAAGGTCAATACACTTTTGGTCAGGAGAAACAACGGTGAGGGAAGTAGTCCCGAACAGCCCAACGGCATCGTTTGACGAGGACGTTACTCACGACAACCCAAAGACGATGTTAAAATACCTGTTGCCTCTTATTTCAAAAACAAGAATAAATCAGATACACTTCTGGAAAGAGATTGGACAGTGTATCTATAATATTCACAACGGTTCCGACGAGGGCTTTAGGCTGTTTCGTCTCATTTCATCAAAGTTCGCTGACAACTGCCGTGATTACTACTACTCACTTAACCCTAATCACCTTACCATAAAGACTATTGGTTGGTACGCGAGAAGAGACTCTCCGAGAGAATACGAAACCTGGCACAAGAACTGGTACAAGAAAAGTCTACTTGACGCTTTAACACTTATACACGACGACGTGGCAGACGCTGTTTATCGAGTTCTCTGGCTTGATCACATCTGGGCTGGAGGGAAAAGGTGGTACAGGTTTGATAACAACAGACTAGTCGAACAGTCTGAAGCAGTTGACTTAAGAAGAGACATGAAAGAAAAGGTGGTACGTTGTTACAAAGAGTTAAGAAAAAGGTTTCAAGACATGTCATCAAACACTGACTCCCCTTCAGAGGAACGCCAATCAGAACAGTACATAAAAGAGATAACGAAGTTGATTGAGAAAATGGGAAATCATAACTGGAAGTCGACAATCGTAAAGGCGTGTCAACAGTACTTTGAGGTTAAAGACTTTGACAAGTATCGTGATGCTGACCCAACAAAAACGGGTTGGAGTAACTGTGTTATTGTCTGTACGGAAGACAAGGCTTTCCCTACTGAAGGTAAACTTGAGGACTTTATCACAAAGTCAACAAAAATACCCTTTAGGACTGACTACTCGTGGGAAAGTAAACACGTTGTTGAGGTTATGAAGTGGATAAGGCAGATCTTTCATGATGAGGAGCTTATTCACTACATGCTAAAGGACTTTTCCTCTTTTCTCTACGGTAAAAACTCAGAAAAGATACTAAGATGTTGGTGTGGTGATGGGAACAACTCGAAGACAATGTTATCAAAGCTGGTTCAACTAACGCTTGGTGACTACGCTGTTGACTTACCCCCGTCAATTCTCACTGGCAAAAGTAGCGCAAACGGCCCTTCACCCGAGCTGGCTCAAACGAAAGGGGCTAAAGTTGGTTTTGTTCCCGAGACTGAGAATGAGGAAAAAATAAAAGAGGGAACAGTAAAAAGACTTACGGGCAATGACAAGCTTTTTGCACGCTTCTGCTACGACAACGGTAGTTCGTTTGATATAAGCATTAAAGTCGTGATACTCTGCAACAGGATACCAGAGTTTACAACGGTATCAAAGGCTCTTATAAACCGTTTTGTTTACGTACCCTTTCTTAGCACTTGGACAGATGACGCACCAGACGACGAAGAGGAACAGTTTGAACAGAGAAGGTTTAAACTTGACCCCTTTTTCGATAGTAGACTTGATGAACTGGCGCAGGCGTTCGGTTGGATACTGGTTAACTATTATTCTTTTTATAAGAAAGAAGGGTTAACTAAGCCAAGAGCTATCGTGGAATACACTGAGAAACACTGGGAAGAAAACGATCCGATAAGGCGTTTTGTAAAAGAAAAGATCACAAAAGGGGATAAAAGCTTTTCCTGTACTTATCTGTATAATGTTTTTAAAACATGGTACTGTCAAAACTTTCCTAACTATCCAATGATATCAAGACCGAACTTTAAAAACGCACTAGAGGATCACATTGGAAAACCGTGTTCAAATGGAAGATGGAAAGGTTTTGAAATAATAGAACGCGATCTTTGAAGTAAAAAATTATACAACCATACAAAATGGCAGACAAAAATAAAAACATTGTTGAAAGGGTTAAAAGAGTACTTTTTAAAAAATACACTGAAGACTTTGACAAGTACGAGTTCTGGAAGCTCTTTGAAATGGAGCTTAAAAAGCTAGAGGATAAGCTGTTTTCATGTGAAATAACACTGAATGAGTTCATTTATAAAGTAAAGGAGGAAAGAGAAATTCGTGACACATACTACTGCAGAAGAGCATGGAAGCAGTATCTTGACATCCTAGTAAACTTTGATGATAAACCGTGGGAAAAGCACGTGTTAACCATGTCAAAGTACAGGTTTTTAGTTGAAATGGTTCTTAGCTATGGTAGAGAGTACAAATCAGTTGAGTTTCTGGATGAATGTTTACGAAAGGCCGACGGGGAAAGGTTTAGGTTTTTAACGGACGTGCTCAAGCGTCTCAACGGTAACGAAGAGAACAACGATGCCCTAATAGCCGGTGGTTACATGCTAAGACTTTTCGCCGAGTCAGGTGTTAAGCCTCCAGAACTGGAAATCAAGGGAGAAGCCGTTCAGAGTCCAACCGTTAAAATAAGAAAACATGAAGCTGAAATATTGAGAAAGGGCTTCGGCGATGTTGATCTTTATGTTCACGTTTCAAAGCGAGAGGAACTCGAGAAGATCTTCGGTGAGATAACAGTAAAAGACTTCTCAGTTAGGTCTTATGGGATATCATTCTTCAGAAAAAATGGTATTATTGCCAGGGCTCTACTAAAGGACATTGACATTGATATTATGTTGGTTGAAAAGTCTCCCCTAGAAGTCGTTAACAACTTTGACCTTACCTGTTGTGAGGTTTGGTTCAACGGGTGGAACCTTGGGGCGTCAAAACCAGTCGAAACGCTTAATCGTATCTCTTACTTGAGAAAGGAGTACTTAAAATCACTGATAGAAGGAAACAAGTTTATCAACAGGAGGATTAAGAAGTACTCGGAACTCGGGTTTAGAATCTTCGTCGAAGACTCAACGGAAATCATACCAGAGCATGATGACAAAAGGAAAAGGTACCTGGTACGCCGTTACGGCAGGTACTTAAACAACGTTGAAAAGGCGATTGACTTTGAACCAGAGAAACAGGTAAAAATTATCTATAACAAGAGAGATATTGACAGGTATGGTCGTGCTCGCGGTAGAGGAAAAAAGCCAACGCTCTCTGAGTTCTACAAGACAGTGTTTGACGAAGAACTGCCACAGGACTTTTTGATAGGACTCACCCTTATACTCACTGGGCACTACGTCATAGGAAAGGGAAAGTATGATAAACTTCTCAGAGGTGAACTTTCGGTGCGGGAAGTCAATTACAGAAAGCCAAACGCGACTAGGGTTATGCTGGCAATTTACTGTCAGGAAAAGTTGAACATTCCAGGAATAACGAAACTTGTTGAGAGTTACATTAAAAACTATGTGCCATATGACTTTCAGACGGTGAAAGAAGACTTTATGAATCAACAACGTACCTAAACGTTATCTCTTTGTCAAGAAGTGTACCGGGGATAGGAGAAGTGACTTCAAAACGAATAACCTCACCCGGTTTAGCTCCGAGGTACTTTGCCGTTGGATCATTGCGTGATATCCTTGGAAACTTAGTTACGTCAATGTTATCAAGCTTTACTATACTGGCATTAAGTCCGTTGTAGACGTGCTCTAACGGATTAAAAAGAAGCTCCTCTTTTGTAAAGAAAGTTATGTCAATTGTGTCAAGTTTTGGATGTCTTATCACTGACTGTCTTACCTGGTCTTCAGTAACACATATGTATCTAACATCATCTAACTGGTCTAGAGCTATTGCGTATATCTTTTTTTCGTCATCACGCGCAATAAAAACAACTAGACCAGTTTTGTCCTTTCTAGCAAAAAAGAGTCTTTCCTCTTCTATCTCATGTTTTTTTGCGATTTCTCTTGCTGTTTCCATGTCCAGAGTAAAGCCTCTAACTTCGATAAGCTTTAATATCTGCTTCATTTAAAATGTATATCGTTTTTCTAATTATCATTATAATCATTATCGTTATAACCGTTTTTGCTGTACTGTTTTTTCATCACAGTGGATGTAGCTTTAACTCAGATTGTCCTAAAGATAAGGTGTGCTTTCATGGAAACTGCTATGCACCAAGGTTTGGTTCCTGTACTTCTAATGAAGAGTGCAGACCGGGTACTCACTGTGAAGACGGCATTTGCGTCGTTGATGCGTTTAAACAGGTTTACTGTTCCTTTAGTGTCTTTGGTAAAAGGATTGAGAAGAAGGTAACATCGGTCTCATATTACAACGACCTGTTATACATATCACTGCTTGGAAAAGACACAGTTGAAGTGTGGGATAAAGACTTCACTAAGTTAAAGGAAACAATAAAATCACCTGAGAAGATAAGGTACTCTGACGTGCTTAACGGTGAACTGTACATAACAACAATGGATGATAAGCTTTTCAAACTTAACAGGGACGGTGAATTAGTACCACAAAACAAAACTGCTAAAATAGTAAGAGTTTACAATAACAATCTGATACTGTCAACCAGTTACAAAGAAGAGAAGATGATGTACGACGGTGAAGAGATAGTAAACAATCTGGAAACAGGTAGGTACGCCTACATTTTTGGGGAAGTAAGAAGGGTTTTCACTGAAGGGATGGTAAAGGTTTACGGGAGTGACGTGTTGATCAAACTATATAACTGTTAGTATGTCTCTGGTTACCTCATCAAGCACCTTCTCTGCTTCGTCAAAGTCAGAAGGAGAGTACTGCTTTACCGAGCCGTTTCTGTGTATCGTGAACTTGTGCGTTTTACCAAGCCTGTTGATAGCAATGCAGATGTTTCTTTTTGAGTTCCAGTTATGAAACAGAACTTCATATTTGTTGAGCTTTGATAACATCTGTGCTGTTTTTAACAATGGGATAGAGCAGTTGAAAGAGGAGATATAGACTCCATTGCATATGTTTATATCTTTTACTCTTGGAATGCTTATCTCTCTTCTATTATACAAAATGGATTTTACTTTCTCAAGGTATTCTTCTACGTTATCATACTCATAGGAGAACACGGCTAGATACTTTAACCCGCGGCTGTCAAGGTTGTGTATGGCCTCTTTGTTGTAAAACAGCTCTTTCAGCTGCTCCAGAGCATTTCTTTTGGTTTCTTCGTCCCAGTTGACTACCAGTTCAACATTGTTCTTAGTCATTGCAACATGCTCAAACAATGATTCCATAACCTTCACACCCTGATCCTTGTTCTTTAGCCCAGTGAGATGAATCATCCTTTCACCCATTTTAACACTAACGTTTCTGTCAAAGACTTGGTAGTCAAGCTGTAGTAGGTTAGGCAGCTGTCTTTTGTTACGACTAATGCCTCTGTTTTTTCCGTTAAGACAGATACCGACTATCACGTTGTTTATTCCAAAGAAGGGGACCGGTTCTCTATTCTTTGTTTTAGAGCCAACAACAAAGTTTACTTTGTGAATAGCCATGGTGTCAAAAAGGTCAATAAGGTTTCCCGTCTGGTTTTCAATGCTTGCCACAAGAACAATATTTGATGTCCTCATTTAAAAGATGTTAATCTATTTTGTTGTATTTTTATTATTAGTTATAATCCTGATACTCTTTTGTAAAAAAGACTCTACCGGTGACCTGTTTTATCTTAAGTATCACGAGTCAATTAGGTTAGACCTGAAATTTAACGTTAACTTCTGTTTCTGGTACGTGGAGCTGTTTGAGGTTACCAGTGATAACAGGGAAGTACTTGTTGACAGGTTTTACGTTAGCAACTTAAGGCTGTCCACCTGGAACACAATTTACATTTCACCTGGTAAGACTGGAACTTACAGACTAGTCATCAACAGTGATGCACAACCAGAAGCAAGATACTTTATTGTTTCTGGTATAAAGAGAAGTAATTACCTTAAACTACACGAACTGAACGAAAAAGTTGTTCTGGGTGACAAGGAGAGAGTGATTATCTTTAACACTAAAGACTGGACAAAGCTGGATGAGTGCTTCAATGATTTCAGTGTTATAGACGGACCCGGTACTTTCGAGATAAAAGGTTTAACAACTGGTATAAAAATGAAACTGTTTGATAAAACCTAAACAAAAATGTCAGATACAGAGAGTAGTTCAAGTCCAAGAAGAAGTAGCCCCGCCAGTGAAAGGTCAGTGCCGCTGAGCGATCTAGACACTAGGAGAAAGTACTGTGTTCATCACTACAGGTGCAACAAGCGCGATGATCCAGAGCACAGGAAAAGGTTTATCTGTGACTACAAGAAAAGGTGTCGTTTTGGAAACGCGTGCCGTGATATAGACAACGAGGATCACTGTAGGTTCTTTTATCACACTGACGACCGGAGGCGGGGAAGCGTGCGCCGGTTTACACGCCCGAGAAGACAGTTTGAGCCACGCTACAGAGCGAAAATAGAGTTTAATGTCAGTGCTAAAAACCCTGATACAAACGAGCAGGTTACCATCTCTGGCGTCTTTTTTATGACAACAAGAAGTAGAATAGGCAATGAAATCAAGAAAGAGGCACTTAGAATTATTGAGAAGGTTTACTATCCCAGAAAGTACTTTGAAGAAATAAAAAGCGGTATCTCATATGTGTTTGTTTAGCAGACTGATGCCCACCATTTACGTGTGTTAAGGTCTATCATAAGCAACGACAAAAGGTTAACGTCTGAGCGTATCTTAGGTAGTTTATAGTCCATTGTTCTATTTAGTCTTTTTACGTTTAATGAAACAACCTGATACTCATCAAAGTTATGTCTTAACTGACAAAACTGGAAATAAAAATCACCTTCCAGTTTTTTCCTTATTAACAGCTTGATCTTTTTTCCCACCCTTTCAATCAAAACTGGATGGTTCTTAAGGTGATGCTCTTTAGCATCTTCTGGTTTGTAATTCCTGTCAATAACGATTTTTCCAAAAACTCCAGTAGAGTTTGTTAAAATTTTTATTGGGTGCTGGTGATCAGAGGAGTAGACTATCTTAAACGGTATAACGAACGGTCTGTTATCAATCACCTCTGTTCTCCAGTACCTAAAGACTGAATTTACTGTTGAGTTAAAGTAGTCAAAGTCTCCGTTACAAACCTCCCCAAACTTAATACAGGAAACGTGAACCGGTCCAGAGCCAAAGTGATCATAGTACTTGTCTTCTATTTTCGTTCTTCTAGTAGGAGAACCATCTAGACAGCACCACTCTTGATCCAAAAAGACTTCGTTCCAGAGGTGATAATTCCACTTAGTGTCGCCTCTTACTATGTAGTCCCACGTGTCTATCATCTCTTTATAGCCATGGTGATAGAATGTTCTGTTGACTTTTGCTGAGAAGTTATCGTTACAGGGAACAGATGAAAAACTGGGTTTAAAGTCAAGTTCAATAAAATCATCTCCCTTGGTTGTAACAAGTTCTATGTCAATTCCAGAGTTCTCCCCTCTGTCAATTCTCGCGTTCTTTATGAAAACGGTTCTGGACTTTATTCCAAGAAACCTAAACATTGACGTAAGCAGTTCAGAGAAAACCCAACACTGACCGTACTTCACTGGAGAACGGTTGACATGGTACTCTCTTGTTATCTCTCTTGTCCTTTTCCATCTAAGCGGGCTCGTATTTTCGTTAAACTTTTCACAGTCCCAACAGCCCTCGAGAATCTCGTTTACTTTTACAACAAGCTTTCTTACAACTTCATACTCGTTCTCTAGCCCTTCAACAAGACTCATAACAAGTTCAGCTAAAGTGGACTCCCTTAGGTCGTACCTCCAGTTGTTCCAAAAGCCCCTCTCGTCGGTTTCTGTTGTAGAAAACACCACGTCAACGCAGGTAAACTCGTTTTTGTGTCTACCCAGTTTATTTGTGTCAGAGACTGGGACCTTACGATAGTCATACAGAGTAACAACGTTTCCCTGATCAGTAGTATACTCCCCCGGTTCAGCATCGATTACAACCAACGTTTCGTTATCAAGTCTGTGATCAAACGGTGGCTTGTCATTATATGGCCAAAAGTTTTCTAAATGTTTGTAGACTATCATTTTATCTGACTATAATAAAATGAGGGGAACAGAGTTTAGCTATCCTTTATATATGGTATCTCTTTTTATCACATTCTTGATGTATCTTTTCTTTACCTATGGGTTTGGAATGGTAGTATCAAGGCTGGGTAATGTTACAACGTATAAATATTGAGTGATTTATATACACAGAAATATAAAATGGAACAAGAAGTTGATTCTTATTTAAGAAGTAATACACCCTCACTTGATGAGCTGATAAAAAGGTACGGTAAGGTACCGGTTTACTCTGAGCTAATCACACACTACCTTTACGATGAAGAGCTGCCCTCTGACGTAGAGTTAGTGGACGTTCTTGAGCACCTGATAAGAACCGGTAAAGAGTTTCTTATACCGCTTGCTATAAAAAAATGCTTAAAAGAAGAAACGCTGGGTGACATAGAAAAAAACTATATTGTTTCACTGTTAGACGAGAAATCACCCATCAGGCACTGGTTGCTAAGAGAGGAAAAGAACTACGCGGACTACCCCAGCTGGGTCAGCAAAAAGTCAGACGAAACGAAAGAGCTTTTGGAAAAGTCTACCTGGAAAGACGTGGTGCTTAAAGAAGAAAGGCCTCCTCTAAAGTTTACTTCCAACAACGAAGACATAACGGACGAAGTGATGTCTGTGTTAGATAACATTCTTATGGTGAGTGACTGTCCATATAACCCTGATAGGCTTTTTGGACCGGTAAACGGTAGAAGAAGTTGTGAGGGTAGCATAGCACCTGGTGGCTGTCGTATGCTAACCTGTAACTGTAGAGAAGAAGGAGAATGGTTTACTGGTAAGTGTGATTACTGCAAAAGTGACATAAGAGACATAAGTCACGCTTTAAGGCTTCCTTTGGTAGAGGGATCTTGGGTTGGCTGTTACTGTTCTATGGACTGTATAGTGAAAGACAACATCATCGACAGCAAAACAAGGTTCTTAATGGACATACTCTTTTCTACTGTGTTTGACGAGGGAATACTTGATAGAACTTTTTTATAACCAATTAAAATGGAGAATGAGCTCGAAGAACTCATCAAGTCTCTTAACGAGATGAATAAATTAAACTTTTGTTTAGTAGAAATAATAAAAGACATGGCCGGACTGATAAATGCTCTCCATGAACTGAAGGACATGGTAGAGATGGATGATATAAAAAATGCAATAGTGAGACAGATTCAGATGATGCTTGTTCTTGCTTACAAAAACAATGGAAAGTTCGAAGGTCAAATGTTACACGGGGTAATTTACGGTCCGCCTGGCGTAGGTAAGACTTCAGTAGCAAAAATAATAGCTAAAATATTTAACAGCATCGGTGTTCAAAAGAGTGTTAAAATGGACACGTATGATAGATCAATGAGTCTTTCTGAGATTCTGATTCGGGTAGAAAAACTGAAGGAGACCTATGAGAATAGACTTCTAGACGAAATACAGGAGATAGCAATGAAGATGATAAACGACGTGGATGATGAGGTACTTGATATCACCAACGTTGATCAGATACCAAAGGGTTTACATGAAGACAAGGACGAGTCATACATCGTGATTTGCGGTAGACCCGAACTCGTTGCTGAATACGCCGGCCAAACTTCAATCAAGTGTCGTAACTTTCTAAACAGCAATAAGGGAAAGATGATAATAATAGAAGAGGCCTACTCCCTTTACACGGGTGAAAGAGACCAGTTTGGTTTAGAGGCTTTGACTGAGTTAAACCGTTTTATGGACGAAAACCCCAACGACATAATAGTTTACTTCACTGGTTATAAAGACATGATAGAAAACACCATTTTCAAAGCACAGCCAGGGCTAAAAAGAAGGTGTACCTTTCTTTTTGAAATACCGGGTTACAGTTATAGGGGATTAGCAAAAGTGTTTCAGACTCAGTTGGAAAAGTCTGGCTGGACTACAACGGTTGACTTGGAAAAGTTTTTCAAGGGAAATGAGAAGTACTTTCCACACTATGGAGGCGACACACTTAGACTCTCTTTTCACGCAAAGCAGGTTTACTCGGGTAACGTCTTTAAGAATTTTAAAAATCAAAATAAACCACCTAAACTGGTGATAGACGATGAGATACTTAAAACAGCCTTTGAAAGGTATAAGAAACTAAGTGGAATCAATGAGGTGAAGGAGATAAACAACATGTATATCTGATTTGTTAAAAAAATATACTTCTATAGAAAACATGTTTGATGAATCAGATATAGTCAAAGTAAACCAGAATAGAAGTTTATATTTTACAGAACTGCTTAAAACGCCTGACTTTAAAGTTATTGAACCTGCTGATGACCACGTGTACAGAGAAGCACGTTCGTACTTGAAAGAGTACAACAGATATAGAGCAGAGATAGCTAACTGTAGAAAGCTTGTCGAAGTTGTCGGCTCTTTGAAAAAGGAGATTACCTCTCTTGAGATGGGTAACCTCTCTAGACTAAGGGAAATGGAACAACAAGAAAAACTCAACGGTAACACGGAACAGTTAAAAGTTATACAGTCATTGATAAGAAAAGAGGAGTATAAACTAGAGCTTGAAAGCAGAAAGTTAAAACTGATAGACAACGCCATTAATCTTCTTAAGGCAAAAAACAGTGTTGAAACATTAAAAAACAAAATTCTGGGAAACATGATGCTAAAGACTTTTGGTGTTATTTACAGTAAACTTATCGCAACAAAGGAAAAGAAGTGGCAGGATCTTTTACTTAACACTTTACCAGAAACAGTTGATCCAAATGATTGGGCCAACATGTTTTTAATGTATCGTGAGCTGTTTGAGGAGACTGAACAGCCAAAGATTAACATAGATGATTATAGAATAAAAGAAGAGAGTTCTGAATCAGATGATGATAACATATTTATCTAGTCAAACTTTCCCTGAAGCATCTGAAACACTCCTTTTAGAATCTCTTCTTTTTTAAAGAGGATTTCATCTTCTCCACAGTCTTGACAAACATTGTCTTCGAGAAAATACTGAAGCACATCATCGTAGTCCTCATTTTCTTTGCCGGTATAGCTATTTGCATTGGAGTGTAACAAGTAACTCCAATGGAAAAGTCCCTTTGAATCATACTCCTTTTCTTCTCCGTACTTAAAGTTCTCAATCGGGTTTTTCTCACAGAAGATCTGTATATGTTCTCTACAGTTTTTACAGGGAAAATTGTCTCTAATAAACTTTATCAGAAGGTATGCCATTATAAAGTCTTCTTTTTCTCCTGTTTTCACGGCTTTTCCACAAAGAGCGTGAATTAACCACCACACTCCCGGACCAATTACTCTAGGATTACTATAACGTTCAAGTCTGCTCATTTTTTATTATAGAATATGTTTTTATCGTATTAACAATAGCTTCTTTTCTACCCTGTGGAACAGTTCATAAACTGATTTCAGAAGTTCAAGGTAGTTAAGATTTTTTGTATTTGATGTTCTTATGTATAACTCCTGGATAAGAAGTTTGTATTTCTGTATCTTCTTTATATGGTCATATTTGTTGTCCTTTATATCTGGAGTTATCTTGTTGTTGATAATCAGTTCAACAACATCAATCACTACCATGTACTCTTCTACATCTTCTACGATAAAATGATTGTTTATTCCTCCAAGTGTTCTCCTTATCTTTAGCATATCAACTGAACCGCCTTCATCTTTTCCATCAAGTCTGTTAAGAGCGCTTAAAATAGAGTTAGAACCCATTCCCACGGTCTCTCCATGAAACCTGTTCTTTTCTATCTCTTCGGCTATGGCAAACGCGTCACCCAGTCTCATCCCGGTTCCAGCCTTTGATGGAAACTCAAGTGACTCAAAAACTTCAGTATCTCCAACGTGAGGTAAGTCCTGCCAGTGATAAACAAAACCAACGTCTTGACTTCTCCACCTGCCTGCTCTTCCCTCCATCTGTACCAACTCTATGTTTTTTGCGTTTCTTGTTCTTATCACCACTGTTTTGATCGGATAGTCTATACCAACAGAAAAGACTTTAGTAGTAAAAATAAGCTGAATCTTTTTCTGTGCTAGAAGCTTGATGATAAAGACATAAAAAACAAAAGGAAGAGATGGTAAAATGATTCCAACGCCAAACTTTAACCCTTTTATCAGAAGTGTAACAAGGTCAACAAGTTCAGATTTTCTTATCTTTTCCGCGGAAACAAGATTGTCGTATATGTCTGACTTTCTCTTTTTCGGTGACTGTATAAACAGTTCTTTATCTGGTTCTTTGTAGGACTCATTCTCACCTTTACTCTTTCTGCTAGTAAAAATCGCAACTTTATCTTCTAGTGATTTTTTCATCATGATAAAGTCTTCTCTGTCAATACCCTCACTTATTTTAAAGAAGTGACTAACCTCATCATAAAAAGGTCTATTTGAATTGTAGTCTCTTAGAATGTCCCTTATGCAAACGGGAAAATACTCAATGTTTTCTAATGATATATTGTGTACGGCTTGGTTGCTTATGGTTGATAAAAGAATCCTTCTTGATTTTTCTTTCTCTGCCGTCTTTAGTCTTTCTATCTCTTCAAGTTCTTCTTGTTCCTTCTCCTTTTTACGAATTCGCTCCTCTTTCTCTTTTTTCTTTCTCTTTTTTCTCAGTCTTCGCATTTCCTCGATAGAAAGTTTACTTTCGTCAATCGTCTCTTCTGAAGACGATGACTCTTCCTTCTTTTTTACCTTTTTGATGATAATCTTTTTGGGTTTTTTTGTCTTAGGTGGAAAAAGTATACTTTTCAGCGTATCAATCTCACCTTGTGTAAGCTTAATCTTTATGTTATAATGGCCTCTTAGCACTTTTGCTATAAGGTTTACCATCTTGTTTCTGAACCTCTTTTTCATTTTGGATATAGCTAGGTTCTTTATATCATCTTCTTGATCATCGTACGCTTTCAAACGTTCAAGCTGATCGTTTAACTCCATTTCAAACTCTCTTCCCATATTTATACACTCTCCAAATTCATGTGAATTGGTTTTATCCAGCCACTCTACCAACTTTCTGTACTGTTCAAGACACGTTTTATCATCCTCTTCAAAAATCACAGCAGGTGTTCTCTCTTTACCAAGAAGTTCGTTTTTAATAAACCAAAACAGTTCCTCTGGATCTTCATAGAGCTGGTTTAGTCTTTCACGTTCCAGTCTAACAGGTCTTTCTTCATGTCCTCTGATAATTATTATGTTTTTGTCAAGAAACTCAATCAGTCTTGTTAAGTCTTCGTTCCTTATCGTAGCAGAAAGTCCCACTAACTGTTTTCCCGTTTTGGCAATGTTGTAGATCGCTTCTGAAATGATTTTGTCTCCCAAGTTGGTTGCTATAGTATGTATCTCGTCGATAAATATTCTTTCAGCAGTTATGTTGTTTGTTTTGAAGAAAGTCCAAACGGGTACAGGTGTTCCAATCCAGATTTTAACACTGTCAACATTTTCAGGCAGGAAGATTGCCTTTTCCGTTATAAATCCAATCTTTTTCATAGGGTTCATCATGGTTATAAATGAGTTGTTGAAAAGTTGGAAAGCGAGGTCAAAAGTTGGAGCAATGAAACACACGCTACTTTCAAAGTCTTCGTCACTTATTATCGCTTCAATGCTTGACATGGCTATAAATGTTTTACCAGTGGAAGTAGAAGAAATAACAATCACTGACTCACCTTTGATGATTTTCTCGTAAAACGTTTTCTGCCACGGCTTGAGAACAAACTCCACCGGCTTTATCTGAGCAGATTTAATCAGGTTATATATTTCAGCCGATGGTAAACAGATTATTACTTCTCTTAAATACTTTGAAGCATCTTTCACACTTAAAGAACCAGAAAATATCTCTTCAAGTGTTTCATAAGAAACGCCTGATTTCTTGAGGATCTCTTCTATAGCTTCTTCTCCAAAACTTTTTGGCTCGGCACCGGCGTCGCTGTCAGTGTCGCTGGTTACGGCTTCGTCTTTGTCTGACGGTGACGCTTCATCCAACGCTCCGGTCAACGCTTCGGCTTCAGCTTTGGCTAACGCTTTGGCTTCGCCTTCGGCTTCGCCTTCGGTATCACCGTCAGCTTCAGCTTTGGCTAACGCTTCGGCTTCAGCTTTGGCTAACGCTTTGGCTTCGCCTTCGGTATCACCGTCAGCTTCAGCTTTGGCTTTGGCTAACTCTTCAGCTTTGGCTAATGCTTCAGCTTCACCGTCAGATTTGGCTAACTCTTCAACGTCAGCTTCAGCTTTAGCTTTGGCTTTACGTTCTGCTCTGGCTCTGGCTTTGGCTTTACGTTCGGTTTCTTTTTTCTTTCCACGTTCAAGTTTACGTTTACGCTTGCGTTCGCGTTCGCGTTCGCGTTTGCGTTCACGCTTAATTCCAACATCAGTGTTAACTTTGGCTTCTTGATATAGGTTTTCTTCCAAAAATTTAGTTAAATGTCTGTTAGAAACATCGTACTGATACACTTCTATATCATCTATCCTGGCCTGAAGACCACCTACTGTTCTTATTGAACAGCCTTTTTTCCTAAAAAAATCAACCAACCGTTGTCTTACTCTGAGGAAAAGTTTTGCTGTTTCTGCGTCTTCAGTTTTTACCATTCTTAACATGTCATATTTTCTTCCAATCATGTTAGACACGTCTACTACAACTCCTTTAATGTTAACCTCGCTTAAAATATCAGTGTTTATTTCACTTCTTAGAGCCCTTAACTGTTCAATGTTTCTTTGAAACTCGATGTTTTCTTCTTTTTGTAAAATCGCATCGACAATATCAAGTATCTTAGTGTTTATTGTCTCAAGAAGATCCAGTTTAATCACATGATGTTTCTTGGCAAAGGTCGCAAGTACATTCTTTATGTCTCCTATAAGTACAAAGTTATTCTGTTTTATTGCATTGTTTAACTGGTCATTATAAAGATCATTCAGCCAGTCCAAGTTACCCATAGCTTTCTTCAAAACGGATAAATTTTTCTGGGTTCTTAACGAGTCAGTAATATACATATTTGCTCTGTTCTTTAAAATACTGAGAAGCATATCCCAATCACGAGGGAGATAAAACTCTGATTTTTCAGTTGTCGGAAGAGGGGGGATTGTGTTTCTTTCTTTCGACTGTAAATAGTCATTACTACTTAACGTAACAACGAAAAAATTTTTGTCCATTTTACTATTAACATTTAAATGATGTTTCAAAAAAAAGATCTTAACAGTTATCCAGATTATGAAAAAACGGTATCTTTGCTCTTTCCCTCGATGATGTAGAACAGATAGTAGGGTTCATAATCCTTGCAACAGTCGGTAACATTTCATATAGTCTGTCATGCAACTGTTCTATTGTTATCCCGCAGTCCAGTTCATTAAGAAGCCTGTATAACGTATAAGTAAAAGGCGACCCTTTATGAGTCGAAATTGCTTTTCTATCATCGTCTGATGCTGAAAGTGAAACGGACAAAGGATAATAGATGCCAGTCGGTAGCTCTTTTGTTTTCTCCATCGTCCTAGTAAAGGGGTCATATCTGAAGTGAAAATCACTCATGCTACCTGAATGACAGGTATCAAAAACAACTAGCATGGTTGATCCAATGGGTAATCCGTTATTGAAAAATATATCAAAAAACTCTTTTGAACTAAAAAGTTCATTAGAGAAACAGAGAGCGTTTTTAACACCGTGACAAGAAAAGTACACAAAAACGTCAGTCGGTTTACTCGTGTTTTTTACAATCCTTTTGAGTTCCCTCACAACAGCTGTTTTATCAGGGTAATCCAGTTTAATAATATTGTAACCGCTAGTCACGTCGATATCAGTGATAACAGTTATGTCATCTATTTTTAATATCTCTTTTGCTATCTTGAAAGCTAGACTCAAATCTCTTTCAGCAGAGGGTAAATGAGAAAACTGAGGTACAGCTGAGTAATCAAAAACAGATAGTATGGCTTTTTTCATCGTGTTTTAAAGATCCACTTTAAATCATAATTTGATAAGCACCACCTAAAACACGCTTTGATATCGCCGAAGCACATCCAGTTTTAATATCTCGTGATAAAACACGCTTTTATGGCCACATGATATCAAAGCTTTATGCAAAGAATATAAAACACACGTGATATAGTCGGTCTTAATTGGTTTGTGAGACGCTTAAACAGTTTTGTTGACCGTGATAAACTTTGATCAAAAAACGTTAAAAACATACTTTTTTACACCGTTAACTCCCGTTGAGAGCTAAAGCTGTGGCCACTAGATGGTATTGCTTGTTTTTAATAAGTTTTTTTTAAGAAAAATAATATAGAAAATACACGGGATATAGCTGGTGATAATTGGTTCGCGTTATACGCTTAGTGGTCTTTAAACCCTTAAACAAACTTTGATCAAGTGATTCTCCTAAGCACTTTCTATAAACACTCTCTTAAAAAGACTTTTTAAAAATAGTTTTGACGGTCATAAAACTTGATCAAAAAACGCCAAAAACATGCTTTTTTATCCCAGTATATCCCGTTGTAAAAAGCATGTTTTTATGGCCACTAGATGGTATATACTGCTCACTTTTTACACAAACTGTTCACAAAAAATAATATAGAAATCATACGGGATGTAGCTGGTGATAATTGGTCTTCGGGACACGTTTAGTGTGCTTTAAACCCTTAAACAAACTTTGATCAAGTGATTCTCCTAAGCACTTTTCGATAAACACCTTTCTAAAACAGTCTTTTTTAAAAAAAACTATTCTCGTGATAAACTTTGATCAAAAAACGTTAAAAACATGCTTTTTTATCCCAGTATATCCCGTTGTAAAAAGCATGTTTTTATGGCCACTAGATGGTATATACTGCTCACTTTTTACACAAACTGTTCACAAAAAAATAATATAGAAATCACACGGGATATAGCTGGTGATAATTAGTCTGTGAGACATGCTTGATGATCTTTAAACCCTTAAACAAACTTTGATCAAGTGATTCTCCTAAGCACTTTTCGATAAACACTTTCTAAAACAGTCTTTTTAAAAAAAACTATTCTCGTGATAAAACTTGATCAAAAAACGCCAAAAACATACTTTTTTATCCCAGTATATCCCGTTATAAAAAGCATGTTTTTATGGCCACTAGATGGTATATACTGCTCACTTTTTACACAAACTGTTCACAAAAAATAATATAGAAATCACACGGGATGTAGCTGGTGATAATTGGTCTTCGGGACACGTTTAGTGTGCTTTAAACCCTTAAACAAACTTTGATCAAGTGATTCTCCTAAGCACTTTCTATAAACACTCTCTTAAAAAGACTTTTTAAAAATAATTTTGACGGTGATAAAACTTTGATCAAAAACTGTTAAAAACATGCTTTTTTACCCTACTACTTCCCGATGTAAAAAGCATGTTTTTATGGCCACTAGATGGTATATACTGCTCACTTTTTACACAAACTGTTCACAAAAAATAATATAGAAATCACACGGGATATAGCTGGTGATAATTGGTCTTCGGGACACGTTTAGTGTGCTTTAAACCCTTAAACAAACTTTGATTAAGTGATTCTCCTAAGCACTTTTCGATAAACACTTTCTAAAACAGTCTTTTTAAAAAAACTATTCTCGTGATAAAACTTTGATCAAAAACTGTTAAAAACATGCTTTTTTACCCTACTACTTCCCGATGTAAAAAGCATGTTTTTATGGCCACTAGATGGTATATACTGCTCACTTTTTACACAAACTGTTCACAAAAAATAATATAGAAATCACACGGGATATAGCCGGGCTTAATTGGTCTGTGAGACACGTTTAGTGTGCTTTAAACCCTTAAACAAACTTTGATCAAGTGATTCTCCTAAGCACTTTTCGATAAACACTCTCTTAAAAAGACTTTTTAAAAATAATTTTGACGGTGATAAAACTTTGATCAAAAACTGTTAAAAACATGCTTTTTTACCCTACTACTTCCCGATGTAAAAAGCATGTTTTTATGGCCACTAGATGGTATATACTGCTCACTTTTTACACAACTGTTCACAAAAAAATAATATAGAAATCACACGGGATATAGCTGGTGATAATTAGTCTGTGAGACATGCTTGATGATCTTTAAACCCTTAAACAAACTTTGATTAAGTGATTCTCCTAAGCACTTTTCTAAACACTTTCTTAAACACTCTTTTTTAAAAAAACTATTCTCGTGATAAAACTTTGATCAAAAAACGTTAAAAACATACTTTTTTATCCCAGTATATCCCGTTGAAAGAAGCATGTTTTTATGGCCACTAGATGGTATATACTGCTCACTTTTTACACAAACTGTTCACAAAAAATAATATAGAAATCACACGGGATGTAGCTGGTGATAATTGGTCTTCGGGACACGTTTAGTGTGCTTTAAACCCTTAAACAAACTTTGATCAAGTGATTCTCCTAAGCACTTTTCGATAAACACTTTCTAAAACAGTCTTTTTAAAAAAACTATTCTCGTGATAAAACTTTGATCAAAAACTGTTAAAAACATGCTTTTTTACCCTACTACTTCCCGATGTAAAAAGCATGTTTTTATGGCCACTAGATGGTATATACTGCTCACTTTTTACACAACTGTTCACAAAAAAATAATATAGAAATCACACGGGATATAGCTGGTGATAATTAGTCTGTGAGACATGCTTGATGATCTTTAAACCCTTAAACAAACTTTGATTAAGTGATTCTCCTAAGCACTTTTCGATAAACACTTTCTAAAACAGTCTTTTTAAAAAAAACTATTCTCGTGATAAAACTTGATCAAAAAACGCCAAAAACATACTTTTTTATCCCAGTATATCCCGTTATAAAAAGCATGTTTTTATGGCCACTAGATGGTATATACTGCTCACTTTTTACACAAACTGTTCACAAAAAATAATATAGAAATCACACGGGATGTAGCTGGTGATAATTGGTCTTCGGGACACGTTTAGTGTGCTTTAAACCCTTAAACAAACTTTGATCAAGTGATTCTCCTAAGCACTTTTCGATAAACACTTTCTAAAACAGTCTTTTTAAAAAAACTATTCTCGTGATAAAACTTTGATCAAAAACTGTTAAAAACATGCTTTTTTACCCTACTACTTCCCGATGTAAAAAGCATGTTTTTATGGCCACTAGATGGTATATACTGCTCACTTTTTACACAAACTGTTCACAAAAAATAATATAGAAATCACACGGGATATAGCTGGTGATAATTGGTCTTCGGGACACGTTTAGTGTGCTTTAAACCCTTAAACAAACTTTGATTAAGTGATTCTCCTAAGCACTTTTCTAAACACTTTCTTAAACACTCTTTTTTAAAAAAACTATTCTCGTGATAAACTTTGATCAAAAACTGTTAAAAACATGCTTTTTTACCCTACTACTTCCCGATGTAAAAAGCATGTTTTTATGGCCACTAGATGGTATATACTGCTCACTTTTTACACAAACTGTTCACAAAAAATAATATAGAAATCACACGGGATATAGCCGGGCTTAATTGGTTTTTGGAAAACTTAAACCCTTTTAACACGCTTTTGATTTGTTAAAATGTTTAAGTTTATGTTTATAACAACTTTTCCGTTTAAAGCTCCGTGTCTTTATCTTACAAACAATTACACACTCGATTTCGATATAAAAAAATAACACAGTTAAAATGTTGAGGAAAATATCATTTGATAATACAGATGACTTTTTAAGAGAATTTTTAATAGAATCATTTACTAAAAGACTTCCCTTTGAAGAATATGATGTAATCCAATTGGGTAATAATGAGGAGATCGATATTTCAGAAAGAAATCATTATGCCATTTATAATCTTTTAAGATTGGTTGGACAAAAGTACTATGAAGGTGATAAATATAAAGATAGACTATACGTTCTTTTTGTTAAATATTTTTTGTATTCTATGTATGTTGGATATTACGATAATGTAAACGACGTTAATGAAAAAATGAAGAAAGTTGATGTGCTGACTTCATTCATTATTCCTGCTAGGAATAAAGGTAAAAATTTTGATTTTATCGATGAAGATGGTAACAGGCACAAAAATGTTTTTTACTTTCCATATCTTATAGAGAATCCTGATCTTGCTAATTCATACTACGAAGAAAACTCAACAACACCTTTAATTAAATTGCTGATTAATGATAATGGTAAAATAACTGATAAATATCACGAAATATATAATGACTCACCAGAGTTTTTTTATAATCTAGGAAATCCATATGTTTTTTTTATCGCATTTGGCAATAAGAATGCCATATCGGGTCCGCTGCTGAAATTAGCAGAAAAAATCAGTTCACTTGGTATTCTGTCAGAATTAATAAAGAAATATCTAACATTGATATATGAACTAGACAGCGATACAATAGACATATACATAGAATGGTTGAAAAAACCGACACATCCAGAAACGATACGCGATTTTTATAGTGTCTACGTTCAGATGTATAATACTTTTCTAAATCATCCTGATATGATTAAAGCTATAAGTATTTTTCAATATTTAGCAACTTTGCCTTCAGATAAGTTATATGATGACCCTGTAGTACAAAGGATACTAATACGTTCACTTAACACGGACTTTATTTTAACAGTTAATGTTCTTAAAAGTAAACGTACCTTTGATGAGTTACATAAAGAGCTGACTTACTCTTATTCAATGTTGTTTGCTGATATAGAAAGAACAATCGTTCCCAACCTTGATGCTCTGGAGTTGATTGTTGCTAAAAGGCTAGAGAAGTCACTTAGTGCTGGTGTTATAGATAAAATAAAAAAGATCCTTAAGGCAGTAAAAGACAATATTAAACTAACAAGAAGAATTAGGATCACGATAAGATACAAAAAATGGGAAATAATAATAGAGTTTTAAACATCAATCTATACATAAAATATAACCAGTTAAAATGAGCGAGGAAGACATTACCACAAAAGGATATTCTTATATTCCTAGTAGATTTATAATGGAAATGGAGAACGAAGAAAAAAAGTTAAACGCGTTAAAAGCTGCTATCATTGCTGGTTATGACCTAATTAAAAGTAGAGAAATTTTAACCTTTAGGGAACTCGCAAAGGTTACAGCAGAAGCAGCGAAAAAATCATGGTACTCTTCTTTCCCTAAGATCGGCGATTAAAAAGCATTTCTATTCTAGCCAGTATTCGAGCGAGGTAGTTGGAATAGTAGTTAAGATTAGCGTCTTTTAATTCGACTTTATCAACTAGCATTGGTCCATCGTTTGTTATGATATACTCTTTTCCCTCTCTTGTTAACTTTAGCTTATCAATGTTGATTTCTTCTAAGTTGTTGATAAAAGAGCTAATAGGTATCTCTTTTACTCCAGTTATTCTTGCTTTGATATACTCCTCTACTGCTATCTCAACAAGCTTAAACTCGTGATAACATGATGGGTGAAGTCCGTGATAGTAAAATTTGCCGTTTTTTACTCCTATCCAGCTGTTATCAGTTACTACAACCAGATAGTCATAGGTCTTGATGCTTTGTATTCCCGTGTAAACTGTTAAAAAGAATCCATATCTGGTAAAGCCTATCACTGAATCACCAAAGTCGGGTAAGTCTATTTTTAAGCTTGAGTATTCTAACATTGATCTTAAAAGGTAAGGGTTGGAATAGGATTCAAGATAGCATGATAGCTCTCTTGTTTTTTGATCGTTTGACTTTTTTAGACAGGCTATAGTTATCGATGAGTGATCATGGTATCTTGCTTTTTCATAGACTCCTGGTTTCATCTGCTTCTTGTATAACCACCAACGCTTTCTTTCGTTTTTTAACAATAAAAAAGGAGAATAAAGGTACAAAAAAGAGTCTATTTCTGTTTGGGTACCGATGTCTGAGTAGTTTATCATGGAACTGGTTACTATGTTAAACAGATCCTTCTTGATAATGTCCCATAGCTCTTTTAGCAGAAGTGTTCTTTCGTAAAGGTTTTCTGGTGTTCTTCCTGTCATGTGCTTTAGTATAGAATCCAAACTGTTTTCAACGTGAGGATAAGCGGTTTTAAAGAACAGCTTTACATCAAAGGCATCAGTGTACCTATCGTCATAAACAATGTTTAGCTGTTTTAACTGTTTCTCTAAATCGTAAGTGAACATTACGTCTTCTTTGAGTATCTCTTCTGGTTGGAACTGTTCTGCTTTATAGATCACTGGAGTAGCCGTGTAACTCTTTATCACTGCTATTTCATCTCCCTCTAGAAGCCAGATTGACGTTCTTGGGTAAACTATCATTCTTGTTTTCTTTGATGCGGTAAGGTCGTCATTAAAGCTGGTGTAATAGTCATAGTTCATCCTTTGGAGAAAGACTGCTGGTATTGGCCTCACGAACACAACGTCTTTAAAAAGGCTTTCGTCAACGTCAACGTCATCGTATATTACTCTATAGACATCGTCAAAGATATGATTTACGTTCTCCGTTGAAAAGTACCTTTTCAATGATTCCGCGCCCACCTTACCAATTTCAACAATCGCCACCGATGAGGTTTTAAACTCAACGATCTTTTTCTCTTCATCTCTTCTTAAACAGCAAAACAGTTTATCATCTTTTTGAGTCCATTTAGTGCTTGACCACATTTTTAATCAAATTATGATACAAATAAAAAATCGATAAATGAAAAAGTACTCCAAAAACAGTTGATTAAAGCCGAATGAAGAAGATTGCCACTTGCGGCTCTGGAGCCTATGGAACAGTATACCTTTCATCGGACGGTTTAGCAGTTAAAAGGAACATAGTAGAGAAGACGGTTACTGGTAGTTCCGTTATAAGAGAACTTGATATTCTGATGCGTATCGGGAAGCATCCCTTTATCATCGACATTAAGTCTATTTCTTTTGGTAACCCCTTTAGCGAAAAGCTTGATAGGCTAAAGAAAAACACAAAAGAGGACAACATTTTCTTCCTGATGGACTACGCTGACTACAACTGCCGTGAGTATATTCAAAAGTGCGATCCCGAAAAAATAAAGATAATGTTATGCCAACTGTTACTTGCAGTTGAGTACATTCACAGTAAAGACGTGATACACTGTGATCTTAAACCAAACAACTTACTGGTGTTCACCGAACCGTTTAGGCTTGTTGTTACCGACTTTGGTCTTTCACAAAACTGCAACAGTGATCTTTCGGAAATATCGATGACAGCTTTCTACAGAGCACCCGAGGTCTGTCTTAATAAGGAGTACGGGAAAAAAGCTGACATGTGGTCAGTGGGCTGTATCGCATTTGAAATGGTTACAAGGAAACACTATGTCTACAACGTAAAAGACAGAAACAGCCTTATAATAGCAAAAATAATGGAAAACAAGAAAAAAGACTACTGTAAGAATGCAATTTTAAACATTTCAAAAAAGTCTTTTGTAGAAAGTTTTAATAGCACTACTGGCTCTATTGAAGAGTACACTGATCTTGTATCAAAGCTTCTCGAGGTTGAACCAGAGAAACGCTTAAGCGCGACGGAAGCCCTTGAACACCCTTTTTTCAATGGGCTCAGGGATTATATAAAAGAGGTTAGAGAACTTTTTCCCCCTAAGGCCATTGAGACACCCAAAGTCGTCATAAAAAGGTCAGTTGAAAGAGAGTGGCTAAAGGAAATCATAGTTAACATGCTAAAGAAAAAGAATCTAAAACTGGCTGCTCTGTTTCACGCAGTTGACCTTTTCGATCGGTACATGGAGTCCAAAGAGCCCAACACGTTGAGTAAAAAACAGGTGACGGAACTAGTGTACTCTTTTGTCTACATGATGTACAAGTACTTTTCGATACTAAACAGCTGTGATTCAGTCGAAATGGTCGTGGGAAGCATAAAAGACTATGAGGTGTTGGAAAAAAAGCTTCTTAAAGACATGTTTAACTTCAGTATCTATAGAGAAACAGTTTACGAGAAGGTAAAAGACAAAAACCCGAAAGAACTTTTGTTAAAGTACATTGATTTAAACGAAGACCTTGATATGACTTTGGATCAACTAATAATGTGTGTAAGTAAAAATGGATAAAAACATTTTCGCGGAAAGAAAAATAGACATTAAGAGGATTGGTGAACTTTGGAAAAAACAGCCAAACAGACCAAAAGTGCTAATTGGGTTTTGGAGAGGACAGGTAATGTATACAGTAGACGACAGTTCAACGGTTTTCAGTTTTATCTCAGAAGAAACACTAGACGTTTTCATGATTTCTCACAGAAAATGCAAAAAGATGAATAACTATTACATACTAGATGATGACTCTGCTCACGTCATCACCTGTCAAAAAAAGGAGTACACTCCCCTTCAAAGGTTTGTATTAAAAATTATCAAAGATATAAATGAGCTGTCTCGTTTGGCCAGAACCATCTGAAGTAACTGCAGTAACTGATCCCATGGCGTTTAAGTGTTTGGGAGGTACTTTTTTTAGCAATAGCACTGGCAACAGTAAGTACGATTATGAAGGTTGGAAAAAGTTTGTGTCTGATAACAACTGCAAAGACATACTGTTTAACTATGTCTACAAGGAGAAAACTATTTTTAACCCTCAAAACTTTCGTGCCGTGCAAGGGGGCTACATATCACTTTTTTCTTTTCTTAAAGAGCCCCTTAAGGAGATTGACCAGTGCTACAACATGCCTGGGGGCTGTATGGCTTTACAAGAAATGGTCTGCTCAAAATGCAAAAGAGAATCACTTAAGACAATAGAGGAAATAATCTTTTGTGGTTGCTTTGTTGAACCGGGAGGACTGGTAAAAGAACGTAAAATTGGAGTAGAGTGTGATCCTTACTGCTCCGCTGCACCCGTTTTAAAAAGGGTTAACTATAGAACGGGAGAAGAGATAAAGTGTAAAGACACTGTCTGTGTCCTATCACATGACACAGTTCAGGTCTTAAGAAGCACCGTTGGAACTGTCACCTTTAATCAAGCCTGTCCAAACTGTTTTAAAGACTGTTTCTGTATAGCTGATGAAAGCCTGAGGGGTGTGTTTAACGTAAGTCAAAACTGTGGAAAAAACTCAGTCTGTATTAAGAACGGTAAAGTCGTACCCTGTGAAGCTAGTGTTATCGAAGAACCAGTTCCTATTATAGTCTGGTTTATTTCCGCTTTGCTAATAACTATTGGTGTTTCTAGCTTTTTTAGCTACCGGCTGGTTTAATTTTACCATCAACAATTTTGTTTTTTACTTCTGTGAGATCACTGTCAAAACCAATTAAACCTAATAGCTTCTTTTCGCTTGTCCTGTTAGCAAGGTCTGATAAACTTTCCTTTATAGCATTTTCTATAGCCTTTCTGTTTTTTAATATCGGTGTTACCGGGTCTTTTGGATCATCAGCGTCGTTAAAGAAAATAAGATCATCTCCAATCGGTGGTCTTCTAAACCTATTAAACACCCATTTTTCTTTTACTATTAAAAAAATCATAACAGCGACCGTTGCAACGTACAGAATTATAATAACTATAACGATTATCGCCTTTATCATTTAGTCTGTTTATATTTTACACACACCCCATATGGTTACTTTAAAGTTTTTCTTTGTTTCCTCTATCATCCGTATAATGTCTTCCGGTTTGAAACTGCTTATTGGTATTCTTTTTGTAAAAAGGGGTGATAGGGAGATAACGAAGTGTCTGTACCTATTTCTTGTTTCCTCTAACACTGATGAAAGGTCAGGGTTATAGTGTGTTTCTACTGACACGTTTGATGACAACTCCCTTAAGATGTCTACTCCTACCATTCTATCAAGTAGCATCTTGATGTGAAACAGTTCTTCTATGTAAGCCGATATTCTGTTCATATTACTTGGAAAACCGGAGTCGTAAAAGTAGGGCTCAAAATAAAAGTAGTTCAGTCTAAGCCCGCTTTCTTTTACTAGCTTCACTATTTCTTCTTTTAGCAAAACGGCAGGAGAAGCATACATCAGACCCCCGTCAGAGTAAATGCTTCTATTAAACTTTTGTCCTTCGACAAAGCACTGTATTGATGAGGCAGCAAGTGACAGTTTCGAAACAAAACTTGTTACGTCATCGGTTTCTTCAATATAGTTTATTCTTAAGCACTTAAGCTCCTTTTTAACTCTGGGTATAAGTATTGTGTTGCCGGCTTCACGGTTGCAAAAAAGTTCCGTGAAAAACGTGTCCTCGTTGAAAACCGAAGTCCAGATCTCAACTTTTTGTAATCTCTCTTTTGTCACGTAACGCTTGATAAACTGTTCAACGCCGAACCCCGCCTTATAGACGTAACCCTTAAAAAGACCAATTAGAATTGTTGGAAAAAGAGGTGACCAGTGTCTAGCGAACATTTTCACTGATATGTCATTAACAAGGCGTTTTATTCCAATTTCGCTGAAGTCTCCTCCCAGTGAAAGGTAAGCTGAAACGTTTCCCCCGGATGAAGCCAACATGATATCGGGAACCGTTTTTGTTTTGTTAAAAAGAACGGAAAGAAGCCCGAGCTGACATGGAAAAAAGCCTCCCGATATTGGCAAACAGAATATCACGATCTCTTTTTTTGTTTTATCCTTTATTGTATACATTTTAGACTAATTGAAATATTTCGTTAAAAAGAACACTTAAATGCATGAAACTGATATTAGCTCTCTAAAGGATATAGTAAGCGTGTCTTCATTAGTTAACCCCTTAAAGGGTGGTTTAGTCTTTAGCAAAGGAGAGATGATGCAGATAAGGTCCTTTAAAAAGCTTGGAAAAAGTACGTCTAAAATAGAACTGCTTGACAATCAGAAAGAGAACGTTCTAAGACACCTTGAGATTCTAAAGACAAACCCCTTTTCAGTTGACCTGTCAGTGATGGGTACCGGTAAAACGTTTATGTCACTTTGGGTGGCAAGCAAGTTTAACCCCAAGTTCCTTTTGGTTGTCTGTACAGCAAGCGTGGTTACAAAGTGGATCGAAGTGATTGAGGAGTACATGTCCAACCTGTCGTACATTGTTTTGTCATACGAGTCTCTTTCCAGAGGAAGTTCACACAACCTTTTTAACGAAGAGTTTGAACCGTCACACGTTTTTACTAACGCCGTCGAAAACGGACTAATTATGATAATAGATGAGTTTGCTAAAGTTAAAAACAAAGAAACGCTTAACTTTAGAGCACTCTGTCCCCTTGTGAGTTACGTCTGTAGAAAAAACTACGACAGATCGAAAGTGATATTTTTATCAGGGCTTCCCTATGACAAAAACAGACAAAAGGAGGGGTTCCTTGAACTTGTTGGCTATGATGACACAATAGAGATAGCGAGAAAAATAGACCCCGTGAAAACTAAAAGACTTATCAAGTCACAAGACAGAATAAGAATCTCTATGAAAAAGCTTCATGCTCGTATAGTCGATGAGATAATATTTGAACACTTTGCAACTTCAGCCAAACCTTTTGTTGATAAATCATCACTTGACATAAAGAATGGGCTGTACTGGATATCACCTGTCAGAAACATGGAACTTAACGCGTCAGTGTCAAAGTTAGAATCACTGTCAAGAGGCGATACACATATAACGAAAGTGCTAATAGAGATAGAATACCACAAAGCTGAAATCTTTGCTAGAAAGGCGATGGAAGAATTAAGGGCGAGAAACTGTAAAGTGATAATAATGATTTCCTTTCGCAGAACACTGAGTACGCTACTGTGTTTACTAAGCAGGTTTAATCCACTTGTTATCGAAGGCAATATGAACAAAGAAGAAAGAAAAGAGGTGATGAAAAAGTTTCAGAAAGACGACGATGAATATCGTCTTCTTATATGCACACTTACATCTTCTAGCCATGGAATCGACCTTGATGATAAAACGGGAAACTTTCCAAGAAAGCTTTTTATATCACCCTGCTTCAGAGCAATGAACATACATCAGGCTGTTTATCGCATCTTTAGAAGTGACACGGCTTCAGTTGCCACAGTCAGACTGGTTTTTGCAAAGGATAAAGTTGAATATAAAATATTGGAAAACCTAAGTAAAAAGAATAAGAATGCGAGGTCGTCTTTAAAGAAACAGCTTGAGAAGACAAGTAACCTTTACTTTCCTGGTGACTACAGTGATGAAGTCGAATCTGACAAGGAAGAGTACGAATCGATTGATTACCCGCTTTCACTGGATTCCGTTCCAGACAGTGAGTCAGAATCCCTAGATCTATGGTAAACAGCAAAATAGTCACTGTCAACTTCCAGCATTCCTTCTCTACAGATAGGACACTCTTTTCGATAACCTCTATTTAACCACAGTTTAGCGCACTCATTATGAAATATATGCAGTCTATACTTTCTGTTAGTGCAGACTGCTAGTCTTTCTCCGGTTCTAAATCTTCCAGCACAGATTACACAACTGTCCGTGACGGGTATATTGATTACAATGTTATCGAATCCAATGTTTCTAAGATCAGCAATACTTCGTTGATTAATATTAGCGAAACAGTTGTCGATGCTAAAATTGGTTCCACGGAAAGCGTCTTCCAGTGATGCTTCCTTGTTGATCTTTATTCTAACTATGTCACCGTTAAACTTTGAGTTAGCAAAAATGCGATCAGCGCTCATAACACTCTTAAAACACCATCTGCTTATGTCATCGTCAAACAGTGATTCCTCGAAAAGACTGTTGACGTTAACAACTTTTGAAACGTCCCATTGTGAAATGTCGTTGTTAAACTTTGATTTAGTGAACATGTGACTCATGTACATCACGTTAGACGTGTCCCACTGTGAGATATCACCATTAAAGTCCGAGTTAAAAAACATATAGCTCATATCAACAACGTTAAATGTTTTCCACTGTGAAATGTCTCCGTTGAAAGTTGAGTTGCTAAAGGTTCCGCTCATAAGCATAACATTGTACGTGTCCCAAGAGCTCAAGTCACAAGTAAACCTTGTTCTATGAAACATGTTATTCATGTTAACTAATCGTTGTGTGTTAAAATGTAGTTCACCTCTAAAGTTTGAACTGTCAAACATGCTTGACATGTCAACAACGTTTTCTGTGTTCCAGTTGAACTTTACAGGAACAGTGAACCTAGTGTACATAAACGTTTTCGACATCTTTTTCACTTTCGAAACGTTCCAGTTGGCAATTGTATCGTTAATCTTAGCACTGCTAAAACAAGAGTTCATGTTGGTGACGTTTTTAGTGTTCCAGAGTGAAAAGTCAACCTTTCTCAAATCACATTTGTAAAAAGTTTTAGACATGTTTTCAACATTTGACACATCCCAATTTGAAATACCTGGGTCAACGTACGAAGCATTCATAAACATGTTTGACATGTCAACCAGTTTCGAAAGCACCCAGGTTGATACTAAAAACTTTGCTTTACTGTTTTGAAACATTGACTTCATTGTTACGGCGTTGGAAACGTCCCAACGAGTAAGGTCGATGGTTCTAGTTGAATACGAACCGTAAAACATGTTGGAAAAGTCGGTCACGTTTGAAACGTCTAAATTTTCTATCTCTTCTACCAGTTCATCAAGATTTCTTTCTCTGTACATTTTATTATTGTGATAAAAAATCAGTAGAGCAAACAAGCCTGTTGGCAATTAAACGATAAACACCGTCACAGGGCTCTTTTCCAAGGTTTTCAAAGCATGATACTACACCAGTGTCTTCAAAGAAAGCAAGTGTTCCTCTGTTACAGGGGTTTGACTTGATACAGTTTAACAGCTCCTCGTTAGTCGGAGACCTTCCAAATGAACACTCTGACGTCCTTGGTACCAGTCTGTTTAACACGTAAGGACTAATGTAACACTGACTGTTTTCGTTCAGATCATCCCGTTGTCTATAAAAGTCTTCTACCCTTTCAAAAACGGTCACGGTCATCGGGTTGCAACGCGGTTTCCTTAAGCAACGGCAAATTGTGTCTTTTGGACACACGCCAGTGTCGTCAGTGCTCCCGTCTAGTTTTACTGCGTAGGGAGTAGGATGCTCACAAGAAAAAGGGGGGTTACAAGTTTCAAATGCTGGGTCATAGATAACACCGGTACCACACCGTTTGTTACCAGTGATAAGACTAGTTGCACAGTAGCCGTCTTTGCATCTCAGTTTACCAACACCCGGTGAGTGAAAAAGTTTAAAGAATACCCAGATAAAAAATAAAAAGAGAAAACAGAAGAATATTCTTATTACTATACTCATTTAAAATGGAAGTTGAAAAGCTTGAACGTGAATTAAAGTTGGACCTTGTTAAAAAAGGAATTCCAAGAGTTTATGTTACATCCAAGGGAGAACCGATAGCAATCAAGTTAGTTGAGCTGTTTAAAAAACACGGGCCGGAAGAGGCTTACAAAAGAATAAGGTCTAATACAAGGCTATCGGCAAAGGAGACAGTGCTTTTTTTCCAGATGCTCAAACTACCCCTTCCCGAATCAGTGAAGAAAAACAGAAGAATAAAGGTAACTAACGAAGAACTAAAAGACTTTAGGAGAACATATGGACTGCTGGTAAGAGAAGAACAGGAAAGATACAGTGAAATAAAACCACTGTTAGAAGAGCTGGTTTCAGAGGGAAAATATGATGTAACACCCTTTGAGAAAGAGTCTTCCACGAAACTCTTTACCGTAGAAGACTTTATACCCGAGGAGGTGTTTGCAAACTCCAAAGTTAACGAAAAAATCGTTTACGTTCAGTTTAAGCGAAAGTTTTTTAAGATGTATAATTTCTTAAGAGACAAGGTTACTGAAAGAGACATCTCTGATGCAGTGAACGCCTTTAGAATTCTTTTTCAGATGGTACCATTTCTAGAAGACAACATCACCTTTCTCTACCTTGAGGATGGAATGACCAGAAAAGCACTTCACAAGGTTTCCCTATACGATAACACGCTTATGTTAAACTATAACCCTTCTTCTGATTTTCTTAAGGTTCTATCAGATAGCTTTCCAATGATAAAACTAACAGGTGACTCTGATAAAAGAATAAAGGGGCACCTGTTTGTTAACACAATCATCTACCCTTCTGTTTTACATTACCTTATACTAAACGAGTCCCCATTTAAAGAGCTGTTCTTTATAAGGGAAGTAACAACAATGGATCACTATCGAATAACCTATGTCACAACAAAGAACCTGTTTACCGACAGAATAGAGGGACCGCTTTTAACTTTTTTCTTTACCTCTGACTTTAAAGACGTAAAGATAAATGTGTTATCTAGAGGTAAAAAGCCTTTAGAAGAGTTTTTGTTAATTCTTCCATACGTGTTAGCAAAGTATAAAAGCAGAGAGAAACAGGTGATAAAACTGTTAAGGGAAAAGGTGCCCGACGGCGCCAAATTGGCATACTTTGCTGTAGAAACCGAAAACCTGGCAGTCAGAAGAATAGTCCCAAAGAAACAGAAGCGCTTTTCAAAGTTAGACCAGTTGAAAAAGAAAGCACCCGAGCTCTTTCTTGTTCCGGGGTACAGTAGGTCCTGTCAGTGCCCCCAACAACCAGTTATCATCGATGAAGACGAAATAAAAGACTGGGAAGACTTTAACAGGGTAGTCTTTTCCTTTCCACCCGGTGACAAAAGGCTTTTTTATTTTACCTGTCCAACGGAGAAGTACAAATACCCGTACTATAAACTAATGAGGTATAACTTTCCTTTTAAAAGAGTACCATGCTGTAGAAACATGATATCAAACAAAAAAGAGGAAGAGTTAATTTACGAAAGGGGTTTGGAACAGAAAATAAGGTATGATTACAAGCTTATCAGCCAGGGTGTTATAGAGCCAGATAGACTCGGTAACCTAAGCGGTGAAATAAACATTCTGCTAAAGTACGTAACCGGAATCAAGCAAAACTTTTACCGTTTCGGTGTTTTAGATAGTCCCAACTCTCTTGTTCATTCAGTATTTACCGCCCTGTGTAAAAGCAACGTGTTTTACCATAAAAATAAAGAGTCTTTCTGTTCAGCAAAAACCATTGATAAAAAAGAAAGAATAATAAACTTGCTAAGAGAAGAAATAGCAAGGTTTGCCGTTACAGCAAAGCAGGAGCTGTACAACTTAACCGTAGAAGAGATAAGAAACAGAATAGTTGATAAGAATGTGTTCCTTGATTCAACAACCGACTTAAGACCAATAGAAGAATATTTTAATGTAAATATCTACGTTTTCACTGAAAACGGGGTAGAAATTCCACGTTACAGTCTGTTTCACCTTAGAAACAGTAGGAAAGTGAAAAGACACACAGTGTTTCTTTATAGAACTAACTCAGTTGTTAATATAAAAGAGCATCACTATGATCCGATAACACTTGATAGCACTAAAACGTTCGTTTTTTCCAAAGAAGCCGCTTTAATGATGGAAAAGATAATGGAGAACCGTTATTACTTTTTTGACCCTTTTCCAAGACTTAACCCGTTCAATGGAATCCATTTTAGAAACATTAAAGAACAGAGGATAGATAACTACGGAAAGGTGAGAGTGATTCTTGTTGAGCAGAACAGTGTAAGGTACTGTGTCTATGTGCCTCCTTTGCAACCGACTAACGCTAAACTGTTGGAAAAAGTTTTTGCCGTTGACTATAATGAAGTCAAAAAAGTCCTTGGTAAGGCCTCTAAAAGAAGCGAAGACGGGGTGTGGTATAAAATAGGTGAGCACGAAGTCTTTGTGCCGGCATTTAACATAGACAACAGCCTAGAACTCTCTTCAGTTCCGTCACCAATGATAGAAGAAAAAAGGTACGACGACTACAAAAAGAAAAGAGAAGCAAGAGTGCTCCTTTTTCTAATAGAGTGGCTGTGGAGTCTTTCTGGCTATGAAGAGTTAGATCACTGGTGGAAAAAGAATGTTAAAGTCGCTGATAATAGAGACACAGGAGACTTTAAAATAGAAACATCACGTCTACCAGAAGTCTTTTCGACAGAAGAGGGAATAGAATACCTTAAGGACAAATGGCCTTCAATATTCAATGAAGGTAAGATAAGACTTTACAGAGAGCTTTATAATAACTGTTTAAACTATTTCAAACTAAAACAGATTGATCCGTTTAAAAAGATAACCCATATAGAGAACCTTTGGGTGAACAGTGTTGACTTTCCAGTCAGTGATAATGTTATTATGATAGACAGTATAGATCATTTCGAAGAACTAAAGGAAAAGATCACCAACGAGGGCATAATACCAGTAAAGGAGAAAAAAGAAGAAAACAAGAGATACAGCTCAATAAAAGACGCTGCTAGTTACATTCCAATAATAACACGTATAAAAGAGGAACACGTTGTAAAGAGGGAACCGGTTCCTTTTTTGGACGTTTTAACCGGAAGGGCTTACCTTATTCAAAATGTAAAAGGAGGAACCTTGAAAAACGCACTAAGAGTTGCAACAGTGTGGTTTAGAGAAAGAATTAACATAGGCTATTCAGCAACATGGGATGAAGTCTTAGAAAGCGAACTTGATTACGTAGTATACGGTGTAACTAAAGAGGGAACAATAGTGCCAATGACAAAAAATCGTAAAATACCCTACCTTGAGTTGATTTCATATGAAAAAACGTGTAACTATTTTGCTGCTCTTTTACCGCTGTAGCCATGTTTAGCTCAAAAGTATGTTTTTGGTATTTTTGATCAGAGTTTATCACAGGAAAGACGAAGTCAATGTTTTTAGAAACTTGTTTATTGAAACTTGACTCAGTGAGACACTTGATCAAGGTTTGTTTAAGTGTTTAAAGCACACTAAACGTGTCTCTAAGGCCAATTAAGCCCGACTATACCCCTTTTTTCTTAATTCTTTTTTTAAAAAAACTTGTAACGCTTGCGTGAAAACGAGTAGTATATACATCGGGATAAAAAAAGTATGTTTTTAGAGTTTTTGATCAAGTTTTATCATGGATAAAAAAAAACTGTTTTAGAAAGGGTTTAACGAAAAGTACCTAGGTGAATCACTTGATCAATGTTTGTTTGAGGGTTTAAAGCTATCAAATGTTTCTCAAAGACCAATTATCACCGACTATATCCCGTGTGATTTTTGTTTTAATTCTTTTAAAAAAACTTGTTAAAAGTGAGTAGTATATATCATCTAGTGGCCATAAAA
>BPJL01000006.1 GCA_026004595.1 Patescibacteria group bacterium | reverse complement strand
TTGCAGAGGACGCCGAGAAATATTTGATACAAAACAGCAACGGAGACGCAAGAATTTGCATTAATGTGCTGGAAATTGCTCATCACTTGCAACAGGGAAAAACTATCAATTTGGAAAGTATACAGAAAGCATTGCAGAAAAGCTTTCTGTCATTTGATTTACAAGGAGAGGAATTCTACAACACTATTTCAGCGCTGCACAAATCAATAAGAGGATCGGATCCCGACGCCGCGTTATATTGGCTAGCTAGAATGCTTGAGGCAGGCCAAGATCCGCTCTATATAGCTAGAAGATTAATTAGACTGGCTTCGGAAGACATAGGCTTAAAAGACCCGCAGGCCCTTGTGATTGCAGTGGCGGCTTTCCAGGCCTGCGAGAGAGTAGGAATGCCTGAATGCGCGTTGGCTCTTGCTGAAGCAGTTGTTTATTTTGCGAAGTCACCGAAATCCAACGAATTGTACATGGCATACGAAAAAGCGTCTGCAGACGCAATAAAATACGTGAACCTTCCTGTGCCCCTTCACATAAGAAACGCGCCAACGAAATTAATGAAAGACTTGGGGTATGGAAAAGATTACAATTACTACCATAGTTCCAAAGGCGAGAAACTCCCTGATGTTGAATATTTTCCTGATAAGCTTAAGGGAACAAAATATTTAAATTAATTTTGCAGGGTGAATTCCTCCAGCTCTTTTATTCCCCCGAACGCTATACGGTCGTGTACGTGCTTTTTAGCGCATAAAACTTTGGCCGGCGTTATTACAAACTCTCCCCAACGGTCTGTTATCTCATCAATGGCTGAACAGAGCTTCTCCTTTTTTGATATATCATCAAACAAATCAAGCTGTGTAACTCGCTCACTAAAAATGTCAAAAACGGACTCCGCAATTATTGCCACCTCTTTTCCCGAATAGGGTGAGCCGCACATTATTCTGTATGCTTCTTTAAATATGTCGCGAGAGTCAAAAAGCACTTTATCGGTAAGGTGTCCGTGATGCCAGTATGTTCCGTCACGATAATTCAACGATACATGCACTCCGCGGGCTTTATATCCTGCGCGTCTCAACCGCCTTGCCGTTTTCTCCACCAATTTATACAAGATAGGGGCTAATTCCTCATTTTTCCTTAATCGGTCAGGAATAGCATATGAATTGCCGTAACTGCGCCTTCCCCACTCTACATCGTCAATTTCCCAGCCGCGTAGTCTTAAATACCAGTAATAGCCGACAATTGAAGCAAAGGCTCTCTCAAGGACAGCTGAAGAGGCGCGGTAAAAATCCAACACCGTGTAAATATTTTGAGAAGCCAGTCTGGCGGCATTTTTTTGTTTTATACCGTTCAGCCCGGTTATTTCCAACCGAGAGTAAACGGATTCAAAATTTGAGATGTTTATTTCTTCCAAACCATCGGGCTTTTTGAGACCCGCGGCCGTCTTTGATAGAAAAACATTCGGTCCAATGCCTATGGAAACTGTTATCCAATCGCCAACCTCTTTCTTAATACGATCTTTTATTTCAAGAGCTATGTTCCTAATTCCTTTTTTGAAAGAAGGATACCCTTCAAGATCAACAATGAACTCATCTATGGATTTAGGCACAACAGCATCTGAATATTTATTGAGAACAGCCCGAAGTTTAAGGTGAACATCGCGGTACTTTTGGGGATCAGGAGTCAAAACTATTAGCTCGGGGCACAAAAGTCTCCCCTCTCTTACACGCAGGCCTGTCTTTACACCTAAAGATTTTGCTTCGTAAGAAGCCGCCAAGATGCAGCCGGAGGGAGTATCGTAAGCAGCTACTGCTACCGGCTTTCCTCTTAACTGCGGATTAGCCTGCTGCTCAATCGTAGCAAAACAAGAATTAATGTCTATAAGCATCAAGGTAGGCGGTTTGGGGTTAAATGAAAGGTTAGTCAGCTTGTCCATCAGATATCTCCTCAACCTCCCACGAAAGAGAGTCAGTATTGAAAACTAGTTTGAAAAAGACAGTTTCAGAAACGGCCGAAAAAACGTGTAAAAGGGTTTTTCCGGAGTGAAAGGTGTGGTGGTAGCCTATTTTTACGATTTTGTGCAGACGGCCCTCCCAAATGACCATAGAAAGCCTAAAATGCCTTTTTTTATGGTCATATAGGGATATTACAGATACCGGAGCCTTTACCTTTGTTATCATAATATACGAAGGAAACCCGAATAACTAAACGTAGTCTACTTATAAAACAACAGAAGGTCAATAGCTGTTATCAACCCGCCGATTACAAAAGCTAATACGTGTGCTATAGAATTGAATTCTAACTTTAAACAAGGCGTGTTACCACAAAACAAGAAAGGAGAAAGAAATAGAAGAAGAGTACAAAAAATAAGGACTCGATACTTAGTGGCTATAGAAGGAACTCATATCATATGTGGTTGCAATATAACCTCTAGTAAAGGAGAGCCCCAGTATCTGGGTATACTCATTTCGTCAGTACGATGGCGTTTGGCAAACTTCTCCCCGGCCCCACTACGTACTTATCGTTAATATACATTGCCGATGAACCGCCCCCATCCAAATTCAAGGCGTGTTTTGCCCCCAAAGCTCTTATTACATAAGCCGCGTCTTTAACCGTAGCGTTGTTTACAATAACCAAATACAAATTGTCTTCACCCACACCTATAACTCCCCGCGGGCCTTTCACATCCTTCTGATAAGAAGTAAGTTCATCGTCTTTGACTACAATTTCTCCATCTTTCACTAACGACGGGTAGTTTGAAATCCCGGCCGTTACTTCCCCACCCCCGTAATCTGATGATTTTCTGTAAAAAGACGGTTCGTGGCCATTAAAAGTTATCAGCCCTGTTTTGAACCAGGAAAGAGCATCCTTGTGCTCCCATTTGCCTTCATTGCTGTCATATAAGGCAAAATCAAAGGAATTAACTTTCCCGCTGCAAGTAGAATAATCGGGAGGACAAAAGTAAGAACCGTTCATCCCCGCAAATCCTCCGTTTCCTTTGACGTAATCGGCAAGACTCTTGGTTTCGCAATTGTCAGAGCAAGATCCGGATGAGGCTGAAACTGTCTTTACCTTTACTTCTTTTAAAGCAACTTTTATTATGTGAGCTCCGAAAGTTCCCCTTTCTGTTTGGACCGATTGATAGCTGTACCCCGACGCCGTAACACGTGTCTGCTCTAGTTTTTTAAGATATTCGGCGTATGCGTTGTCCAAGAGAGTTGTTTGCTCGTTTATTCCTGCAATCAAAGTTTCAAAATCTTTATCAAGGAGAAGGTCGCCCCACCCATCTTTAATTTGGGTAAAATCTGGTTCTGCCAAACCTGCTTTTTTGTTTCTCAACATTTTTTGTTCTAGTACAAGCAATTGGTCATACACATCTTTTACGGTTTTCTCATCTTTGGTTTGCGTGCTTTTTATTGTATCGAGCTCTTGCTGAAGCGCTAACAGCGACCCTTCTGAGACCAAGGCTTCGGTTACTTTAAGATGGTCTTCAAATAAAGCATCGGAGAAATTTTGAGAAAAAGCGGCTTGTGAGGTTTGTATATTTCTAAGATTTTTTTCGTTTTCATTTAACCTAACATGTTCATAAACCAAAAATGTGGTGAGGAAAATTAGGAATATTGAGAAAAGAACGAACTTGATATTATTAACATTGGGCAGGTGCTTCACTTCACAATTATAGCAACTTTCACCAAATGCTTATCTCATGTTCGAATTGCCTAAACTTTTGACTCTTTGTATTTGAAAAGGCCTTTCGCTACTCTATATATAAAAATTTGCACTACACGTATTCCTTCTTTTATGTTTATAATTAACCATACAAACTATGTCTGATGAAACCAGCCAAAATCGATTATATAGCCCGTATGATTCAGAAGTTTACAGAGCAGAAAAGGCAGAACAAAATATCATACCCACGAGCCCAAACGAAATATCGCATCCATTAGAAATACAAACTACGGAACAAAGAAATTTATCACGGAGGGAGGCCGTCAGAAAGGTTGCAGAACTGCCTAATGTAAGCGAAGAAGTTTACTCGATTGTAAAAGAGGCGGTAGAAAAAAATAAATCAAGGGAGGACATTATAAACATGCTAATCGGTTATTCGGCCCGAATTCTAAGCCAAGGTCTTTCTGTAGACAAGTGCAGAACAATTTACAAAAGCACAGAAATCGGAGTTTTGCCTCATACATGCATTCCAACACCTGAATATTTAGATATTAAATACAACGTTCCGCAAAGAAAGGACCTGGTTCTTTTAGCCCATTTTTTTGACATGGAGGCACCTAAGCTAAATCCTAAAAAAGGCTCCCCTAACCATCTTGAAGAAGAACAGATTCAACAGACTAAAAACGATGTACTGTACGTCCTTTCTAACTATAAACAGGTTTTAAGTGATTGGGTGAAAGAAAATAGAATTCAAGAACCCAAAGTACAACGAGAGCAATTGATAAGGTGGTATATTGGGCACAAGCATCATAAACCCGAAGGAGCTGCCAGCAAAACACAAAATGTAATGATAGATGAAGCATTCAGATATATCAGCTACAATGAAAAAGAAGTTGAAAAGTCCATCCTAACTAATTTTCACGACCCCGTCTACATGGAAACATCTATCCCGCCAACACTTTTGATAGATAAAAACGATACAGTTGTGGGCGCTATAGAGATAACAGCATACTCAAAGAATGAGGTAAAAGCCTTGGCAGATGTGTTGGAAAAAATCACCGATCTTACATATAAAAGAGAAGATCCTATAGAAGATCACGATAGAATGATGCTTCTGGACTCTTACGATCTGCGCGGGCTTCAGGTGAACATACCAAAAGACTACAAAGATAAAAACGTGGCGGGCATGAGGCTGGGATTAAATATCTCTGGCATTAGAAATTTTATACAGATAGTTAATCACCCCAAATCAGACAGGTTTAGATATGACTTAATAGACCCGCACACAGGTGAGGTAAAATCGTTGAGAGAGGCCCCCGTGTTTTGGAGGCTCCCCGATGACATACCCGATGAAGAAATTGATAAACTTGGCAGATTAGCCACAAAACTTGGTTACAGCAATTTAATAATTCAAAAGCTTCCCTTTACAAGAGAGGATATTAAGATTCTTGGACATGCTTTATTCTTTAAAACTTTTAAAATGGAAAAAACTGCAAAGACAGATGCGCTTAGAAACAAAAACACACAAACCAAAGATATGTTCTCCCAACTCATTAACCGAGATAATTGGCTAAAATCGCCGGAAAAGTAGGAGGTGTTGGGTTTTTTGTTTATTGCGGAGAAGTATTGGGGTGGCTGATGGGTCTTGAACCCACGACCTCCGCTTCCACAGAGCGGCGCTCTAAACCAACTGAGCTACAGCCACCATACGAACCGAGAGAATTATATCATCGTTATAACCGAGACGAAAGCAAAACCCAGTCTCTGGTGATCTAGTTTGTTCTTACGTATTTCCAATTTTCAAAATCCAAAAATCTGTCGGCATATGTAAATGTGTATTTTTCCCCAATTCCTTGTATATACTTAGACACATAAAAATTTGTAAACGGGTGGTACAAAAAAACTGCCGGGACTTGGTCTAATACAACTTTCTGAAACTCGTTATAATGAATTTTTCTTTTCTCATTATCAAGCTCATTCCTTCCCTCCTCTAAAGCTCGATCTGCCCTAACTTGATCCAACCCCGAAAAGTTTAATCCGGGCGGCGCCTTTTGAGCAGAGTGCCATAAAACATACCTGTCGGGGTCTCGGCTGACTTCTTGACCAAATAGCAAAACCTCAAAATCTCTTGGCTCAATAACTTGAGAAATTATGTCATTTGGGTTTATAGGTTCAACTTTAGCTGTCACATCTAATTTTTCTCTCCAGATAGCCGCTATCTGCTTTGCCATAATAACGTGCCTTTCAATGTCGGGAACACGTATCGTCAGGTTAAGATCTTCAAGATCATCCGAGAACAGGGGGTCGTAATAATCGAATTTAAGATCGAGATCGGTAAAAACGCTTCTGCTTATGGGTCCCTGAACAGCTATACCCCCTCCGGCGGTGATATTTGCCACAGGGATTACTTTTGCTAACTTCTGCCTTACCGCAACATCGGCAAGTTTTTCATTTCTGATGTTGAAAAAGAGAGCATAATAAATTCCTTGCACAGGAAATTCATAATTATAAAAGTTTTCAGGAGCTTTCTTCGTTGAAAGCATAAACCCGTTGATCTCGCCTATTTTTGCCGCTGTAACTATTTCTTCCTCGTTTGAATAATAGCGAAAAATTATCCTTTTTATGTCGTACTTTCTATTTAAAGTTATTAGAGTAATTTGGCGGACATATTTTCCGGTTTTCTCAACACGAGCGACTCTGAAATCCCCGCTCGTCACGGGAGAAAGGGGGTCATTTTTTTCTACAGAGTTTTGAGGCATAACACCAACAGTAAGAAGATTGAGAAACGGGGCGTACCTGTTTGGGAGTGTGAACCTCACAGTTAGTTCGTCAACCTTGTCAGTTGCAACACCCGCAAGATCAGAAACGTTAAACGCCGTATAGATAAGATCATCCGCTGTTATTTTCTTTCCGTTTGTCCAATACTGATTATCTTTAAGTTTTATGGTGTAAACGAGGCCGTTTTCTGATTCCTGCCACGTGTCTGCCAGATCGGGGACTATAGAACCATAAATATCATACTTGAAAAGTCCTCTATAAATTAATGAGCTTACTGTTTTATCTGTTTGTTGTGTGGCTTGGTTAGGCAAAAAGGTTTGAGGTTGGCCCACAACTCCCTCCACATAACTTACACCCGGAAGTATGGCCGAAAAATACGTTAATATCTGAAAAAATATTGTAGCTAATATTGCCATTCCAAGCTATTTTACCATTATTTATGTGGTGCTAGAGAAAAAACCGAGGTGTCGCATGGATTGCCAAGAAGGCATATTTATTGTTAATATACCCCTGTGGGCGACGAAAAAGCTCGCCGATAATGCTCGGCCCCATCGTCTAGCGGTTAGGACGTCGGGTTTTCATCCCGGTAACCGGGGTTCGATTCCCCGTGGGGTCACCATTTGCTCTTCTGATATGTTCTGATTGCCAGCTAGCTTAAAAATAAAGGGTGATTTCGGTGTTTCATTTTCTAACCCTTCATATGTAGGCACTTTTTATAAAAAGTTTAATTGCATGGTAAATCTGTAAACCACTTGATAGCAAAATTTATTGAGCTTATAAATTATTTTGACGATAGGTAGTTGGATAAATATCAGTTGTGCTTATAACAGAGATTATAAATATTTATACCTAGACAACGAATTGAAAGGTGCACAAAATTAAAACAACACTATCAAGACTTCATCATTCGCACCTTAAGTATTATAGAGTATTATGGAAATCTACTTGCCATTCTGGCAAAACTGATAATATAAACTATTTTATATACAACATGGCAATTAAGGGTGCTTGATCAAGAACACAATGAACAAGCAGTCTGTTAACAAATTCGTAAAACAAAACCAAAACACAAACTTTTAAAATCCCACCAAAAACAAAAAACAGGGGTTAAAATTGTAATAATTTTAACCCCTATATTCAGTACTTATAACCTTTTCATTGTTTCGGTATGTAACCTGGTACAGTATTATCCCTTACGTATTTAATGAGGCGTGTATGGGCCTCATATGAATTTGAGCCTGCCTGACCCGTACGCATACCGATCCTTACACGCTCCATTTCCTCCCTTTGTAAAGGAGACCGAAAATCCCTACCATCAGGGAAACGTGTGTAGGTTTCACTTTCATTTACAGAAACCCACGGACGTTGAAGTGTGGGTATTTTAACTAATCTGCAGATTCCTGTTGTTGAACTATCACTTGTTTCCTGGTCAACAGCCCCCTCAGATGTCCGCCTTTTTTCGTCTGTAGCAAGTGCGGTTCCTATAACGGTCAAAGATCTGTCCAAACCATAGCTCCCATGGCTGCCGAATTGTAGGGCGATTATCTTGGTAAGCGAATCCCTGTATATGCCTCCCGCTATCATTCCACTCTCTTTGTCTACATAATCTGAAGCGGTATGAGCAGCAACTACACGGCTAATGCTATCGAAGAGCACGACCACGTGTTTCCCCCGTCGCGGTAAGACGACGCGCTCTGTTCATTACAAATGTGGCAACGTCAACTTGTGCGTTAGGATGTGTATCCCAAGGTGCCTGATGGAATTCACCAGCGGTATTGGGATTTTTATCTAAAATATCCAGGTACTGCGAAGCATCTTCAGGACGGTCTCCTACGTAACACATAATGACGTAAAGCTTGTCAATCTCTCTTGACAGTTTTAAACACGCGTCAAACATCTTGACCAAGATCCAGGTTTTACCGGCTCCTCCGGGAGCGATTATCCAATAGCTGGAACCTAGCCCTATCGGTGCGAGTAGAGTTATCACCCTTAAATCAAAATCACCGTATTTTTCAATCGGCAATGGGTACATGGGGTAATCACTCTGAAATGCCGACAAGTCTTTTGGCCACCGCCTAAAAATCGCAGGATCCTGAACCCCGTTTACCGAAGTTATAACAACCAAACCGTCCAACGATACTGCCAAACCTACCTGATCGCCTTCACACAAACCGTAATAGGCGGCTATTTGGGTAGGTACTTCAAGACCATAGACTTGACTGGAGGGTTCTATATTAGATTCCCCAGTCTCTCCCTTCGGCAGCATATAGTGTATGTAGGGAGTCCTTATAATACCCTGTTTTGTCAGCATACCCCAATACAATACCTCACCGGTTGTCGCTACCGCATAGTTTCTTGATCTACTAAGAATCTGATCGCGTCCTGCGTTCACGAGTGCTCTAGTATCGGGAATTAACACCGTTTTGGGGTAGGTCACAATACCCTTTTCATAGCCGGTGTCGATCTTGTACAGCGGCTTCTCGTAGGGGGTAAGCTCTTGCTGCAATACAAATGCTTCCATTTTTCCTCCTCTCCTTTTTATTTTTTATTTATCCATTATTAGGATAAACCCAGACAGATCTTCAAATTTTGTTTGAACACCTGCCAGGATCCACCCAATAGTTAATTTTAAAAGGCCCAGCCTTTTAATTAAGCAGCTGGATCTAAAATATCTGGTATTTATACTAAGCACAACAAAGTAAGGTCACAGGAGAATGAGAAAAAAATACGTTCTCATTCTCCTGTTTGTTATTAAAGACTGTTTTCGTCAGAATGCTTTTCTTCTGTTCTGTGTGGTTTCGTGGTATCTATGTTATCCGAATCGGTTTTACGTTTTCTTTCCGGTCGAAAAAGAGCTGACACATCTGCTGCATGCATACGATCAACTGCCACCGATACAGATTCAATAGGATTACCCTGATTATCATATAGACCAGGATCAACCACTCTAAACAAGTCGTATGTCTGCTGCCCATGTTGAAAATTCTGCAGATAGCTTTCAACACGCGTTTGCTTATGCAAAGCACTGGGCTCTCCTTCTGCTTCAATCTTGGCCACAGTTTGAGCAATTAGACCAGCCCCCAATTGAGACCTCAAAGCCTTTTCGCTAAGATTTCGAAGGATTTTATCTATCGCCGGACCGTTATCGATCCAAAGAATGATATCCTCCGCTTTATTACTGCGGCTTCTTAGAAAGATTGTCCGCAAACCTACTCGCCTGGATAGTATTGATGTCCATTGGTCCCTAAGCCAGGAGGTACGATACTCCTCTTTGAATTGCTGGGGATCGGCCGACATTTGTATTTCCAAAACTTCTGTAATTGGAGTTCTGCTCTTCTGCGGCAAGCTCCCCTTCCAGAAAAACAAAGCAAGAATCGGTGTTTTTACACCAATGTATATGACATTGAAGGAAAATATGATGAACTTTGTATATTTCCTTTTCCACTCCTTAATCCAATACGTGACAGGGACGAGTATGAAATTACAAGCTAGAATGAGTAGGGTCAAGATAACCCAAACCTGAAAAGCGCCAATACCCGCTACAGTTAGAATCACATAAACCGCGATACTTGCAATTAAGCTGACAACGAACATTGACGGAAAGGTGTGCGCGGCAAGATCCCAAACCGTTGTTCCAAGATAACTAGGTAATACAACTTTTTCGAGCCGTTCTCCGTATGAGGTTGTGTACGATTCACTATTGTTCTCTTTAGGGAGCCACCTTCGGTCAAAATAGCTGTGGACAACACTTTTCCCAAGCCTTGCAACCCAAAATGAAAGAACCTGGGATGTAATTATTATTACAACCATTGTGGTACATACCGTCAAGATACTCTTTACATCAGGTAGTACTAGGCTTTTGAGCACGTCCGCTCTTCCCACAATATTCAACCCAAAAACTACAAAACCCAATGTGCCACATAGTACAAGAAAGAGCAGCAATACCGCAGCAAATCCTTTATTCACTCCATCCTCCTTTCTTTTTTATATTTCCTATTTATAGCTGCCTATTATTAGGCTACGCACCCGTAAAACTTCTAGTAAAAGCCTTGCGGGTACGTACCTAAAGGCAACCTATCTATCTTGTTTTGTTCTCAAAGTGCCTTTCTCCTTATTAATAAAGCAGGGGGCAGTTTGTATTTATAGCGGTTCCAAAAAAAATCTATCTGAAACCGAAGCGTAAAAATTCATAAAATATAAATCCTTGCGCTTACACAACAAGAAAGAGAAATTTAGAGATAGGGCGACTGGAAAGAGAAAAATCTGCTTTCATCAATCGCCCTTATTTTAGGTATGTTGCGGGGTTCACCCACCGACCGTTAACTTTCATAGCCAGGTGAAGGTGAATACCCGAAGAAAAGCCTGTTGACCCCGACATCATGATCTTCTGGCCTTTCTCTACAACATCTCCGACCTCAACTTCCATACTACCGTTAAGGCCGTGGCCGTAAGCTGTCCAGATTGTATTTCCGGAAGCATCTTTTCCTTCAATCACGATTACATTTCCGGAAATCCACCATTGTCCCGCTAATGGTTCGCTGGGGGAAAGATACCTTGCAAAGGCAACTTTACCGGAGTGCATCGCGTAGATGGGAGCGGATTTCCAAGGAGAACCAAAACACAGGTCTACCCCCCAGTGAATACCATTCGCAACAGGGACTCCGAAACCATATCCACAAAGAAAACCCCCGGGGTAAGGGTGGACGAAACCATCAATGGGCAAGGCTTCTCCAGCGCCCTCGTCAGGACCCGCAGCGTAAACCTCTGCCGACAGAAGACCGACATATTTCAGGAATTTGACTGCGATACTTTGCAACAATGTTCCTTTGAAAACATATATTTCGTTTTCCTGTGGATTCCCTTTCCAATTGTCGAAAAAAACTATTGTAATAATCAGCTTTTTCGAGCAACTGTGTCCTATAGAACTCGCTATGGTTCCAACCGTACAGAGCTTCAAAATTATCGGATTTTGAAGCTGTGGATTTGTATCCGATAGCTTTTAACCACCAATTTTTTCCATAAGGCGCAACCCTTTCATCAAAAAAATTGCAGGAACGCACCAATGGGTTAGGGTGCTCTGAAAGCCCATACTTACATATAGTGACACCTGTCGACGGAAGAATACCGTTAGGTCCTATCTCGCCGGCTGAACAGTGTGCTGTGTAGTCACTGTAGTCAGGCGTAACCATTTTCCGTGCAATTTCTGACCAGTCTCGTATTCCGGCTGCGCTCCAGCGTCTTAACAACCACTCTGCTGCTTCTACCTCCTGCCTTGAAAATTTCGCAGCGGAAAGTAATCCGTTGCATGTTCCCATGTTTTTTCCCGCCTTGGACTCTCCTTCCAAAATGGCCAACTGAATACCAAGGTCTATCTCTCCGCCATTTTCATTGATCCAGCGGTTGGCCATAATTTCGTTGGCTACAACCGCCGGATCAAATCCCAGTTCCAGAATTAGCTCTTCATCGTCCGGTGTGAGGGTGTACCAAGTCCCCCCGGACAGACCCAAGACATCTCCGATGTATTCGTTGTATGCCTTAGGGTCTGTATCGTGCATGTATCCCAATGCTAGGATCAGACTTAATAAGCAGATCACAAGCATTATTGGGATGCCGGGGATAATGGCACACCCTATCAGTCCGCGGAAACTTCTTTTTGCGTCCACGGCAGTTCATCCAGGTTCGGCTCGCGTCTTTCAACAACGCGTTTGATGGGATAAGGAAGCTTTATATAGAGCTTTGGTACCAAAACATCTCGATCTTTCGGCTGGCTGACCTCACAAAAAGTGAAATCATTGTGTTTGAGGTTGAAGCACAATCCAAACTGGTTGAATAGGCCGGTGCTTATATGATCAAGATCTTCCTTGCTATGAGTCGTAATCCAGCATGAAAGGCCAATATTTCGACCGTTAGATACCAACCAAGCTAGGTTTAGTCCTAGATTCTCCCCTATTGCCGCAGGCAATTCACCTAACAAGGGGTCGTTGTCCGATAATTTCAACGCACTGAAATTGTCTGCAACGATGGTGGCAAGTTCTCCGGTAAGCTCGTACCACCTTTTCCAGGCCTCCCTCATAGCAGTTAAGAAATGGTTGTACCAGTTCAGCAATCGTACAGTGTCGCCTGACTTAACACGAAACGTAAGCGGCAACCCTACAATCTTACCCCGCTGATACCACTCAGCCTCCAGCTTTGCTACTGTCTTTTCGGCCGCTTCTTTGTCCTCAACGTGCAACTCCTCTTGTTTGGCCACCATATCGACACGTGTAGGCCTGGTTCCGTTTTGCTTATCGTTTTGTCTATGAAGTGTATATGCATCCGGAAGATTTAAGTTTATTACAGTTCCTTCGAATCTTTCTACCCAATGGGGTGCGGATTCAAATTGACCCGCTGTCAGTGGCATCCATATGACCCTACAGCCATTGGTTTGCAAAACGTGTGCTGCAGCAAGGGTAGACTTTCCCACTTTGCTGGGCCCTAAGTAGATACGACTGGGACGAAGCTGGTTGTTGAGAAAGAACGGCTCGTCATCTATGAAACCGCTCATAGTATCTCCGTTCTTATCCCCAACATTCTTTAGAGACTTTTGAATGGCCGACAGAACGTAGTTCGGCTTGTGTACTGAGTGCCTGTCCCATGCCGGAGGTGGTGCACTTCCTGGAACAAAGGCCTGAAATGCTTTTTTCAGATCCGCACCTGTCCGCCTCTCCCATTTGCCCAGTTTCATCAGCTGGGAGGTTTCAGAGGAAAAGTCAGCAGTTCCGTTTCTAATCGGCACTACCACACGAAGTATAGCGGTCGCGTAAAGATAACCCTCGACCACCTCCGTGTAGAGCAGTATATCTCCCATATCCATTAGTTCACGGATATTCTCAGGAGATACCACACCACTCCAAAAAGCGTATGCCAAATTAGAGTCCGGTAGCGAATAAAAATCAGGGTACCAAAACACTTTTCTGGGTGCAGCATACCAAACTGCATCATAGCTTTTTGTGATCAAGTCGTACTTTGCATCTTCCAGAGACATTGGGGTACTTAAAATTACACTCCGAAGTACAGACGCGGCTTGAAGATAAGAAACAATCTTTCCATGTAACGATGCCGTCTCTTCCCTATTTTCGGGAATGATTGCTCCTAAATCTCCCCAAAGTAACAGATCATGACCGCTAATCTTTCCTTTCCGAGGAAGTGCCCACTCCATGACATCATCGAGAAATTCGGTACGGGCTGTTTTTTCACCATCCTTTTCGTTCTGAACATGCCTTACAAAAGAGGCGGGGTAGTGCTTAACCAGCCTAAGCAACATTGTTAAGTTAGAAGTGTACTTGTAAGCCTGCCGTATATCCAAACCGCTGCCATCGGTGAATTTAGAGCTTTGGTGATATGCGATTACACGCGTAGCACCTCCATTCGTACTTCTGACACCAGCAGCACCTCCCTTTACGGGGTGGATCGTCACACCAAGGAGCTCTCGAGCACTAATTGTCTCTTCCCTGGTTACCGCGTTTAAAAACACGGAGGATTCAGGTAACAATCTTGCATCTGTTCCCGGAAATAAAAGTTTTTTCAGATCCATCTCAACTCCTTTCTTATTGATTTAGTTATTATGTTCAAGCCCTGATTGAGCATGACACCCAAAAGAACCCGACAGTGTTCAGGCTCTTTTAGGTGCCCTGCTCAACAAAAACATAATCTCTTCTTAGCTTTCTTGTTGTGTTTTCAAAGTGCCAACATCTATGATGTTTTTGCAAATTATTTGTTTCTCGTACCCTCTTTTTGAATAATCAAATATATTGAAAACTCAAAAAGAGCCACAACAAGAAAGAGAGAAAAGGATAGGGTTGGGGAAAAACCCTATCCTTTCAAGTTTCTAGGAGCGGTACGGGGGATCCGAAAGGTAGGTAACAACTACCTCGGATTGGTCACGTCTGCTCTTTTCGCTGATTTTTTTGTATGCCCGAGCTTTCAGGACTTTATTGAGCAGAGTGAAAACTACCCAAACAAAAACTATTCCCGAAGTACCATGGCATACCCAACGGAGCCCGCCGAAATAAAGAAACAGACCGGAAACAAATAAGATTCCGATCACACCCCAAACCGGCAGGATAGTGTAAGAATGATCGAACAGTTTATATCTGATCGATCTCATCTTACTGTCACCAAGAAAGGAAAAGGGACTCATACTACCCTCCTTCCATGTTAAGCTTGTTTTCGTCCCGATCGTCCTTGCCGACTGCAAATTCTACCAAGTCTGGGTATTTGTTTCGCAAAACCCGTTTGGCTACTTCTTTGGCAGAATGATCCAAAACCTTCTTTGTATCTGCACCTTCTTCCGTAGCACGGTCCAACACATCGGCTGCTAACTCAACACCCTTGCCGAAAATTACGACTTTAGGAGATGCGGTAACAACACCCACGACCTCCAAAACTTTGCCGGTTTTGTCCAGAAATTCTACGTGGGCCTTATCTTTCTTTAGCTTGTCTTTTTTGACATCTATTTCCAGGCGGTTGGAATCTCCATTGTTCCGGTTAGGACGACTTGTTTCCGCAGATCGGGAACCACTCTCCAAGCTTTTTAATTGTTTAACTTTACTCGAAGGGAAGTTCTCAACAGAATCAACAACCTCTTCGGAAACTCTGGAATCTTTGTGTTCAATGTTGGAACCCAATCTCGAACTTTTCGATAAAAGTATTTTATTGGGATCAGGTTCATCGCCATTACTAGTTTCCGAAGTTTCCGAACGAGAAACTTTAGTCGGTGGGATATCTCCTTTATGTGCTTCGATAACCTCTCCCAATCCACCACCACTCGGACCCCGGGGTAGTTGGGGATTTATACTACCATCTGAAGGATCCTCATCATCGTAATTGTCGTTACTATGGTATCGATCTTGATCAGGCTCATCGTCCGGCGAGTCGTTGGGTATGGGTATGGGAGCAAAAATAGTCCCCCAATCCACTTTGGAGTCCCGTATTCTTTCCTCCCTTTTCTTTCCAGATGATTTGTATTCGTCATCTGATCTCGGCACGAGGGAGATTGCAAAGAAGGGTATTCCAATGTAGCAAAAAAGAAGCAATGTGACAGATACCATTACATAGAACGCCGTTACAAATATCTTTACAGGCATATAATCCCATGTAGGATAGTAACGGTCGATCAACGATATTAAGGTGTTGTAAAGAACAAGGAAAGATCCCCATCCATACACCTGCGTTACAATGTAAACGATACCTTTCATGCTTCTTGCTAAAGTTGTTGCTATTAGAGCAACAACGGCACCCAACAACATCATTATTTCCCAAAAAGCCGAAAAGAGCGGGAGAACGAGTGTAAAGGTTATAGCCCAGCCTCCTACAAGCAAGTCAGCCAAACCTCCGTCCAACCCTAACCTTAGAGCTGAAAAAACCCTATCAAGCGTTAATTCTGGGGGCATTATGGCCTCACCAAAAGCTGTAGCTGCGGGGATGTAAAAATACACTAAAGCGATCGCTACAAAAATTGAGAGACCTGTGATGAAATTATAACCCCAGATAGGCCTTTCACTTTTCAGGTTGTGTATCAACACCAGTAAGCAAAGAACTAAGGCTACTGCTACCGCTAGCCTTAAAACCGGCCCTACCCAAGGCTCTACCGTCTGTTGATCAACATGCAAAAAGAATTTTTGCCGCCAATCAAAAAACACCTCCAGATTATCCGGTTTTTCCGCACATCCAGTAAGCAGAAGAGCGCCCACCAGGATTGTTGGAACAGCAGCTGTCTTCATAGCTAACCTAGCCTAGGGGCTCGGTTAGAATCTGGATGATCCACTTTCCAACCGTATCGATTATGATCCTGCTCCCGTTGAAATCGGTCGCAGCCCATATTACAACTGCTGCACCGATTACCACACCGCCTATGGCCATCAGAGCCTCACCTACAGAGAGCTCTCCTTTAAGTACCTTGATGAACTTCAGCAATCCAAAGATCACCAAAGCTGCTGCGAATACCAGCACACTCAAAAAAATTATGTTGCTAACTAACGTTTGCATTTTTACCTCCGTTTTATTCAATGGTTGACTTACTGGCAATTCGAAACTAGGAAACAGGTATTTTCCAATTTTTTACTCCTTTCACTTATTGATATGGCTGCCTCTTATTAGGCTACGCACCTGCAAAACTTCCAGCATGCTGAAAGTCTCGAAGGTGCAAACCTAAGTAGGGCAACCACCTCTTTCTTGTTGTGTTTTCAAAGTACATCCGCACGGCGCAAGTGGCCGGGACGGACAAACAAAATGATCAAGATCCAAAATTCCTAAGGATACAGAGAGAGCTTTTGTTTTTGAATATAAAAGCTCTCTCTTGGTAGCTAGTCGATGTCGCCTTCTATCACGTTTTCCTTTCCATGACTAACTTCCTTACGAAGTTCTTTTACAACTTCATCCGGAGCCAGTTCAATGAAACCATAAAACGTGAGGTAGATAACCAAAACATCGTCCAGCGGTCCCGGGATAAGGTCGGGGTAAATTAGCCACACTCCACCTATTATTGGTAAAAGCTTAAGAAGAAAAGGAACACGTTTGTCCTTTAACAACTTAAGCACCAATCGCAGGTTTCTGTTTATCAGCTCAAATATACCCGGATCCCGGCTGACGTGGCTCTTGACCATAACAGCTCTCCTTTCAATATTTATTTAGGTTGGCTTTATTGAGCCTGTGCCCGGAATACTTTCAAACAAAAACACTCCGCACACAACCTCATGCAAATACCAAGGACCCATATATTTTAGTACATACTCTCCGAAGGCTGAAAAAAACTCCCAAATCTGTTATGAAATATCTTTTCGGCAGAAGGGCAAAAACACTAGAACAAAGTTTATATGAATCTCCGATTGTGTGTAGCAACAACACTCAAACGCACACATTACTATAAGTCTATATCTTGTACTCCCCTAACCTATAAGTAGAGTAATTTAATCATTAAGGATTGATTTGTCAATATCAAAAAGGGTTTTTAATACAAAAATCTAATTACAGTAAATATGTATATAGATAAGGAAGCTGCAAAACTGAAGCTATATAAAAACAGAAACAAAATTTCCCAAAAAGGGCTTTCTATGCTTTAAGCCTTGGTGGCAAACAACCTATCATACCATATAAGATTTTCCTTTTTTTCTGAAAACCCAACGATAGCCTAGCATAAAAAACCCAGCTGAAGCTGCGTACCCTGCGGTCATCCGGAAGAAGGCTGCAACCACAACTATAAAATTACCATCTTCGCCTACAATCCTGATACCAAATAAAATTTTTCCAGCAGTACCACCAAATTTAGAGGTAAAAACCAAGTTTGATTAAAAAAGCTCATAACCACTAGTTTTGATTTTGCTCAAATAAACTTTATGCAAAAGCAATACTGCGGTAAAATTGGTAAGCTATGGTTGAAAAAACTTTTATAAAACCCACAATACTTCCCGGTTTTATGGAACTACTACCTCGCGACCAGGTTATATTTAACAAAATGTTGGACTCCATACGGGAAAGCTTTGAATTGTGCGGTTTCTTACCGTTAGATACCCCTGTGCTTGAAAAAGCTGATATTTTGTTGGCAAAAAGCGGGAAGGAAGCCGAAAAGCAGATATACACCTTCAAAAAAGGTGACAGCGAAATGGCATTGAGGTTTGATTTTACGGTTCCCCTTGCGAGATATGTAAGCCAAAGGTACAACGAGCTGTCTTTCCCTTTTAAAAGATATCAAATAGGTAAAGTGTTTCGCGGGGAACGTCCTCAAAAAGGGCGGTTCAGGGAATTTTACCAATGTGACGTGGACATAATCGATAAGGACAGTTTAGCTCCCATCTACGATGCCGAGATAGTTGCAACCGCCTACACCACTTTTGAACGACTTAACTTAGGTAGCTTCTTAATAAAGATCAACAACAGAAAACTACTAACCGGCTACATTGAAAAACTCGGACTCAATAAAAAAACAAAAGAAATCCTACGAGAGATAGATAAGGTACAAAAAATCGGCGAAGAAATGGTTGCTAAAGATTTTGAAAAAATGGGTGTAAATATAAACCAGACGGAAAAAATTCTTGATTTTATAAATTCCGCGGGGTCGGTAGCAGATGTGCTAAAAAAACTAAAATCGTTAAATGTTGCAAACGATACGTTTGATGAGGGGGTGAAAGAAATCGAAGATCTAGTTAAAAACATAGGTTATATGAATATACCTAAATCATGCTGGACCATAGATCTATCCATAGCCAGGGGTCTTGACTATTATACCGGAACAATATTTGAGATAGTATTGACTGAGTATCCGGAGTTCGGATCCATTTGTGGAGGAGGTAGATACAACAATCTTGCAGAGTACTTTTCAGATAAAAAACTGCCAGGAACGGGAATTTCGATAGGACTCACTAGACTTTTTGACCTGTTGAAAGAAAATAACCTTCTTAAATATACTGACCGCCAGACTTTGAAAGTTTTAGTTATTCCTTTAGGAGATTACACAAATCTGGCTTACGACTTAGTAGCTAATCTTAGAAAAAGCAATATACAGGCTGATGTTTTATACACAGGTGAGGGTCTTAAAAAGAAATTAAGCATCGCCTCAAAATCCGGGGTGAGATTTGTGGCCATAATCGGTGAGGATGAAGTTAAAAATAAAAGGATTACCGTCAAGGATATGGAAACGGGCGAACAGAACAGCGTCCCAGCAGGTGATATCGTTAGTTTTGTTACAAAAAGTTAGTAGCCAACAAGTTTGCTAAAATCAACTAGGTCCATCAGTTTACAGACCAGGTAATCTTTTTTCAGAAGTGCTAATATTGTTTATATGCGGCTCTTTATAGGCTATAAATACTCACGAGTTGAAGACAAGCAATCCCTCGTCAGGGATCTTTTGCAGTTGGCGGAAGGATTGGAAAGTGGTGGGCATCAGACTTTTATACTAGGAAGGGACGTACAGAAATGGGAGGGCTCGGTTCCGCTATGGAAAACCTTTCCTGCTATTTTTGGGAATATACTAAAAAGTGATGTCTTTATTGCCTACATCACCAGCAACGTTAAAAGCACGGGACTCACAATAGAGAAAGTGCTCGCCTCACTTTTGGGTAAAAAAGTAATTCTTGTCTATAGGAACGACGTGCAGGAACCAAAAGCTTACACGGATCGGATAACTTTCAGCGACGTAAATAACGCCACAAAACAAATACTGGAAAAGCTTGCTTAATACTATTAAAATTTATCTTCTGAGCTTTTATCATTTAACTGCAGGGTTTTGTTGTGTATAATGTGAAAGTTTTAAGGGGGCGTAGCTCAGTGGTAGAGCAGCGGCCTTTTAAGCCGCGTGTCGTGGGTTCGATCCCCACCGCCCTCACCAAAAATTAACCACAACTGCTGCATACGTTTTTAATAATCCACTCAGATAATCAGACGGAACTTTCAAAAACTCACAGTAATAAAAAAGCCCACCCTAACAACAATGTGTGAGAGCGGGCTTATACCAAAAAAAAATAATTTACGGTACAAGAAGCACTACCGCAAAAGCGGGGGCCGCAGTACCGCCCGATAATACAACAATTCCGACAACCGTGGCCGCAGTTAAAACTCCGCCAACCACTATTAAGGTTTGGGCGTCGTCCCAAGTCAGTTCGTATCGGTTATCTGAATAACGGACTAACTTGCGGATTACGATCGTCGATCCACGATATTCAACGGAATACCCCGGGCATCTGGTGTCCAGGATATCGACAAGGTATTCCCAGTTGAATGTCCTGCCACATAACTCCGGCATCGGGTGGTTGGTCATCATCCCTTCAGGGATTTTAATCCAATTCTCTCCCGTTGCCAGATGGGCGCAAGCCCACCATAGTGCGCTAAATATTGACGCGCAGGTGGTTTTGCAACCCCTAAGATAAATTACTGCTGTGGTTAGAGCGCCGTCTTTTGCGAGTTCTTCCCCTGCTTCTCTTATCTGGGACCAGTCGTTTTCGCTGAACCCTTCAAAGATTTCGCGGATTTTACTCCTCCGGTCTCCGACCTGAAGACTCATCTCCCCGAATCTCCGCCACTCCTCCCTCAGATCCTCCTCAGATCTAATGGTATCTTTGATCGGAGTCAGATAGTTTCCCCAGGCCTGCACAATTAGTGCATACTGGGTGGCTACAGGAAGAGGAGGTACAGGAACCGGTTCGGGACTGATGTGAACCTCAGGACCTGGTGTAACCGGTAATGAAACCTCACTACCTGAATCACTCGCAGGGGCGTCAGGCCTTGGTTGCGCCATGATGCTTTCCATTTCGGGAAGAGGACCGCAGGAAGTTACTAAGAGAACTAATGTACACACGATAATTAAGTACTTCTTCATTGTAACCTCCCTTACTCCTCGCGCTTGACAGGTTTCAGCATCAAACGCACCAAGTGGTACGCTTGAGCGAGGGTGGGGTTTGCCATAAAACTACTTTTTAAGGCATCCCACCTTGTACGATCCCGCCACTGGCCTTGCATATTGCGCCAGCGCGTCCAAATAATACGTGCTGTTTCGGCACGCATCTCGGCCTCTTCTTTGCGCCGAGTCCTGATTTTTTCCTTCAACTCTTCAAGCTCTTCCATCTCTCCTCCTTTATTATTTATTTTTCAAGATTTTTGCATCTTATCACAAAGGCAGGAATTTGACAACTATAGGATATAGTCTTGGGACCCTGACCTAAAACATTTATTAAAATTTTCGTGATTTATTCTGTAGAAGGTTAAAGGCCTCAAAATCTTTTAGTGCACCATCCAATCGTTTTTCCACTATCTGTCTCCTCATGTCTTCGTTTGCAAATTTTTGTATAGCTTTTTTCTTCTCCGCCATCTCGTTGTTCGGTTCTTCGAGCCATATCGATTTAACCTATGAACGCGAATCGTTGCAAATCTGTTCGTATGCTGTTTCTATTATCTCTCAATTGATAGATATTAGAATGACGATTCAAAAGTAGATAGTTTCATCGCGCACATACCAAAATAACAACACAATTATGCGCCAATTTTTATTTGTTTGCTGGGCTAACTGGAAAAATTACTTCTTATGCTCCCGAACCCTCATCGCTTCTCTTCCAACTTTCTTTCTGAGATAGTAAAGTTTTGCCCTCCTCACATTACCCCTCTTAACAACTTTTATTCTCTCGATATTTGGGGTGTAAAGGGGAAATATCCTCTCAACTCCAACCTGATCGGCCCCTATTCTCCTTACAGTAAATGTTTTCGAAACATCAGAGCCCCTAAAAGAGATGACAATTCCCTCAAACGGCTGAATCCTCATCTTGTCCCCTTCAATTATTTTGTAGAAAACCCTAATCGTATCACCAACCCTGAAATCGGGAATTCTAGGCTCATCCGCAGCCATTTTGACCTCCTCTTCTACCTCTTCTTCAATAGTTCCTTCCTCCGAACTTTCTTCCACAGAGTCTTCTTTTAGCTCTTCATGGGTTTCGTCCTTTAATGCTTCTTCAGACATTTCACCTTCTTTCGGCTCCCCATCCTTTAGATCGGACTGTTCTTCCTTTTGGTCGGTATCTTTTTTATTTGTATCTTGATTATTGTCGGCCATAACTGAGCTAGGATAGCAGATAAATGCCGCTATTTCAATTATTTCTTTCTGGACGAGACTTTAGCGGACTTTCTTGCTTCTACAGCTAAACCCCCATCTTCTGTAACATCGACATACACCAGATCGCCTTCTAATATTTCTCCGCTAATTATCTTTGCCGATATCGTGTTCTCAACCTCTTTCTGTATCAACCGTCTTAATGGCCTTGCTCCATACTCATCACTGTATCCATTCTCCACGAGATAATCTAAGGCTTTGTCAGAAACCTCCAAATGAATATTTTGCTCAGAAAGCATTTTTCTGGTTTTCTCTATCATTCTTATGGCAATTTCTTTAATGTCCTCTTTAGTTAGACTTGTAAAAATTATTATCTCATCTATTCTATTTAGAAACTCGGGTTTGAAGGAGTCCTTGAGTATTGAAAATATCCTTCTGTCTTCAGAAGTTTGTTTTTCGCTTCCTGCTCTCACCTTGCCTTCTTCAAATCCGATGTCTTTTCTGCGCAACAGGTCAGATCCTACGTTCGAAGTCAAAATCAGAATGGTATTCTTGAAATCCACCGTTCTTCCTTTGCTGTCAGTCAGTCTTCCATCTTCCATTATCTGCAGAAGAGCGTTAAAAGTGTCAGGATGTGCTTTTTCTATTTCATCAAGCAGTATGACCGAAAATGGCTTTCTTCTTACTACGTCTGTCAACTGGCCACCTTGCTCATATCCGATATATCCGGGGGGCGCCCCTATCAACTTGCTTACAGAGTGCTTTTCCATGTATTCGCTCATATCCAAGCGTATTATCATATCCTCGTCCCCATACAACGCCTCGGCTAACGCTTTTGCCAGCTCCGTTTTACCAACACCTGTGGGGCCTAAGAACAAAAACGATCCGATCGGCCTCTTCGGATCTTTCAAACCCGCCCTGGCTCTTCTTATAGCTTCTGACAAAACACTTATGGCCTTCTCCTGACCCACAACCCTTTTCTTTATTGTTTCTTCCAGCTTTAACAGCCTTTCCCTTTCAACAATGTTAAGCTTTTCAAGGGGTATTCCGGTAGCTCTTGAAACAACTTTTATAACATCTTCTTCGGTTACTTCTGGGATATCCTCAAGTTTCGTTCTTGTCCAAATCTCAGCAAGCTCGGTTCGGATTTTTTCAAGTTCTTCGGTTTTTTTCCTTATCTCATCTTTTTGTTCTTGTGTTAGCTTATTTTTTCTGCCCGCGGCCCTTAGAGCTTCAATTTCCTGCTCAACCGTCCTTAGATTTTCGGGCTCCTTAATTTGCGAAAGACGCACCATAGCGCATGCTTCATCAATAACATCTATTGCCTTATCAGGCAGAAATCTATCTGAGATATATCGGTCGCTCATCTTTACTGCGGTCTCAATGGCTTCATCGGATATTTTCACTCGATGGTGAGTTTCATATCTCTCTCTAAGCCCTTTCAATATTTCTATCGTATCCTCTGGGGTTGGCTCGTTTACCATTATTGGCTGAAACCTGCGCTCAAGAGCGGCATCCCTTTCAACATACTTCCTGTATTCATCAATTGTGGTTGCACCCACCATCTGAAGCTCACCCCTTGCAAGCGCTGGTTTAAGGATGTTTGCTGCATCCATCGAACCCTCGGCGCTTCCTGCCCCAATAACAGTATGTAGCTCGTCAACAAACATTATTATTTGGCCGTTTGCCGAAACAACCTCATTTATTACATCTTTCAAACGAGCTTCAAACATACCCCGATGAGAAGTTCCCGCCACTATAGAAGCGAGATCTAACATAAAAACTCTTTTTCCCCTTAGGGGCTCGGGAACCTGACCATTCACAATTCTCTGAGCCAAGCCTTCAACTATAGCCGTTTTTCCCACTCCCGGATCTCCTATGAGTACGGGGTTATTTTTTGTCCTTCTGGAGAGAATGTGAATTACGCGTTCTATTTCCTCTTTTCTACCGATAACGGGATCTAGCTTGCCTTCTCTAGCCAACTGAGTGAGATCTCGGCCAAATTTATCAAGTTTAGATGCTGATTGGTTCGTTTCTTTAAGAAGTTCTTGATAGCAAACCTCGCAGACGGCAACCTGAAGCTGTTTACCTTCTATTATCTGGCTTATTGGATATTTGGCGGGTCTTATTCCGCATCTTTGGCAGAGTATCATGTTTAGTATATTAGCACTCGATGTGGTGGAGTGCAAGAATAATTTTGGAGTTAGTGCTCCCAAACATCTCCAACAAACGGCTCACTCTCTATCTTTACCCTTTTGATAAAAAGCTCGGCCGCCCTGACCATTTCTTGAGATTGCACCTCAGCCCAATATTCCGCCTTGTCAGCCTCCACTTCCGATACAATCTCATCGTGAACAGTTAAAGTAAGGCCGCCGTCAATTCCCTCTTTCTTAAACCTTTCGTTTAGAAAGATCAGAGCGTATTTAATGGCATCGGCGTTTGTACCTTGAATCGGATGGTTTTTGGCCTCCCTTTCAATTCGCGAAACTTTCTTTCTAAAATCTGGGTCGTCTTTTACCGGGCGTTCATACCATCTTTTCCTCCCTAGAGGCGTAGTGCTGTAACCATCTTGAACAGCTTTTTTTGCCGTTCTTTCAAGATAACTTTTAACGCTTGGGTAGCTTGCAAAATATCTGTTCATGTAGTCCTCTCCCTGCTCTCTTGATACAGGTTTTCCTGTTTCATTCTCAAGCCTCGCCGCTAAACCAACAGGTCCCATTCCATACATAAGACCAAATCCGATAGGTTTAGCAATTTGCCTTAAGGCTGGGTATTTCTTTTTAAAATCTTCGCTATAAGGCACGTTAAACATTAATGAAGCAGTGTAAGAGTGAATATCCAAGCCATCGTTCAAGGCTTTTATCATTTTTGCGTCTCCCGACAGCTCTGCCAAAATTCGCATTTCAAAAGAGGAGTAGTCTGCAGTCACTAATTTATAACCCGGCTGGGGGTTGAAGCAAGTTCTAAACGGCGCCTCATCTGAATTTCTCGGAATCTGCTGAAGATTGGGATTGTTGCACGAAAATCTTCCAGTAGCTGTTCCAAGCTGGTTAAACTCCGGATGCAGACGCTTAGTAACCGGATTTATTTTTTCAAGAAGACCTTCGCCAAATGCCGAAAGCAATTTTTCATAACCGCGGTAGTTTCTTAAAAGCTTTACAACAGGGTGGTTAACAGTAGCCAAAATAGCGTCACCTGTGGAAGGAAGATTCAGATCCAATTTATTATTGAAAAGATCCATAAGCTGCTGCTGGCTATTGATGTTAATAGAATCAGCGTGATTGCCGAACAAATCTATCATGTTGTGAGTGTAATATGGACGAACGGCCTCCTGAAATTCTTTTGCTATTGCATTTCTCTTTTCTGCAAGATTTCTCATTATCTCGCGCCATTTTTCTTCATTGATATAGATTCCTTTTAATTCCATTTCTGCTACTGCACGTGTAGCCGCAAATTCAAGTTTAGCTACATTCAATAAACCTTCTTGCTTAACCTTTACAAGCTGCTGGTCAAATATTGGAAAGAGTATCAAAGTATCAGAAGCGGCGTACTTTAGCTGTTCCTCTGTAATTTTTGATCTCGTCGTAACACCCTCAAATGTTTCTCTCACATCTTTTTTTAGTTCAGTATTTGTATATTTCCTCGCAAGATCTTTTAGTGAGTAGTAACCTCGGCCGATACCAGCATTAAGTATGACTTCGGCTAACATTGTGTCGTACAAATTATCCATTTCTGCACCCACATGAATTTTTATGTGGCGATAGTCAAACTTTCCGTTATGAAGAAGTTTTAATATTTTTTTGTTCTCAAGAAACTCCTTAAGTCTGGGTAGTTCTTTTAGGTTAAGGATGCGCGCGTCAAAAATATAGCTTTTTGTTTCAGTGCCAATCTGCAACAAAAGCAGAGTTGAAGTATATGGATCAAGCCCTGTACCTTCTATGTCCACACCCACAACCTTGTTTTTTTCCAATTCTTCAAGGGCTTTATTAGCCTGATTTAAAGTTGTTATATGTTCATATTGAGGACTTGTCGGATCAAATTTCAGTACCATCTCGTATATGATACCACCTTGAGTTTTATATATTACCCAACCTTGCCGCGGGACGGTATGTATTAACCTGAAACGTAAAGAATGTTAATATTAACAATATTCAAAAGATAAAAATGATAGATAACTAGAATAAGTACACTGGTGTAATCTTATACTTTTCACAATAGCGGCTCTCTTGGTCTTCCATTATTTCGTAACCATAATTGCCACAGCTACTCCGGCTTGGATTTACACAATCCTTCTCATACTGCAGATTATCGCCTGAGCGGTTGTGAAGATTTCCCAGGATAAGCCCAGGGATGTAATAGGTACAGTGCTCGTTGTCCTCGGAATCCTTGAAATCATCTACCGAATAACGCAATAACACCTTTCAAACAGGGCCGCATTGTAGAATAAACATCTTTCTACTTTGCGGCCTATTTTATTTTACATTTTTATTTATAAGTTCCTTGATCAAATCCAAAGCCACATGGGGGTCGGATCTCCCTTTCGTTTCTCTCATTACGCACCCGAGCAAAAACTGAAGAGCGTTACCCCTTCCACTCTTATAATCTAAAACTGCCTGCGGATTCGCCCCAACTACATTTTCAACAACTTCACTAATTTCTTCAATATCCGACACTCTGACACCTTCCTCATTTATCCTTGTAACTATTTCTTCAACCCCCAATAACGACAAATCTTTCCTATTTATCAATACAGAGGCAGCTTTTCTTGCTTCAACACCTTTGGCAACCAACCCGTTAAACTTCTCAACGGCTTCTCTAGCCATCACTTCAACCAAAATCCTACTCTGCTCTTTTGCCACACCTTTTTCTTCCATTTCTTTTCTCAAATCCTGCGGCAACCTCGCCACCGCCTTTTTTAGATTTAAAAAGTATTCTTCATCAAAAACCATCGGGGGAATATCGGGCTCCGGGAAATATCTATAATCCGAAGCTTCCTCTTTTTCCCTTTGAGGAACCGTCACATTTTTGAATTCATCATAACCTCTGTTTTCCTGCACCGGCATACCGCCCGACTCCCAAATTTCCCTTTGTCTTACCACTTCAGCTTTAACCGCCTTTTCCATAAATTTGAACGAATTTATATTTTTCACTTCCACCTTATATGGGGGCAGTTCATCTTTTTCTTCCATTTCAAGCGTTCGTATTGAAATATTTGCTTCGAGCCTCATCTGGCCTTTTTCCATATCTGCCTCACTTATTTCCAAATACCTGCAGATTACCTGTAGTTTCTTGCAGTAATCAACTGCATCTTCTACAGAACGGAAACACGGGCGTGTCACTACCTCAATCAAGGGGATCCCGCTTTTATTGAAATCAATCAGTGTTTTTCCCCCCTGATGAAATGACTTCGCGACATCTTCTTCAAGGTGCACTCTCTCTATATCAGCGTAATTCCCGCTTTCTAATAGAAGCTTTCCATTTTCGCATAGTGGTTTTTTATATTGGCTTATTTGGTAACCTTTGGGAAGATCGGGATAAAAGTAATGTTTTCTATCAAATCTTGAGTTCTCGTTCAGCTTGCACCCAAGGGCCAACCCAAGCAACTGTGTTTTTTTCACAGCTTCCAGGTTCGGAACAGGTAGGGCACCCGGCAATCCCAGGCAGGTGGGGCATGTACGGGTGTTGGGTTCCTGACCCCAAATGTCGGCATCGCAACCGCAAAACATTTTTTGAGATGTTTTTGGCTGGACATGGACTTCCATGCCGACGACTAACTTATATTTGCCTAACAATTCCATTTCATTCATATTCTCACCCCAAGCTTATACAACCCCTCTTTCAAATTTGCTACTGCTTCATTAATCATAAAATACGGAGGTTCAAATCCTGCTTCGTGAACTAAACTATTTCTAAGTTTGTGGGCATCCCAAATTCTCCCGTATGCAGACCTGTCAAATCTGCTTATAGCATTTTTCAACCTTTCTCCCATTGTCTCTCCAGGCACAATGTCTTTCAACGCCGCATCTAAACATTTATCGGCAACAATTAACGCTTGCCTTAATTGGGAAGGCGATTTTCCTTTCAATAAAATCTCAACATTCGCCCACTCTTCACTTATCTTTCTCATAGTATCCTGCGATACCACACGATAAGCCGTATTATCGCTTTTTGTTCCAAAAAAAATATTAAAAAAAACCCATCATTGTTCCTTAATCAGCGCCGGTTTTTCCAGATGAAAATTTGTTGCTTTCTGAAACTTTAACAATGCGCCAAAAATCTTTTGCTCTTCGTTCATTTTGCTCATGATTTGAACACCTACTGGCAGTCCCTCGTCAAATCCGCATGGAACGCTGACTCCTGGTACGCCAGCAATACATGCGGGTTCGTTTAAAACATCCATCATTTCCCCAAACATGGGAGATTTTGCGCTTTCCCCAACCGGTAAAGCCACACAAGGCATAGAAGGCGCTATTAGTAAATCAACTTTTCTAAAAACTTCATCAAAATTTTCTTTTATCAAGGTCCTAACTTTTTGAGCTTTAGCATAGTAAGCGTCATAATACCCCGCGCTCAGGGTGTACGCTCCAAGCATCATTCTTTTCTTGGCCTCAAAACCGAAAGATACGCGGTCATTACCATATCTAATCCCATCTAAACGAGCGAGGTTAGATGAAACTTCAGATCTCTGCAAAATTGTATAAACTGCGATGGAATATTTTGGACTTAGCATATCAACATCAATTATTTCGGCTCCGAGGTTTTTAAAAATTTCTACAGCCTCGTTAACCTTTTGTTTTGTTCCCTCTTCTAGATCCATTTCAAAAAAAGACACAGGTCGTCCGATCTTTACCCCGCGCAAATCATAAGACTCGGCTTCGTGCAGATAATCAGGTACTGCGGCGGGAGACGATGTTGCATCAAAAGGGTCCTTACCAGCCATTACCTTAAGCACTAGCGCCGAATCCTCTACTGATTTTGTCAAGGGCCCGGGGCTGTCAGTAGACGAAGCCATTGCAACAATTCCATAACGACTTACTCGTCCGTATGAAGGTTTGACACCCGTTACACCACACCACGAAGCAGGACCCCGAGTGCTTCCTCCCGTCTCGCTTCCTACAGCAAAAAGGCACATATGGGCTGCTACAGCGGCTGCCGAGCCACCTGAAGATCCGCCCGGAACCCTGGACAGATCCCATGGATTGTATGAGGTTCCAAAATCAGATGTTTCGGTTGAAGAACCGTGAGCAAAAGCGTCTAAATTTGTCTTTCCCAGTAGTATGGCGCCCGCATCATTCAATTTTTTAATTGCGGTTGCATCAAAAGGGGGTACATAATTTTCTAAAACCTTGGATGCCGCTGTTGTGGTAATATTTTTCGTTGAATAGTTATCTTTGGCGGCGTATGGAATCCCCAACAACGGTTTTTCTATAAAAGCTGTATCTCCCTTGGTTACTATTTCAACATCTGCTTCTCTGGCCTTCTCTAAAGCTTGATCCTCAACCACTTTCAAGAAAGCGTGTATCTGCGTATCATATTTTTTAATTTGCTCCAAACAACCATTCACCAAATCTTCGGATTTGAAATCTCTCTTTTTCAAACCTTCCAAAGCGCTTCTTATAGTGAGTTCATTTAATTTACTCACGATTAAAAACTCCTTTCGTCGCAATAAGGTTATTTATCACTTCTTTGGCATTTTTTAGGGCTTCCTCTCTGGGCAGTGTGGCTTTTTGAGAGCCGTCCTGAAATACGTTCCTCAGACCCGTCACTTGAAATGTCTCGCTCACTTTTGAAGTATCCAATTCATCAAGAATTTTGACGTATTCAAGGGTATCACTAAGAAGATAGGAGAACTTCTCTTCATCTCCTGTAATGTCTATCTTGCACATCTCAGCAATTTTTTTGACTTGTTCTATGGAGATTTTTCTGTCTTCCATAATTTACTATTAAAGCAGATTTTACTAGATAATGAAAGGCCAGAAGCGTTATTTACATTTGCAAAAGTCGGTTTATCCTATCCTCAATCGGCGGGTGAGTGGAAAAAAGATTTGAAACTGCTCCACCAATCTTTATGGGGTTCACAATATACAAATGAGCAGTTGCCCCGTTTGCCGCCTCCAAAATTTCTTTATCCATAGCCAGCTTTGCCAATGCGTCTGCCAACCCCTTAGGATACCTTGTGATATAAGCTGCTGTAGCATCAGCCAAATATTCTCTGTTTCGGCTGATTGCCAACTTTATTAACGTAGCAATTAGCGGACTTAAAATAAGCAACACCACCCCCCACCAAAAAGAAAATGCTTCCACCCGAACTTGAGTTGGAACTCCTTTTCCTATCTCCTCCGTAAAATGCGCCTCTCGTAAACCAATCAGATAAAAGCATTATAGTGCCCACCAAAATACTAACTATAGACATCAGTCTAATATCATAATTTCCGATGTGAGCCATCTCATGAGCAATAACACCTTCAAGTTCTCTTTTTTCCAGTCTTTGGATTATACCCGTGGTAAAACATATAACAGAGTGTTCGGGGTCTCGTCCCGTAGCAAAAGCATTCATGGAGGAATCTTCTATAACATAAATCCTCGGTTTGGGTATCCCCGAGGCGATGCTCATATTTTCAACTAGCTTGTGCAAGTCAGGGGCTTCCTCAAAACTTACCTCCTTCGCGCGGGATAGGCTCAAAACAATTTTGTCAGAATTGTAGTATGAAATCATCCCGGAGATTCCGGAAAATATAAGCGCGGCAGCTAGAAATGAAACTCCAGCACCCTCATAAAAATATTCACCGAGAAACCACCCAATCGCTGATATAACAACCATAAACAAAGCAATAATAACTGCCGTGTCCCTTTTGTTTTTGTCTATTTGCTGGTATATGTTCATAGCTTTTCTTTATAACCGGGCTCCCACCCAAACTCGCTGTACATCTCTCCAGCCGTCATCTTTTCCATACCGAATTTTACTACAGGTATCAGGTTTTCAGGAAGAGAGGATTTGTCAAACCATCTAACATCGTCGCACCTTTCGGGCTCGGCGTTGCTAGGTTCCCCCTCCCATTTTGTTACCCTAAAATAAACATATAAACGTTGACAATCAGACAATTTGGCGGGAAGAAGCAAAAGGTGCGCAAATTCCAGATCTTCTTCCCTTACGTCAACACCAACCTCCTCTTTTACCTCTCTGCGCAAGGCAGATTTGTAAGGCTCGTCATTCTCCACGTGCCCGGCAACAAGTCCGTACCATCCGTCACGCCACCCCGAATTTTTTCTCTTCTGCAGTAATATCCGGCCGTCCTTCTCAAAATACGCCAAAACTGCAACCTTCACATTCAGTACGTGCTTACCCATTTCTTTCCAATGAAATAATTAGAAATCTACCTTCACTGGCTCTTTGTCAGCTTCTTCAGCCTCAAAGAACGCTTCCTGCTTAAATCCAAACAACTGGGCAATCAAGTTTGACGGAAATACAACAATTTTTTCATTGTATTGCCTAACCACGCTATTGAAGAATTGTCTTGAATAAGCAACCTTGTCTTCGGTGTCGGAAAGTTCTTTCTGCAGATTGATAAACCCTTCTTGGGCCTTTAACTCCGGGTAAGCTTCAGCTACGGCAAAAAGGCTCTTGAGTGCTGATGTTAATTGTACATCTGCCTCCCCCGCTGTTTTTGCATCTCCCGCGCTCATCAAAGCGGCACGAGCCTGGGTTACTTTTTCAAATACTTCCTTTTCATGCGAAGCGTAACCCTTTACTGTTTCAACCAAGTTGGGGATTAAATCAATCCTTCTCTTGAGCTGAACGTCAATTTGGCTCCAAGCTTCTTTGATCTTAATCTTCAAAGACGCCAAAGAGTTGTAAACAGAAATAAAACCAAATATAACAAGACCTATGACAGCTATTAATACGAGTTCCATAACACACCTCCTTAACAAAAATTTACTAATATTATTATATATGTTTTTTGCATAATTTCACTTAAGGCGTATGTTCGCTTCTTTTACAAAATCTCCATACGGCAACGTGTTGATTATATTTTTATTCTCCGCCCACCCTCTGCGTGCGTTGAAAATACCATATTTCATAAAAGAAAACTGATCTACTGAATGAGCATCAGTACTTATCACTAACTTAACTCCCCATTGTATTGCTTCTTTCACCAAATCGTCTGGAAGATCAAGACGGTCGGGTTGGGCGTTTATCTCCAGTATTTTGCCATTATCTCGAGCCGCCAAAAATATCTTGTCCCAAGCAGGATCTATCGGGTCTCTTTCGTTTAGCAGACGCCCCGAAGGATGTCCGATAATATTTACATATGGATTCTCTATTGCCGCAAGCAGTCGGTCGGTAATCTGCTCTCTGTCTTGATTGAAGGAAGTGTGAATCGAAGCCACTACATAGTCCAATTCTGCCAGTATTTCGTCAGGTAGGCCAAGGGTTGCGTCTGCCAAGATGTTCACCTCATAACCGAAGAATACTTTGATAGAATCCTGCTTTTCATTTATTTTTTGGATAGCTTCTCTTTTCTTCTTAATTATCTCTGATACTTCTCTATACCCACGTGAGGTAACGCTTGGCGCGTGATCGGAAATACCCAAATACTGGTACCCCCAAAGATATTGCCGCTGCAACCATCTCGTCCAAAGAATTAACTCCGTCAGAATCAGTAGTGTGAGTATGGACTTCGCCCCTTATATCTCCAATTTCAATCAACTTCGGAAGTTTATTTTCTAACGCCGCTTCTATTTCGTTTGATCCGTTTCTTAGTTCAGGTTCTATGTAAGGAAGCCCCAAAAATTTATAAAAAGACGGTTCGTCTGAAAACTCGTATGTATCGCCGCCTTTTTTGATCCCATACTCGGACAACGACATATTCTTTGCGAGCGCAAAGTTTCTAAGAAGGATGTTATGCTGTTTGGAACCAGTAAAATACTGCAACATGGCACCGTAGGCCTGGGGGGTAGAAACTCTTATATCAACCTGCAAATCATTTTTGAGAACCACGCTGCACTTTTTATCTCCCTTCACAAGAACCTCATCAATCTCTGGAAACATCAAAAAATGATCTATTGCTTTCTCCGGTTCATTTGTTGCAATAGGAATATCAAGATCTCCTATAGTTGCATTTTTCCTTCTAAAAGAACCCGCAGCTTCTATTTCATCTACACAATCCAGCTTTTTCATATAAGTGTAAATTCTTTCTACTGTTTCCTCGGCTTTTGAATACAAGACGCGCTGTTTCTCATTCTTCGTCATCTTAAACTGCGCTATCGCCTCAAGAATATCGGCCTCGGATTTTTCACCAAACCCCTCAAGTTTTTGAATGTCTCCTTTTTCTGCGTGCTCTTTTACTTTTTCTACAGCCGTATTCCTATCGTTAAGTTTAAAAGCAGTGGCCAACTTGAAAGCCTTTCTCGCACCTATTCCTCGTATTCCAATAAGGCCGAACATCCCTTCTGGAAGGCCTTTTTTTATGGCTTCAAACTCTTTAACCGACCCTGTTTTAAACAACTCATCAAGGTGTGAATATATACCAGACCCCACACCGGGAATTTCTTTGAGTCGGCCGTTTTCCCAAAGGTCATAAATTGAAACCGTTAAGTTATCTAGTATAGCTATCGCATTTTGATACGCTCGAACCTTAAAAACATTAAAATTCTTCACATCCATGGCCGCAAGCACCTCTTTAAGCTGAGCTACGACTTCCTTGTTGGAGATGCGGTTCTCATTCATAAGTTAATAATAGCAGACTTGACGACAGCGAAAAAAAATGCGGCTCAATGTTTTTTAAAACAAAGAGCCGCTGGAGCGGTTACCTAACTTTCACATATAGAGTTGCTCCGCACTGGAAAATAACCTCAACCAGGGCGTCGCGACCTTGCAGAGCTTTGTATATTTCCTCCTTCAATTTGGGTGGCATGGCTTTAATACTGCCATCTGAAAAGGAATATTCAACTACCCTCCTAAATTGTACCCTACCCCCGTCAACTTCGGGATATGGTTCTACAACAATTCTTTTTATGTTGTCCTTGTTAAGTCTTGTTGCAAACTTTCTGTCTCTGAAAATATCATTAATCCGGCCGCACAAAAAGTTACCCATCTCCCTCTCCTTTTCTGCATCTGTGGGAAAATAATACCATACTCCCACTTTTATTATGAAATCTCGGAATTACGCTGTTCATTGACCATAAATTAACAAATTGCTACTATAACAATGCATTAAGGGGTCGTAGCTCAGTTGGTTAGAGCGCCGCACTGTCACTGCGGAGGCCGCGGGTTCGAGTCCCGTCGATCCCGCCATGTATATTCTTTCTCTGCCCTCATTACTAGGAGGTGCGAAAATGTCAGCAAAAAAACAGCAAAATGTAGGCGAGAGGGATAGTTTAGCTCTTATTATAGGGGGGTTATTTATTATAGCTCTTGTTTTTGCCGCCTATAACTACTTCAACAAAAGCTCTGATCAATTCACAGATATAGACGAGGAAGAAATTTTGAAGGGTGTGGGAGGATCGGCAGAAGAACTGATAGGCGACATTAATGGTAATGCGGCAACTGACAGCAAAGAACCAGAAAAGCTAGCGGCCGCAGCTAAATCTCAAGTGCTAGCTCCTCAACCTTCTGTACCTGCAGAATGGGTGCCCAATAACTACAAACAAGGAGATATCCAAGGAACCTCTTACACAGTTAAACGCGGTGATACTCTATGGGAAATTGCTGAAGGAGCTTACGGGGACGGTACCCAGTGGACAAAAATACTGGAGGCCAACAAAAATGATATTGGGTTTTTACCAAACGGAAAACAGGCCTTGATAGTGCCCGGACAGATACTTGTGCTTCCTTAATCTTAAGAAATTAAAAGCAAAAAAAACGCCGCATTAGGTGTTTTTTGATGCCTACATTACTGCTATAATCTTCGTGAGGTGCGGGTGTGGCCTAGTGGTATGGCGTTTCCTTCCCAAGGAAAAGGTCGCGGGTTCGAATCCCGTCACCCGCTCCACAATTACTTCTAATACTACCTTTATACACAGATGAGAAACATGGATATTTCGCCCCGTTTCTAGCCCGCCAGTATATAAGCAAACAAAGCTTATAAAATCTTGTCTATGTAGGCAACAAAGAGAGCAATCACCACTAATGTGATTGTGAATAGAAGTATATTTAGCTTCCTAAACATCTTGAAATAATTATATACCAGTATAACAAAATTGACTCTAACGAAAGCTTCGAGTTGATTTGATAGAATATAGAAGCGCCGGTATAGCTCAGTGGTAGAGCAGTCCCTTCGTAAGGGAAAGGCCACAGGTTCAAATCCTGTTACCGGCTCCATTTTTTAATATTTCCAAATTAGACAAAACACGCACTATGGGGTATAATGTTGGCCTATCCCATTTGAGGAGGCCTAAAATGAAGGCTCTTGGATTTTTTTTCTTTCTTACAGTCGGTGCATTGGGTTTTTTATTTATAATGAAACTGGATGATTCTTACCAAGGGTCACTCGGCCTGCTTTGTCTTGGCCCCCTTTGGGCAGGTATTTTTCTCTCGGCCGCAATTGCGTCTATTTGGCCGAAGAAAAAACCATACCAAATGGCAAAAAAACCCAAAAAATAATTTTTTCTTTAGCAGAGAACCAAACCACAAATCACCGTGGCAAACTTCTCTGCTCTTTTTTATGCTAAAATTGAACTCATATGAAACAATACTCCAAAATCAAAAAAGCTGTAATTGCAGCTGCTGGATACGGCACTAGATTTCTTCCCGCAACTAAAAACCAGCCTAAAGAAATGCTCCCAATAATAGATAAACCCATAATCCACTACCTTGTTGAAGAGGCAGTCAACTCGGGAATAGAAGAAATAATTCTCGTCACCCGAGCTGGAAACCACATCATGGAAGACTATTTCGACAACAGATCGGAACTCGAATACTCCCTGGAAAAAAGTAACAAGCTGGATTATCTCGAAATGGTCCAGTCTATACCTCAAATGGCTAATTTCGTTTATGTCAGGCAGAAAAACCATCTTCCATACGGCAACGGTTCGCCCCTAATCACAGTGAAGGAGCTCATAGATGATGACGAAGCTTTCGTTTACATGTTCGGCGACGATCTTACACTTTCAGAAACACCTGTTACAAAACAATTAATTGATGTATATGAACAGCAAAAACCATCAGCTGTACTCGCCGTACAGGAAGTACCCTGGTCAGAAGTCCACCGCTACGCCACAATCAAGTACAAGGAAGGTGCCCCCTACAAATACACAATGGAAAAGGGATTTGAAAAACTCCCAAAAGAACAAGCTCCCTCCAACAAAGTTCAGTTCGGGCGATTTGTTTTTTCCTACAACGTGATTGAGGCCGCATCAAATACCCCAACAGGTAAAGACAACGAACTTTGGCTTATAGATATCCTCAACAAACTAGCTGAGGAGGGGAAAACCGTCATTGCCCAGCCCATTCAAGGAGAGTGGTTGACTACCGGCGACCCACTAAGATACATAAAAACAACTCTCAAATTTGCAATGCAAAGAGAAGATTTGAAAGACGAACTGCAAACATTTATAAAAGAAGAGATAATAAAATAGGTATGGTTAGAAAAAGGTACAGAAGCCCATATTACAACCAAAGTGAAGAGGAGCTTTCGAGAAAGTTCATTAAAACAGTGATGGCGATATTAGGTATCGCAGTTTTCGTAATCCTTATTTTTGTCTTTTTCGCACCCGCCTTCGGTTCAATATTCGGATATCTCTCAAAAAACCGAAATGATGACAGCAGTATTGTCTCCGTAAGAACAAGGGCCCCCACTCTAACCAATGTTCCAGCCGCCACTAACAAGCAAAATATAAATTTATCCGGATATGCTAATGAAGGGGATGTTATCAAACTTTACGTCAACGGCCCCGAAGTTGCCCAAACCACGACCGGAGCGGACGGAATATTTGAATTTTCAGACATTTCACTCATAAAAGGCCGCAATAGTGTTTTCGCTAAGGCTGTAAACAATAAGAACGAAGAAAGTGAGCCGAGTGAAACCTCTATAATAATTCTTGACACCGAAGAACCTAAAATCACAATAGAATCCCCAAAAGATGGCGAAACTGTGAGAAACTTAGATAAAAGAATAACTGTGATTGGGAAAATAAACGAGAAAGCGACCTTAAAAATAAACGATAGAATTGTCATACAGAAACCTGATTTATCTTTTGAATACACCCTTGGTGTAAAATCCGGAGAAGTTGAAATAAAAGTAACGGCAATTGACGAGGCCGGAAATAAAAACGAAGAAACCATCAAGGTAAAATATCAAGAGACGAGCTAAAGATAATAACCATCGCGGCAAACATAATCTGGGGATAAAAAAGGGAATTCACAAAAAAAGACTCCAAAAGCAACGCAGGTACCAAGCTCACAATCACCAACCTCTCCTTTCTACCGGAAAAAATATTTTCAGCAAGCGGAAAAAGATATGCGGCCGCATATATCAAAGCACCGAAAACACCTGTAGTGGCCAAAACGAACAAAAGCGATGAGTCAGCTCCAGCCCCGGATCGTGAAGATATATTATCCGGTGTCAGAAACCCATATTCCTTCTGGGCGTATCGGTATGCGTTAAAACCCACACCCATAAGTAAATTGTCGCTAGATATCTTTAGCGCGTTTGTCCAAGAAACAAGCCTGAATCTCGCCGAATCCGCAGGATCGGTGACACCCGAAATTCTTGTTTGCACCCGCGGAACCAAAAAATACGTAAGAAACGCAACAATCAGACCAAGCACCAAAAGCTTTCTATACTTTAATGCTCCAATAATAAAAATGACAACTGCCATCATTCCCCAGGCACTTCTAGAAAAAGTCAGAAACACAAAGAAGGCGATTATTACCGCGGAGAAAGTTATAAAACTGTTTCTCTTCCCTTCCGATATTTTTCCAAAAATGACTGCAGCTACGACCACCAAATAAGCCCCAAGAAAATTTGGGTCAAAAAAGGTTGAAGCTACCCTATTCTTATGAGGATCCCACCCAAGAGACGGATCCAAAACACTAAAGTCGGGCAGAACGACAAGCTGAAACACACCAGCAAAACATAAAAACAAGGCGGACACGATCAATGATTTTTCCAGATCTTTGAAACTCATAGTTCCAGACCGAAGCATGTTATAAACTCCAATCGCGGCTAAAACATAAACTAAGTACCTTAGAAGATAGAAAAGGGCCGTTCCTAGCTCTCCTTCCCCATATTTGTAGGCGTTAAAAATAAGAGACGCGCCAGCTAACAGACCAAAAATGAAAAACAATACCGAGTATCTTGGTAATTTTAAGTTTCCGCGAACCAAAAAGTAAAAAAGGCTATACAAACCAAAAACAGCGGCTGCTAGGTCAAAGAGGTAAAAATTACCAACGCGTGATAACTGCCCCAAGCTTAGCAACGTTAAAAGCAAATAATATAGAAACTTAAGCGCCATACGTCTTTTTCCAGACTTTTCTGACGGTCAGCATCAGCATAAAAAGTATCAACAATTCAGAAAGGTGTGTAATTACAGCTGAACCATAAAAAGAATACACAGGTATGAGAATGTAGTTCATAACCACGTTGAAAACAGCACTCACCAAGTAAATTACGGGCAGATACCTTTGAAATCCTAAAGTAACTATCAACCAGGCTAACGGCTGGGTAACACTATAAAGCACAAGCCCCACCATAAGTATTCTTAAAACAGGGACGGAAGCAGCAAATTCTTTGCCTCCAAGAACGTAAACCGCCAGCGGAGAAAGAAAATATCCCACTACGGAGAAAAGTAAGGCCGCAACAACTAAAAACTTTAATGAATCCTTTAAAGTTTGCTTCAGTTTCTTTTTGCCCTCCGTCATATGCACAACCATAACCGGATAAACAGAATTCATAAAGAATGTAGGCATAACCAAGGCCACTTCAAAAACTTTATATGGCAAGGAGTAGAGACCGACCGCTTCATTGTTGGAAACTCCCAAAAAAGACGGAACAGGCAGAACCGAAAGCAGGAGGGAGTCTGCCTTAAAATTTATTTGGCTAAAAATAAACATTAACCCCAAAGGAAGTGAGCTCGACAGCAAATATTTCCAAGCCTTGCCGTCAAAAAAGTAGTTAGGCTTCACGCCTAAAGACAGTAAGAATTTATAGTTAACTACGAAGGTAAGTATGCCACCTAGAACATAACTGAAACTGATCCACATCACGTTGGCCCTTATGCTTGATAGAAAAAATATGAGCGCAAGAATCAATCCGTATCCCGCTAAATACCCTATTGTTGAGAGATCATATCTCAACCTAGCCTGAAAAATTATGTTTGTAGAGGTAAATAGAGCTTGAGTAAGTATCAAAAAAAGGCTAAGGGTCACCCCGGCCCTTAAATCCTCACTATAAGGGAAGCGGGCTAGGGCCATTGACAGAAAAAGCATAAGCAAAAAGGAAAACAGTACTCTTATCTGCATTACGGTTCCAAAGTAAACCCCTGCCTTACTCCAATCTTTTGAGATTTCGCGTGTTGCTATAGCATTCAACCCAAAATCAACAACTATGAAAAAAAGCGCGGGCCATGCCTGCATCAAACTGAACTGACCATAAACATCCCTTCCGTAAGTACGTGTAATTATTATTGTCGCCAAAACCGTCACACACAGGCTTACAAACTTTCCTACCAATTGGTAGGATGTGTTGGCAGCGATTTTTTTATGAGTTATGCTCAATTTCATTGTCCGCAGTTCCCCACTTGAACCTTGTTTACAACAAGTTGCGGAGGTCGTCCTTTAACTTTCTTTAGATCCCTTATAACATCGAAATGTTTATATGGAACATTGTCTTTGTTAAGCCATGAAAAGTGGTCAAAGGGAGGGTCGTATTTAATTGTAAAAGGCATGACGGCCCTCACCCTATCATCCTTCAGCCATACATCTTCAAAGGCCATCCTGAAATATTCGGCCACCTTGTCAACGGGTAGATAACTGGAATTATACTCCTGCCCCTCGGCGTGAGCCCACCCTGTCTCCGTTATAAACACAGGCAAATATTTCTCCACTTTCAGAACCTGCTTGAGGTAGGCCAATTCGGTTTCGTATGCCTTTATGCTCCATCTGCCTTCGTTATGTGGGTGGCCCGAAAAATTAGGCTGGGGATAGGAATGAGAAGCCCAACCGTCTAGTTTTGAAAATATACCCGGCTCAGCCAACTCCATCCTTCTCATAAACTCAAGCGAGTCCATGTGGTTGGCATCAGTGGGAGCAGTTACATTAAATGCACCGTTGAGCATGAAAAAGTCCGGATTTTCCTCTTTGAAAACATCTATTGTATATTTCAGTATTTTTGCGTATTCTTCAGGATCAACTTTCCCATACCAAAATTTCTGATCGTTTGGTTCATTGTAGACACTGATGTATCTATACCTGATAGGCCACACAAACCTGTTAAGAAATTCTGCGGCGTTTCTTGTTTGCTCCTTGTATTTGTCCACATCTACATCATGCAACTGAATTACCGGTATTAAATGTTTTTCCTTAAGCTTGGCAAAAACATTTTTCCATTTCTCAAAGTTGTTATCCTTGACATTGTAAGGAATCAATACGTACCCCCAATCGCCTTTTCCCGAATTCACAAGCTCCTCAGCCCTATCAAAAAACTCGTCAACCTCTGCATAAATATATATCCCATATTTGTTGTTCTCCTTCCACAAAGGGTCGTTTCCTGAGTAGGTGTAAAACTCCACTTCTTGCAGCTGACACTCTGCGCTTTTTTCGGATCCAAGCAGTTTTTCAATATAGTATTCCTTTTTTTCTAGCCCGGTCCCCTTTCTTTCTTTTTCATATCTCTGGTATTCCTTTAGAAATGCAAGGGTTATCACCAAAATTACACTAAATACAAAAAACAAGGCTAACACCCAAAAGCTAAATTTTTTAATTCTGAAAAACAGCACATCTAATTCTAACATTCAAGAGTTTTTAACACCCAAAACATCACCTGTATTTATTGAAAATTTATGCTTAAAATTACTTGGTGAAACCAGAAGTCAAAACTTTACTTATTATATTTTTAATTGTCGTCTTTCTAGCTGGGACAAGCCTTTACATAAGTAAAATTGACCTTAAAAATCATCCCATAACCCCGTATTCCAACTCTTTTGATTTTCTTTCTCTATTCAAGGAAAGGAAAAAACCAAATTATGTTGTGTATGGATACCTTCCGTACTGGACCCTAGCAAACCTTGAATATATAGAATTAGACAGATTAACCGACATCGCATATTTCGGGCTTTATATCGACAGTAAGGGCGAATTTGTGAAAACGATAGAAGATGAAAATGGAACACGAATTGCGGAACCCGGCTATAGAAATTGGAAAGAAAGTAAAGAAGTTGCGCAGTTGGCTGAATCCTGCAATAGGTTCGGCGTCAGACTGGCTTTGACAGTGATAGCGCATAACGATAAGGACAACGATGCTTTTTTGAACTGCGGGGAGTGCTGGGACACACTGCTGAAAAATCTTTATACGGAGCTTGATGCCAAAAAAATAAAAGATGTGAACTTAAATTTTGAATACGCGCAATATACCAACATTGAAATGGCCAAGAAATTTTCGGAACTGACGAATTATCTTAATCAGGCTTTAGACTCAAAATACGGAGACTCTAAAGTTGTTGTTTCTGCCTTTGCGGACTCGCCTGTAAAAGACAGGATAAGTTCAGACCTAGAAAATTTGGCTAGGTACAGCGATGGGATTTTTATCATGGCCTATGATTTTCACAGACCTACATCCGACACAGCAGGCCCCGTCGCACCCATCGGCGGAAAAGGAATCCATGCTGAATACGACATTGAAACAATGTTGAAAGATTATTTGTCTTTAGTTCCTCCAAACAAACTTATACTTGGCGTACCTTACTATGGATACAATTGGGTAGTTAGCGAAGAAAAAAAATACGCTGAAAGGATAGATGGTTCTGAGGAAATCGGTTATTCCCAATCCCAACCATACAGCGGGATAATGGACACCATAATAAAAACAAAGCCAAAGATACTGTGGGACGAACTGGGTCAGGTTCCTTACTTCAGCTATGTAAGTATAGAAACAGGACAACAAAGACAGGTTTTTTACGAAAATCGCGAATCTTTATTGATCAAATATAGGTTAGCCAAATCAAAAAACCTTATGGGAGTGGGGATATGGGCTCTTGGATACGATGGCGGGTACACGGAACTCTGGGATCTTTTATACGATGAATTCATTGACTAGATGCCCGCATTAATTTTTAATAGATGGTGAAATGGAAAATAATGAACGCGTAAGTTCAATAGGCCAAAACGGAAATGGGTACGAGCTCCCGAAAAAGGTTGCTATTCTCCATAGCGAAATAAAAAGAGAATACTTCCCAAGCGAAGCTCAATACATAACCGAAGCAAGCGCGGAGGAAGACGCAGAAATTGTATGTAAATATTGCGAAAAACTTGGGGTTGAGGCCATGACCCTGCCAGGCAACGCCGACCTTCCCGAGGCGCTTAAAAAAGTTAAGCCGGAGATGGTCTTTAATCTTGTTGACTCAATAAAAGGAAACGAATATCTTTCATCTGCAATTCCCGGAATATTAGAGGCCCTAGAGCTGCCATATACGGGCTCGGATATTTTGGGCTTAGCATTGTGCTACAACAAGTTTCTAGTTAAAAAGCTTCTTCACCAATTTAAAATACCGGTACCTAACTTTCAACTGTTTACAACACCTTCGGACCCCGTTGATCCCCACTTAAGATTTCCTCTTATAACCAAACTTAACGAGATACACGGAGGAGTTGAAATTACAAAAGATTCTGTAGTTGAGAACGAAAAAGCGCTTCGCGAAAGAATTAGATACTTAAAAGACATATACCAGCAACCTGTCTTGGTGGAAGAGTTTATTGTGGGGCGCGAGATTACTGTGTACATCCTTGAGGGTTTAAACAGAAAAGTGTATATGGCCGAAAAAGTTTTCAATAAACCTGACGAAAAATATGTGTTCCTTACATTTGAGGACCAGTGGATAAACAAAGACGATTCTTTCAAATATGAAAAACACGAAGATCCTTACTTGAAGGAACTGTCAATCGCTGCTTTTGACGCAGTAAAAATGATGGATTATGGAAAATTTGACATAAGGCAGGACGGATCGGGCAGATACTTTTTTATAGATGCCAACGCCAATCCTGCTTTTGGGCCCAAAGAATGCGATACGGCAATGGGGTACATCATAGAAGATCTATATAAGATACCCTTTGTTGACATACTTAAAAGATTAATGCTCAACACTCTAAGGGTACCGCTCAATGATTATTAATGGTGGGCTCGCCTGGGATCGAACCAGGGGCCTCTCGGATGTGAACCGAGCGCTCTAGCCACTGAGCTACGAGCCCGTCGCCCCTATTCTACAGCATTTTAATTTCTTATCCTAGTTATTTGAGTACGGCTGTTATAAAATTATTGCTATGAGTAAATTCAGTATAAGAAACGCCATAGTAGATATGGTAGAACTGACTATCATCGGCACGGCAGTATTTCTTCTCGTTTACATATTGGTCGGCCAGTTTTTAGAAGTAACGGGAAACTCAATGTACCCTTACTTGCAGGATAAAGAACATATAATTGCTGAGAAACTTTCCATAAAATTTGAACCTATAAGGCGGGGTGATGTTATAATCTTCTGGCATCCCGGGGGAGAGCAAATCCTTTTGGTTAAAAGGGTAATAGCTTTGCCGGAAGAAACTATAAAAATTCAAAATGGTTTTATTTACATCAACGGACAAAAACTTGAAGAGCCCTACCTCCCTGCTAATACAGTTACTGAAGGAAGGGATTTTTTGAAAGAGGGTTTGGATTACAAAGTTGCCCAAGATTTTTACATTGTCATGGGTGACAACCGTACGGAAAGCACTGACTCCAGATATTGGGGACCGGTGGCAAAAAACAAAATAATCGGACGCGCGTTGGCAGTATTTTACCCGTTTGAAAATATCAGACTCTTGGAAAAGGCAAAATAACCTAAGTAGAGTTACTATTACTTATCTTTTTCAACATCTATCTTTTTCTTGTTCTTGTTCAACCAGGAAAATTTTACCGTTCCATCAACTCTGCTAAATATCGAGAAATCCTTAGCCATTTCGGTATTCTTTCCTGCTACAAAAGTTCTTCCCCTCTGCCTGACTATGATGCTTCCAGCTTTCACGTGTGCCCCTCCAAATACCTTAACTCCAAGCCTTTTTCCGGCTACATTCCCTCCCTGTCTTGCCTTTGAACCTCCTGCTTTTTTATGTGCCATATTATTTTGATCCTTTCTTTATCTTTTCAACTTCTTTCCTGGGTTTTGCGGACTTAGTTGTCATCCTTTGCGCTATGAGCTCCTTTTTCTCCTCCTTAATCTCTTTTTCGGTAGCCTTCGGCTCCTTTTGATCTCCCTGTTTTTTCTCGCCAAATTCTATCTTTTCCACATGTAAAACAGTTAATTCGTCTCGATAACCCTTGGTTTTTCGATACCTTGACTTGGACTTAAATCTTGAAACAGCAATTTTTTCTCCTCTTTTGTGCTCAACAACTTTGAGATAAACATGGGCATTTTCAACCATAGGCGCTCCTAAAACCACTTCCTTGCCATCGGAGTAAAGCAAAACATCAGCGGAAACACCGTCATCTTGCTTTCGTACAGTCAGGTTGTCCCCCTCATGTACCTTATATTGGGCTGGGCCTATTTTTATTATCGCGTATTTATCCATAGAAACATTGGAATATTACACTAAATCCTAAGGCTGGGCAAGAACTCCCTTTAGGAGAGCCGTAAAGACCTACAACTCGCTTGTTGTCCCCGCTATAATAAGCAAATCGTATTCTTCACTATCTGCTAGAGTATCTTCCACTGCAACCTTCGGGAATGCCTCCTTGATGTCCTCCTGAATAATATCATTGAAGGCAATTCTATCCTTTTTAAACTTCAGCAGAGTATCTTCCCTAGTAGCATCTGCGGTATCTATATCAACGACTTTATATCCCTTCTCCTCCAGCAAAGTCTTTGTCCTCGCCGCTAATCCATTCACACCCGAACCGTTAAGAATCATAACCTTCAAATCCTCTTTTTTTAACTCCACCTTTTGTTCAACTGGCGGGTTCTCATTCTGAGACACCTGCTCGCTTAAAACATTAGCCTGCCCGGAATCAGTAATGGGTTGATTGTTTGAACCGCCGCCCTTTCTAAAAATAAGAGAAAATGATAAAACCCCCATGATCAAGAAAAGCGAGGCCACGCCAACATAAACTAAACTTGAGGTTTTCTTTTCAACAACGGGTAAAGGCATTAAATTCAATAAATTCATCTGGTTGGCAACCAAATCGGGGTCGTTATCGAGCATATAGTTCACAAGCATATTGATCTTAAATTCTTCGGGATATTCAGTCTGCACAGGCGGCATACCAATTTCAGATACCTCAAACCCTTTTACATCAAAATCCTGGTAATTCAAGGTGTATATGTTTCTAACAGGTGTCTTCTTTTTATAAAAGGACAGATCTGAAACAAAATTTTCAAGCTGGCTTGCTGTTATCAGCTTATCGCTAACCCCGCTGTAAAATATTCCTCCCAGCTCTGATAAAGCCATAGCGTGGCTCCCGTCAACCCTGCAGATGAAGACTGCGGGGTCATTTATCCCCAAGTATTTGGGCAGAAGCAAAAGCCACGGGACAACACTCTTAAGTGAAATACCTACAACATTGGAAACCTCAAGAAGGGTTTCCATATACTCTTTTCTAACACCAACAAATTGGTACAAAAATGGAGCTATCTTTTGATAAGAAAAATAGAGATCCTCCAGCGGAACCTCCGTGATCTTCTCTTTCATATCCTTGAGCAGCTGCTCCTGCTTGTCCCCATCCCTTTTGTTTACAGTAATAAATCTTAAAATCACATCTTCAGGTTCTGATATAACATTCAAAAATAACTTGGCAGGAGAATATTTGGTTACCTGGGAAAGACCCTTCTTTATCTCTTCTGCGTATCTAGCGACATCTAGAATTTTAGTGTCGGAAACTATATCTTCGGGAATAACGGCTGAGTATGTCTTCAAACCCTCCTTATCAATATAAGTAAGCCGAAGGTTGTTGTTGTTCAAAGACAAGTACACTTCCAACATATCTATAAATATACCATATTTAGCTGACTTTTCGGATTGAAAATTCGGGCGCGGGAGATATTTTTGACGCTTGTATTTTCCTTTTAATTTCGTCTCCATGAATACTCATCATTTTTTCGGTATCAGGATCGGACACATAACCGACTTCGATAATATCCCCGACTTTAAGCCCCATCTCTTTTCTTAAATCCTGAACTTTTCTCACAAACTCGCGGGACATTCCCTCCAACTTAAGTTCTTCATTGATTGTAAGATCAATCTTTACTAAGGACGGTTTCGCGACTAAACTCATTTGCAAAGGTTCGGGCGATACAGCCACATTTACCTTCTTCACATTCAGCTCATCAATCAACAGTCGCTCAAGTTCTTTTGGAAGTTTCTCTGGTATAGTTACTGAAAGAAGGGGCTGTCTTACAGATATTTTATGTTCAGTCCTTTGAGCTAATCCTAATGAGGCATACTCTCTTACGTTTTTCATACCCGAAATCAATTCGGCACAGTCTTTTATCACAGAGGAATCGTAGCTAGGGAAATAGCAAAGGTGAACTGACTCAGCCTTCTCTTTTTCCGAAAACCTTTTCAAGACTAGATACATGCTCTCGGCAATGAATGGTATTACCGGAGCCGCGACTTTAGAAAAGGTCAGCAACACACTAAACAATGTGCTTAACGCCTTGTTGTCGCCCGAAGAGATTCTTTCCCTTGACCTTCTTATGTACCACCTTGAAAGATCATCAACAAACTCTTCTATCACCCTAACTACCGGAGGCACCAGGTACTTTTCCATATTTTCGCTCACATATTTTGTTACTTCATGAATTCGAGCAACAATCCATTTGTCTAATATATGATCTGAATTTTCATACAATTTTTCATCCCACCTATGAAAATCGGCATAGGTTTCAAAATATTTCAGTGAATTCCAAAGCGGATTAAGAACGTTTCTAAGCTTTGTCCTAAGCTCAGATTCTTCAAAATTTGCATTTTCCCCAACCATAAGTGGAGAACCCATCAAATACAACCTCAAGGCATCTCCACCGTAATTTTCCAAGACCTCTTTAGGATCGGTGTAATTGTTGAAAGTCTTGCTCATTTTTCTGCCGTCGGTTCCCGCCATAACACCTGTTGATATAACGTTCTTAAAGGAATTGGAATCAAACATCGCAGTGGAAAGAATATGCATAACGTTAAACCAAGCACGGACTTGAGCAATATACTCTACAATGTAATCACCCGGGTAGTTTGCCTCAAATTTTTCTTTGTTTTCAAAAGGGTAATGTATTTGCGCCCAAGGCATTGACCCAGCCTCCATCCATGAATCAAGAACTTCAGGTCGTCGCCGATATTCTTTATCGCCTTTTTTTATCACAATTCTATCAATAAATGGCCTGTGAAGATCCTCAACTTTTTGGCCTGACAAATTCTCTATTTCCTTTATTGATGACACCACTATCCTATCCCCGTCGTCCGCTTCCCAAATAGGCATAGGCGTAGCCCAATATCTATTTCGAGAAATGCACCAATCGGGCTGTTGCTTAATGTTTTGGCCGAACCTTCCATATTTTAAGTGATCCGGCACCCAATTTATCCTCTCGTTAAGCTCGTACATCCTATCTTTTAACAGGGCAACATTTATAAACCAACTATGCTGTGCTCTTTGTATCAATAGAGTGTCACACCTATCATGAAATGGAAATCTGTGTATAATTTTCTCGTTTTTAAAAAGAAGGTTTTTAGCTTTAAGATCTTCTATTAAAAGCGGATCCGCATCCTTGTAAAACACACCCGCGTAAGGGTTTTCTTCTAAATCACCCGGTAAAAATTTTCCTTCTTCATCTAAAGTCATCATCAAGGTTAGACCAAAATGTTTTCCCATTTCAGAATCAATTTCACCAAAGCCTGGGGCGCTGTGGACAACACCCGTGCCCTCCTCCATATTTGCCATTCCTTCGTAGTGGTAAATTTCATACTCCCCTTCTTTAGAAGAATAAAAATTAAATGGGGGTTTGTATTTCAAGCCAATCAAATCTTTTCCCTCAATTTTCTTAAGCTGTTTAAAGTCGCATCCTTTAAAAATCTCTGATACTCTCGCTTCAGCTGCAATATAACGTTCGCCCTCGGATTCAACAAGTACGTAGGGAGCGCCCTGTTCAACTACAAGCGCTCTATTGGAAGGTATAGTCCATGGAGTGGTCGTCCAAGCCAATGCATAAGCCCCATTTAACTCACCGACGCTCGTTATCTTAAACTTCACAGTTATTGCGGGGTCTTCCACATCCTTGTAAGAATTATCCATTGCGATTTCAAAGTTGGATACCGGGGTTCCGCACTTAGTACAATAAAGAGACGTTCTTATACCCTCATAGACAAGACCTTTATCATATAACTGCTTGAAAGTCCACATCACCGACTCCATATATTTCTGGTCAGTTGTTCTGTAAGCGTTTTTTATATCAACCCATCGGCCAATTTTATTAATATACCAATCCCATTCGGCTGACGTTTCGCGCGTGTATTTGTAACACTCAGTTGTAAACCTCTCTACTCCAAATTTTTCAATATCGCGTCTATTTTTGATACCAAACTTTTTTTGGACTTTATTCTCCACAGCCAAGCCATGCGCATCCCATCCCCAAACACGCTCGACCTTTTTTCCTTTCATAGTCCAGTACCTTGGCACAACATCCTTAGCTATAGAGCTTAACAAATGACCGTAATGAGGAAGCCCCGAAACAAACGGCGGACCATCATAAAAAACATAGAGGTCCTTTTCCGATCTTTGCTGGACAGATTTCTCAAAAATGTTATTTTCCAACCAAAAATCAAGTACACGTTCCTCCATTTGCGGGATAGTTAGATTTTGGTTTTTATCATCTTTTTTAGGCATAGAACAAAGAGATTTTATCAAATTTCGAGTACTTCTAAAGAGCCCTCTGGTTCAGATGGCCTATTTTGAGATTCAAAATAGATATCATTTTTGTGGGCGCGGTAAACAAGAAGGGCGACTAGTGCAGACATTACGAACACAAGTAAAATTAACAAAATATAGTTTTTTCTCATTTTTTATACCTCCACAACCTCTCCTCTTTTCCTGCAGTTTTATTTACGTACCTAGCCATTATAAACAATAAATCGGATAAGCGGTTTATGTATGGGAGTATAAACTTCAACGATTCTCCCTTACCTCGGTTTACATACGAGACTAAACCACGTTCCAGGGTTCTAACCCTTGCTCTCGCGAGATGTATCTCGGAAGCCGGTCTAGTCCCGCCGGGAAGTATAAATGATTTTATCGCCGACAATTTTGCTGAATACTGATCCATTTTCCTCTCCATCCTACTTACCTTCTCCTCCCATTCTGATTTGTCTTGGGGGGAAGGCTTTAAACCCGCGATATAAGCACCTATATAAAAAAGATCAGACTGAATTGTTTCAAGCAAGGCTGACTCCGCGTTTTTTTTATTATCAGCCAAAATACATCCCAAAAGGGCGTTTATCTCATCACAAAGTCCTAAAAGGTCGAAAACAGAGTCGGACTTGGTTATCTTTTTCTTTGAACCTATAAGTGAAGAGAACCCCGAATCGCCTTCTCTAGTATATATCTTCATAAGAAGATAATACCATTAACATCGGCTAAATCCGCATTGGTAGCATTTGGAGCACCCTTCTTCAAGAACTAAAGTGTAGTTGCCACACTCGGGACACATGTCGGTGTTAGAATAGGCCTGAAAACCCACCTGTCTAGAATTGACCCGCTCTTTCACCGCACCTTTACTCTCCGCCAGGTAATCATTTCCGTTGGATCCATTCGCCTTTACAGTAAAACCGAACTCATCTGCGAGCACTTTTGCCACAGCATCAGGCAGTGAACTTACTCTATCCTTACCGAAACCGATCGATTTCGATCCTCCAATCCCCGCCAGCTGAACTATAATCTCCCTCACAACTTCAAAACTAAAGTTAGGCATTCTAAGCCACCCTGACAAAAGCCTACCCAACCCTTCTGCTAAAGCGGCAACATCACTTCCGGCCTTGCCAACATTCAAGAAAACTTCAAGCGGTCTACCTGTTTCGTCTTTGTTAATTGTGATAAATGCATTCCCCTGAGGCGTTTTCACTTTGTATGTAGCTCCATTGAGTTTGTACCCTCTCATTACCAAAACATGCTCTGCGGGTTTGTCTGTCAAAACTATTTCTTTATTTACAGGCTCCGGCATCTCTTTTTCACTTTTTTGTACCTTTGTTGACTTAGTCTCGAGAACAACTTCTTGTCTGCTACCAGTAACGTAAACTGTCAAACCTTTGCAGCCCATCTCCCACCCAAGCATATAAACTTTGGCAACATCTTCTTTGGTAGCATTCTCTGGGAAGTTACAAGTTTTAGAAATAGAATTATCCACAAAGGCCTGAATTGCCGCCTGCATCATTATATGTTCTTCGGGTTTTATGTCTGCAGAAACAACAAAGGTATTTCTAATATGCTGGGGGAGTTCCGTTATGTTTTGACACGTTCCTGTTTCTATAACACTTTCTATGATTTTTATCTTCGCCTCTTCCGACAGATTCAACTTATCAAGAGCTTTTTGGAAGAAGGGGCTTACGTAGGTTAGAGTCATTTTGCCCTCGTCCCCGGCCGATTGGTAAACGTTTCTGTAGTAAGCCAAAGCAAAAACAGGCTCGCATCCATACCCCTCAACGCCCGCTACGGTTGATATTGTCCCTGTTGGGGCTATAGTAGTTTGAGCGCCATTTCTTATTCCGTACATTTTTATTCCTTCTATAACAGAGGCCCAATCTATCGAAGGTCGCCCAAAATCTCTTGTATATTCCTTAAGAGGTTTGGGCGGAGTCCATCTAAGATTCTCGGGATCATAAATACTGCCTCTAATTTTCCTGAAACTACCTCTTTCCTTCGCCAACTCTATTGAGGTCTTCATGGAATAGTATCTTATGAACTCAGAAACCTGTGCGGCAAATTCTTGTCCTTCGTCACTGCCATATCTTATACCCATTGAATACATCGCGTCGGCAAGCGCCATAAAGCCAAGGCCGATTCGTCTGACATCCATTGCCGCTTCTTTAATTTCAGGAACTGCTGGAATGTACCTATTCGCCTCAACAACATTATCCAAGAATCTTGTGGAAGAAATTATTGTTTTTCTCAACTCTTCCCAATCCAGCTTTCCCTCCGCTGTCAAATGTTCGGCCAAATTTATTGATCCCAAGCAACAGTTTTCATATGGGCCAAGCCACTGCTCACCGCAGGGGTTTGTGGCCTCCAGTTCGTACAGATGGGGAACAGGATTTTGTCTGTTTGCGGTGTCTATAAACAAAACCCCAGGCTCACCATTTCTATAAGCACTTTCAACAATTAGGTCAAAAATTTCTCTTGCCTTGGGAGTTTCAGTTACTTTTAAAGTATGGGGATCAATCAGTTCGTAAGTTTCATCATTTTTGACAGCTTCCATAAATTTATCAGTCACCGCAACTGATAAATTGAAATTTGAAACCCTTCCCTCCACAGACTTACACTCAATAAACTCTCTTATATCGGGATGGTCAACGCGAAGAACTCCCATGTTTGCCCCTCTCCTTACACCTCCCTGAGCAATTTCACCAAACGCGGCATCGTAAACTCTAATAAAACCTACGGGACCTGTAGCTATACCATTGCTTGCCCTAACTCTGGAACCTTTAGGTCTTAATCTAGAAAACGAAAAGCCGTTCCCACCCCCGCTTTGCTGAATTAATGAAGCCACCCTGAGTGTTGAAAAAATACCATCCTTCTCTTTCCCCATATCATCAGATATGGGCAAAACGAAGCAGGCAGCGAGCTGACCTAGAGGTGTACCAGCTCCTGTAAATGTTGGGGAGTTGGGAAAAAACTTCTTAGAAGAAATCAAATTGTAAAATTCGGTTCTTGATCTTTCAACATCTGCGTAGGGTCTATCCGGTTCAGCAATAACATTAGCTATCCTTTCAAACATTTGTTCGGGGGTTTCGACAACTACACCGTTCTCGTCTTTTCTTAGATATCTTTTTTCAAGAATTTTTCTCGCATTTTCAGAAAATTCTATATCCGTATTTCTAGAAAATACAGACGGGTCTTCACGGTATAAAAAACTGCTCATAAGATTATTCATCTCACGAACCGGCAACATTTCACTGCCTCACAAATATTGTCGGAACGCGAAATGTTATTTAAATAAATACTGCCTTACTTAATAAAAGCAGAAAGTTGTCTATCACACAAGGCAATGCGCATTGTAGTATTAGGAGAATTTGTTGAATTATCGCGGGGCAGTTTTTTTAAATTAGCGTAAATACGCAAGAAAATAAAATCTGCGAAATTTTTCATTTTTGCCTAAGAAAAGTTGGGATATCAAAACCGGTTCCGTAATCTCCTTCCTCTGCATCCTCGGGCTTCCACATTTCTGAAGGCAGCTTTGGCGTTTTTTCTTCACTCGAAGTCTCTGTTTTCTGTCCTTGAGAAGAAAACTGATACGGAGACTGTTCGGGTTTATCTTTTCTTTGAATTTGAGCATAGTGTTTCTCAACGTATCCAGCAACTGAATCGTCTTCTTCAGGAACTTCAAAACCCGTAGCAATAACCGTAATTTTCAACTGACCTGTAAGTTCATCATCGATAGAAGTTCCAAATATGATTTCGGCTTCTTCGCTTGCAATGCTCCTTATTATATTAGCCGCTCGGTCTACTTCCCTCATTGTAAGATCGGGACCGCCTGAAATGTTAAATAGAATGCCTTTAGCACCTTCGATAGATTGTTCGAGCAGGGGAGAGGAAATCGCTGCCCTTGCCGCTACCTCTGCTCTATTTTCTCCTGTGCCGATTCCGATTCCCATAAGCGCTGTTCCGGCGTCTTTCATTATAGTTTTAACATCAGCAAAATCGACATTGATTAGGCCGGGCATAACAATCAAATCCGAAATTCCCTGTACACCCTGATTGAGAACACTATCCGAAAGCCTAAATGCTTCAAGTATAGACATGTCTTCATCAGCCACCTCCAAAAGTTTCTGATTCGGTATTGTTATCAATGCATCTACTTCTTTTTTTAGCTCGGCTATTCCCCTGTCTGCCGCTCGCATCCTTTGAATTCCTTCGAAATTAAAAGGCTTGGTTACCACACCTATTGTCAAAGCGCCCGATTCTCTTGCTATCCTAGCCACAACCGGAGAAGCACCAGTGCCCGTTCCCCCGCCTAATCCAGCGGTAATAAAAACCATGTTTGCTCCCTCAAGATTGCTCCTTATCACATCCACAGACTCCTCGGCCGCCTTTCTTCCAATTTCGGGATTTGAACCTGCCCCCAAACCTTGAGTTATCTCTTGACCTATCGGTATCTTTATTACAGCCTTATTTATGGATAAATCCTGGGCGTCTGTGTTTATAGCAACAAACTCCACACCTTTTATCTGATTAGACTCTATCATTGAGTTGATTACATTACCTCCGGCACCCCCGACACCAACAACCCTTATTTTTGCAAAACGTTCTATCTCAGGTTTAACTTGCATTGCAATAATATATCAAATTTATATTTAATTTTTTACTCTCGGGCAGATTTTACGGCAAAAAAGATTTTATCTTATCGATAATTTTCGAAAAGCTTTTATTCATATTACCTCTCCTCTCATCAAAAGACAACAGCTGTGTTCCTCTGAATAGCTTGACACCATACAATACTGCTCCAACACCGGCCGCTGATGAGGGACCTTGAATTTCATCTATCAGCCCGGTGACTCCACGTGGTACGCCCAACCTTACCGGCATTTTTAGATTCAATTTAGCATTTCTTTCTACATTCGCTGTAAGCGCTCCGCCTCCTGTAATTACTACACCCGCCGGCAGCTTACCATTTAAATTTACTTTTGTTATTTCAAGGGCTACCAACCTAAAAATTTCCTCAAGCCTTGCATCAAGGATTTTGTACAACATTTGCCTAGGGAGGCGATCTATTTCAAGTCCAAATTCTGAAACATCAAAATCCTCGTCTTTTTTTACATTATCCGATCCTTTTGCTAGGGCGGCTTCGTTGCTAAGCCTTATTTTTATTCTTTCGGCGTCTTCAAGTCGCGACCTAAGCCCTATCGCCAAGTCGCTGGTTATCAGTTTGCCGCCTATGGGTAAAACAGCGGAGTGAATGGAACTTCCGTCCAGAAAAGCTATCATTGAAGTTGTACCGCCTCCTATATCCACAAGCAAAGTCCCAAGCTCCCTCTCAGTATCGGTTAAAACAGCCTCTGCGGAAGCAAGTCCTGCATAAACCATCTCATCCACATTTACACCAACTTGATTTACACACTTAACGATGTTCCTCATGGCTATTGCGGCGCCGTGAATAATGTTTGTCTCAACCTCCAAACGAACACCTGACATTCCGACAGGATCCTTTATGCCCTCTTGGGAATCAATGGAAAAATCGCGCGGTATTACATGAATTATCTCCCTTGTAGATGGCAGAGATACGGCTTGAGCGGCTTCAATAACCCTTGAAACATCTTCTTTTGTGATTTCATTTGTCTGATTTGGGGAAACGGCTACCACACCATGAGAATTCAAAGTTTCAATGTGGCTTCCGTTTATAGTTACAAAAGCACTTGAAACTGAAACTCCCGCCATTCTCTCAGCCTTTTCAATACTGGTTGCTATCGCTTCCACAGCGCTATCAATATCCACAACATTTCCCTTATTTACACCTTTTGATGGAACTTCTCCTGAAACACCTATTACAGATACTTTTGACTCGGAAACCGAAGCTATAGTGGTGCTGACTTTTGTGGAGCCGATGTCTATTCCTGTAATTATCTTTTCTTTGGGCATAATGAAGTTAAAAGCTACTCATATGATACTATTACTTTATCATATCGTAAATCAATTTTAGTTACTAACTTTCCCTGAAGAAGTAGGTTTTTGTAGAGTTTCCCAAGGGCCGAAACAGACTGCTTAATATCTTTCATATTGCTTATGTAAACCTCTGTAGGACCTAGATATAACTTGGAGTATCTCTCCTTGAAACTCACACTACTCACATCTAATCCAGCCTTTCCTGCCTCGGACAAAATTTCAATGCTCACAGGCACTATTTTATCGTTTATGAACGATCCGACTCTTATATCGCCATCATAAATTATTTTTGGAAGATCCATAAACTCGTCCGATACCTCCCCCAGCACATAACCTTCCTTGTCTATTAGATAATAAAATTTACCCTCGGAGGATCTGATTAAGGCTACAGGAATTCTTTCCTCTATTTTTACAACTATTGAATCGGGATAATCTTTAGATATCTCAACGTTTCTTGCTCCCAAAAAATTGTTTTTCAGATTAGCTGCGGATTCTTGGATGTTTATAGAGAAAATGCTTCTACCAACAAATTTTTGTCTTGAAATGTTTGTAAAATCTTCCTCGTTAACAAATTTGCCTCCTCCTATTACCAAAACATTTTTAACTGAAAACTTCGGGTTCATATATATATACTTATAAGAAAAATAGACCGCTAAAGATAAAGCTACGGCCGCTATAAGCATTCTTAAGGGGGTTCTATACTTCCTTGCCACTACTCTAGGACTTTTTACACCTCTTCGCCGCTTTTGTATTTTCCTCAAGAGAAGATCGTTTCCGCTCGTTTGCACGGGGCCCCTACTTATTATCTCTTTTCGCAAGTTTAAATGTTTCATCGGCAATGATTTCCCCGGCGCTCAAATTAACCAGCTTACGAGCTTGATCGTCTATTAATTTATAGCTGGAAAGGTTAGCGAGCATTTTTTTTATGCATATTAAAAGGGCTTCCTCGCTTATGTCCTTTTCCTCAAGTATTTCGGCCAAACCGTACTTTTTCAACATATTTGCGTTTTCCCATTGTTCGTTGTGGCTAACCCATGGAATGGGTATAAGAAGGGCGGGTTTTTCCAGCGCCAAAAGCTCCGTTACAGTATGGGCGCCTGAACGAGATACCACCAAACAAGCGCGGTTGAAAGCCTCACCGATCTCATCATAAAGCACAAATCTTCTTAGGAAATATTTGCCTTCCGAAAGATTTGCAACCTGGTTGTATATCTCTGCCAGTTGGTCATAATCATTGTATCTTGAATTGTCCCCGCACTGGTGTATAACATTTGCAAAAGAAAGGAGTTCAGGAAGAGCCTCTTTAATAATCTCATTCAACAAATGCGAACCTGTCTTTCCTGCAGTTATATAAATAAACGGAAGGTTGTTTCCCACCTCAAACGAACTGGATCTCTTTTCAAAAACAGCGTTCCTAATAGGCACCCCGGAATAAACAACCTTGTCTGCAGGAAAAAATTTTTCCGATTCTCTCCAGCCTACACAAATTTTCTTTGCAAATATCGAGATTACTTTGTTTGCGTATCCTACAACAACCGTCTGTTCGTGGGTTATAGAGGGAATTCCAAGGAGCCATCCTGCAATAACCGTGGGTACTGCAAGATAGCCGCCAAAAGACAAGATCACATCCGGTTTAATTTTTTTAAGCCAACATAAAGCTTGAAAGAAACCAAAAGGCACCCGCAAAAGTCTGACCAAATTAAACGTTTTATAAACCTTTCCAGCCTTTAGATCGTAAAACGGGATACCCAGCGCAATCACCTCCCTGTACTCCAACGTATCGTTTTTATCACCTTTCATTGAAAACCTGTGCCCAAACCAATAGATCTCCGTATCGGGATATTTGATCTTAAATTGCTCTATTACCGGCAGGGCCGAGCTATGATGTCCTCCTGTTATTACTACCTTCATACAGAAGCTTCCTTTCCAATATTAGCTAAAATACCAAGGCCCATCAAACTAAAAACCATGCTCGAACCGCCATAAGATATAAGAGGTATTGGAACTCCAGTTAAAGGGAGGATTTGAGTCATTGCTCCCACATTCACAAAAAACTGCAACCCTACCCAAGATACTATTCCGGTAGCCAACAACCTACCTCGAAGCGATTTAGCGTTTTTAGCAATTCTAAATCCTCTATATATCAAATACGAAAAAGCCAGTATCACGAGAACCGTACCTATAAAACCAAACTCCTCACCGATTATCGCAAAGATCGAGTCTGAAGCAACCTCGGGAAGATAATAATATTTTTGACGAGATTGCCCAAAACCTACTCCAAATAAACCTCCTGAGCCCAAAGCAATCTGAATTTGGTTTATGTGGTACCCCTGATCTTTATCACTTACATCCGATCCCTTTATTTGAGTCAAAAGTCTCTCCCTCCTATATGGGGAGCTTATTACAAGAAGAGCCCCTAGAATTATAAAAACAGGAGCAGCGGTCAAAAGAGGTTTTATCGAAGCCCCGGAGGAATAGTAAACTATCGTACCAATTGCCGCTACCATAACCGCAGTGGACATGTTAGGCTGTGCCATTATTAAAAGAAAAAGAAGAGCAGTTACTCCGGCGTAGACCTCAAAGACATGTCTATTCTCCTGCATTTTCTTAGGAAGAATGACCCCCAAATACATAACAAGGGTTAGCTTTGCCATTTCTCCAGGCTGAAAACCGACCACCCCTAATATCGGTATTTTAGGCAGAGGAGGAGCATTTAAAAAAAACCATCTGTTTGCACCATTTATGCATGGGGCAAAAAAAATATTAGTCGAACAAGGAAGGAAGGCCACAAAGGCAAGTAAAATCAAAAATATGATGTTTAGCGTGAGCAGCAAAATAGCAATTTTGTCTATCTTCTTGTAGTCATGTTTGTAAAAGAAGAAAAAACCCGCTAAACCCATCACAACCCAACCAATCTGCAGGAAAACAAATCTATAGGGGTCGTTATATAAAGTATCCGAGTGGATAATTGTTGAATCAGCAATTATTACTATCCCAAACAGAAGGAATGCAAGAATAATATAGACGAATGATCTATCTCTATAAGAATGTTTGGGGACAGGGTTGAGTTTCATATTTTCCCACTACATGAGGGCAATGAATATTCCGGCAAAAGCAAAAAACGCCCCGAACAACCAAAATCTTAAAGTTACTTTCGTTTCAGGCCACCCCATGAGTTCAAAGTGGTGGTGAATCGGAGCGAAACGAAATATTCTCTTTCCCGTCAACTTAACTGATAGTTGCTGAAGAGGGCTGGTTATTCCATCAAACAGGAAAACCGCCCCAATCACCAAAAAAGCTATTTCGCGGTGGAGTATAACTGCCAATAGAGCAAGAGTGCCGCCAAGAACATGCGAGCCCACGTTTCCCATAAATATCCTAGCCGGGTATATATTAAAATACAAAAAAGGCAGAAGAGCCCCTACAAATGTGGCGCAAAAAACAGCTATTGAGTTGTAATCAAGGACCCTGGAAACTACCCAAAAGGATAGAAACGCCATTAGTGAAAGACCCCCTGCTAAACCATCCAAACCATCCGTAAACGCTACGGCATTTAATATCACAATAAATAACAGAAAGACAACAAAGGGATAAAAAGCCCCTATATGTACATCTCCTATCAAAGGAAACCAGATATAATCCCAACCCAATTTGAAATAAACCCAATAAGCGACAAAACCCCCGATTAAAGCCTGAACTATAAATTTTTTATAGGTTTGTATTCCGCTTGCGTCTGTGCTACCGACAACTCTCCAAAAACCTTTGAAATACTCCCAAGGTTTCAATACAAGACTCAAAATCCCTCTTGGACGTGCATCTCTCTTTCTGAAAATCCCACCAAAGTGGTACTCAAAAAACCCCGGCAATCCTGATTTTTTATAAACCTTAGTAAAATCCTCAACCATCCCAAGCAACCCTGATAAAAGAGCGATAAATATAGGAAGTAAGGTTTGATTTCTAGAGCGATTTAACAAAAGAGTTATTACGGCCACAACTGAAACAAAAACCAAACCCCCCATGGTCGGGGTTCCCATCTTAATTTGATGGGTTTTGGGAGCATCTTCGCGAACTTCTTCTCCCATCTGAAACTTGTATACCAGATTTATCCAAACAGGGTACAAAAGAAATGAAAGAAAACCAGCACCAAACAAAAATAAAAGATCCAGCATTATTCCCATTGATTCCATATTTTCGCTCCTAAATTTGTTAGCTTCATTCTAAAATTTTCTATATGCGACTCTATGTTTTCTATACCACTAACCTCGCTTCTACCCTCTGCGATCAGCGCTGCCAAAATATGAACCGCTCCGTACCTGTAATCGGGAATATCAAGTTTCCCGCTTTTCAACTTAACCGGTCCTTCTGTCTTGGCAACGGTATAAGGTTCTCCTAAAACAGAGAGATCGTAGGTATCGTCACTTATTACCGGTGCAATCCCAGCATCCGAGGGTCTCATCAGCTCAATTTTAGCACCCATTCGATTCAAATCCTTTATATACTCAAAACGATCTGTGTATACCGTATCATGAACATAAGCCGTACCTTCGCATTGCGTCAACAATAGAGTTGCAATTGATTGCCAATCAGGTATGAAACCGGGAGTTTGAGCAATTGTGAGGTTAACAGCCTTCAGTTGTTCATCATGCCTCCAAACTTTAATTGCATTCTGCTCAAACTCATATCGGGCACCAATTTTTGTTAGAAAATTTACCATCGGCACCATTACATTTCTATCTACATTATTTATCACTATGTTTCCTTTCGTTATCAAAGCGGCAGTGCAAAAAATAGCCGCCTCTGTCTTGTCAGGTTGAACATCCATCGTTGCTTCTTTAAAAATGTTGGCACCCTTTATTTTTATTACCCCTGGCTCACTCCTCGCAACATCTCCTCCCATCCTATTCACCAACTCGATCAAATCATCTATCTCGCTTTCCTCGGAAGCATTATTTATTTCTGTGGTGCCGGGCAAAAAAGAAGCTGTCAATATCAGCGCATCAGTTGATAGATGGCTAGGCCTTTTGAAGCTTACATGACCAGCTGCCACTTTCTCACATGATATAAAATAGTATTTCTCATCTTCCTCCACAACTATCCCCAAATTTTTCCAAGCATCTATTATCCTGTTTATAGGCCTTCGAGGTTCGGTACCTGCTTTGTTTTTTGGAATAGAAGCTCTTCCGAACCTAAACAGCAGGGGAGGCGCCATCAATATGGAAGTTCTGTACCTTGAGCCGATTTCTAACGGTACTTCGTATGAAGAAATTTCACTTCCATTTAGGATTAAGCGGCCTGCACCAGCCCAATCTACTCTTCCCCCTATTGCTCTTATCATCTTCATATCATCTTCAATGGCTTCGGTTCTTGGAACATTTTGGAGAGTAACATCATCATTTGAGAGCATTGCTGCGGCCATCAATTTCAAAGCAGAGTTTCTAGCCCCCGACACAGCGACGGTGCCTAAAAGCGGATGACCTCCTTCTATAATAACCGGTCTCATATTAAGATAGTGTTATTAGCAGAAAGGAATTTACTACGAGAACGACACCTAGTATCGCAGTAAGAATAAAAACCGCTTTCTCTACTCCCCTCAGCGATCTGTAGGTCGTAAAAGAGTTTTTTAGCCCAGATGCCAATCCCGCATTTTTTGTTTGTATTAATATTAGAATAACTAAAAGGATGCTGATTATTATTTGACTTGTCTTTAGTATTGCCATAATTTTTGCTCCTAATTCCAGCGATAAAAATTACTTTTTTGAACAGCAGAGCCAGTCCAGAAAAGTAAATACCCCGGCAATAAGAAAAGCAGAAAAAACCGTTGACCAAAAGGCATTTAAACTTTTTGATGGTAGCACAACACCGAAAATAATCAAACCAGATAGAGTCGCTTCAGTCATCATAAGCTGCGGTAAAAATATGGTAAGCACATACAAACAAATAGAAGCCAGAATTGTGCTGATAAATAAAAATCCGATCCCTCTTCCGGGCAGACCAAAGGTAATCAACAAAGGTTTAGATAAATAAAATAGAAAGGCGAGGGTCAAGGACATAACCAAGAAGGTCTTTGTATCCCCTCCGTAACTAATAGACGACAAAACATAGTTTGTGCAAAAAATTGAAATAAGCACGAATACAAAGGTCCTGATAATGCCTCGCATATCCTAAATTATAGCTTCTTTTGTACTATCCTTCCAAATACTTGCTTGCTACGAAGGGCATGGTGATATTTTTGTGCAAACCTGTGGCTTTCATCTCTTAAGTTCAAAAGCAGTCTCATACCGGGCAGATCAAGGGCGGGAGTGGTTTCATGAAACCCGTTATCGTTATACACTATTGTTTCATGATGTTTGGCAATACCAATAATTGGAACATCAAGATTCAACTTTTCTAAAACCTTAAGACCCGAAGAAAGCTGCCCCTTCCCGCCGTCCAAAACTATTAAAGAAGGAAGCCCCCAGCTCTTTTTCTTTTCATCCGTCTCGTGCGAAAGCCTCCTATACAGAACTTCATAAAGCATTAAAAAATCGTCGGGAGTTTGTTTTGTCCTAATCCTGAACCTCTTATAACCGCTTTTATCTATCCTTCCGTTAATCGCAGTGACCATAGAACCTACTGCTTCCTTACCGGATATGTTAGAAATATCATAGCACTCTATTCTTGTCGGTATTTCTTTTAGAAATGGCAAAAAAGATATTATATTTTCAAGGGCCTCTTTGGCCAGATCATCGATAAGATAAGGATTTTCAATGTAATCTCTGGGTAAACGAAACGACTGTCTGACATACTCAAACCTCTGAAGCAGGTCCCTCAAGGATGCCGCGCTCTCATAATCTCTGGCAGCGGCGTATCTCTTCATTTGACGGTTGTATTTTTCAATAATTCTGCTGGTTCCCCCCGAAAGAATATTTTTAATAGATCTGATATTGCTTTTGCAAACCGGTATTACTGCCTCTTCATACACACATGGCGCTGGACACAAATTTAGGTGCCCCCACAGGCAGGGGGTATTCAATTTCTTATATCTGCAAAACTTCGAGGTACTGCAATCCTTAAAGGGAAACATTCTTCTCAACATCCTCACTAACTGTTTAACAGTCTTGCCGTCAGGAAAAGGACCATAACGATACTTGTATCTTTCGGCGTTACCTTTTCTAAACGTTTCAACAGTGGGGATAGAAATTACTTTACCTCCCACACTTTCCTTAGAATTTCTGATCCCAATGTATAGAAAAGATTTGTCATCTTTCAAATTTACATTATAAATGGGCAGGTATTTTTTAATGAGTTCCGCCTCCAATATTAATGCCTCCAGCTCACTTTCAACTTTTATGTAATCTATTGAGTGGATATTTTGCGCCAGAGCGAATGTTTTTGATCGGCGGTCAAGATTAATCCGAAAATACGAAGACACACGAGATTTGAGATTTTTCGCTTTTCCCACGTATATAACCTCCCCGCCTTTATCTTTGTAGATGTAGACTCCTGGGGTTTGAGGCAGCTTTTTGACTTTTTCCATAATATTTGAGGAAATCACGAAGTTATTGTAGCATTTACCCATGTTTAAAAACGCTTTTTTGAAGGCGGCAGTTGCACTATTTTTGCTTACAGCACTTGGTAAATCCGCTTATTCTCAAACCGAGGAAAACTTCATAATAAATTACGACATAAGATATGACGTGCAGAGCTCGGGAGAAACCTTTGTCACCCAAAACACAATTATAACTAGTCTTAAAAATAACGTAGTACCAACAACCTATTCTTTTAAGACAAAATATATGGACATATACGATATCATAGCTCAAACAAATGGAAAAAAAGCCGAGGTTAGAAAAGAAAATCCCTCAAAAGATGAAACAACAGTTATTGTTCCGTTTTCAACATACTCAATTGGAGAGGGAAAGCAAAATATTGTTAATCTCACCTACAAGACAAAAGGAATAGCTTCAAAAGTCGGAGATGTGTGGAACATATATATACAGGGGATAGACGCTCCCGAAACCACAACAATTTACAATATCGTACTTTCCGTCCCCGACTCTATGGGGCCAAAAATTTTTGTCTCTCCGAACCCAGCAACCGAAAAATACGAGGATGGGAAAAGGGTATATACGTTCGTAAAAGAAAACTATCCTTCAAAAGGCATTACCGCGGCATTCGGCAAATACCAATCGTTAAACTTTAGAATTAAATACCAACTGGAAAATAATAGAATAATCGGATCAGTGTACGAAGTAGCCCTTCCCCCGGATATAATTAATATACAACAAGTTAAATACGAGAACATTACTCCCCGACCAAGAAAGATCAGGCTTGATGGGGATGGGAATGCTCTTGCCCTGTTTTGGGTCGGACCCAGAAGCAAATTGGAAATCACCCTAACAGGATCCGCAAAAATACTTGGACGGCAAATAAATACCGACTTAGGTGGAAAAATTGAGAATTTGCCTAAGTCGCTTGTAAAAGAGTACGCAAAAAATCAAAAATACTGGGAGTCGAAAAATGAGGAAATAAAAAGTTTTGCCGATTCACTTTTTGATCCAGAGCTGAACGTATCTCAAAATGCCAAACGAGTATACGACTATATAACATCCAACCTAACCTATGATACTTCTGCGGCTGAAAACACTACAGTTGAAAGAAAAGGCGCGGTAGCAGCTCTTACCCAAAGGGGGTCTTTTACATGTATGGAGTTTTCCGATCTATTTGTGGGAACCTTAAGAGCAATGGGTATACCTTCACGAGAAATTGAGGGTTATGCTTTCACAAATGATAATATTGAAAAACCCATCTCAATAAGTCTAAAAGGCGGGGACACCCTTCATTCATGGGCAGAATACTACGATCCGTTCTATGGTTGGGTTCAGGTTGATCCTACATGGGGAACCACATCCGGTACTGACTATTTCACTAAACTTGACACCAACCACTTTGCTTTTGTGATAAAAGGCAAAAGTTCAGAGTATCCCTACCCAGCTGGCGCATACAGATATTCCGACAATGAAAAACTAGTTGACATTGATTTCGCAGCGACATCGAAAAACGACAGCGACGCCACCCCGCAAATTACCATTAAAAAAGCACTTAATTTTAACCCCATCAAACTTATACAAGGACAGACCAGATACATTATAGATAACACCAGCGGATATTTTATATACGATTTGCAAGGAAAGATCTTAGCACCAAGTCAGAAAGCATCAATATATTTAGAAAAAAATGCAGATCAATTCGCGGTGAAAGACTTTAGCGGAAAAAGTTACACTATTAAGGTTCGTTAGTAAACTACCGGTTCTTGTAATACCCTCTTAACGCCTCGGCCGTATAAGATGTTTTGTGATTTTTTAGCTCATCTAAAGTTCCATGAAAAATAATTCTTCCGCCGTCTTCTCCCCCTTCTGGACCCATATCAATAACGTAGTCACAATTGCTTATAACATCCAAATTGTGCTCTATAACTACAACTGTATTCCCTCTGGAGGTAAGCCTTCTGAAGATTGTGATTAGATTTTCCAAATCGGCAAAGTGCAGCCCTGTTGTGGGTTCATCTAGAATATAAAATGTGCTTCCGGTTGCCCTCTTGGATAGTTCTAAAGCCAGCTTCACTCTCTGAGCCTCTCCTCCCGACAAGGTTGGAGCCGGCTGACCAAGTTTAATGTAGCCTAACCCAACATCGTACAAGGTTTCTATTCGTCTTCGAATTTGAGGAACATTTTCAAAAAATGTCATCCCCTCTTCAACCGTCATATCCAAAACATCTGCGATATTTTTACCTTTGTAGTAAATTTCAAGAGCCTCTCTGTTATACCTCTTTCCTTGGCAAACTTCACAATTAACATAAACATCGGGCATAAACTGCATCTCTATCTTAATTTGGCCCTCTCCCCCACAGGCCTCACACCTTCCACCCTTCACATTGAAACTAAATCGTCCTGGTCCGTAGCCCCTTACTCTGGCTTCCTGGGTTTGTGAAAAAAGTTCGCGTATGTGATCAAACACTTTGGTATACGTTGCAGGATTCGACTTTGGGGTTCTTCCGATTGGACTCTGGTCTATCGCGATTATGTTCGTAATATTCTCTGCCCCTTCTATCTCCCTGAACGGTTCGGGCCTTTGCTCAAGCTTTAACCCGAAACTTTGGCGCAGGGCTTGGTATAAAGTATCCATTATTAATGTCGACTTTCCCGATCCCGAAACCCCCGTCACACAGACAAACTTTCCCAAAGGAATGGTCAAATCTATGTTTTTCAGATTCCTTCCTGTCGCCCCTCTTAGTATCAACTTCTTTCCTTCCATCGACTTTTCCGGTTTAGAAACAGAGTCTAAATTCATAAACATCTCGCCTTTCGCATGATCTTTCTTTACGTTTTTTCCAACTATCAGTTTTTTGGAGAGATATTTTGCCGTCAAAGAATTGGGATTTTTCATAACCTCTTCAGGAGCTCCCTCCGCGACAACCTTACCCCCATTTGCTCCTGCCCCAGGTCCAAAATCAAAAATGTAGTCACTTTCCAGCATTGTTTCAGCGTCATGCTCAACAACTAACACAGTATTACCTAAATCCCTGAGCTGGTGCAGGGTTCGTATAAGTTTTGCTTGATCCTTTTGATGCAAACCTATTGAGGGTTCGTCTAAAACGTACAATACCCCCGACAAACCTGAACCTATCTGGGACGCTAACCTTATCCTTTGAGCTTCTCCGCCTGATAGTTGAGATGAGGAACGGGCTAATGTCAAATAATCCAAACCGACATCCTTTAGAAAGTTGAGGCGGTAAGTTATTTCTTTGAGAATTCCTTCAGCTATTTTGTGCTCCCTTTCATTAAGTACCTTATCAAGCTTTTTTATCCATTCAATGTTTTCCTTTATTGACGCCTCTGTGATTTCAGTTATGGGTTTTGAGTCAACCACTATGGATAAAGATTCCTTTTTAAGGCGCGACCCCTTGCATACGGGACAATCCTCGTTCACCATATACTTCTCTATCTCATTTCTTATATATTCGGATTGGGTTTCTCTATGCCTTCTCATTAAGTTGGGAACAACACCTTCGTACCCGGCCTCGTATGTATGCTCGTGGCCACTCTGTCCTCTGTAAGTTACTCGAAATCTTTTGTCCCCGGCTCCGTACATTATTATTCTGCGCGCCTCTTCCGACAAATCTTTTATGGGTTTATCAAGAGAAAAATTATAAACTTCAGCCACTTTTTTTATCACATTCTGCGTCCAGGTTTGATGCTCAAAAAGTTTCTGCCAAGGTAGAATTCCACCCTCAGATATAGAAAGCCTGGGATTTACAACAGCGCCCTCATTAACCTTTAACTGCATCCCGAGACCGTCACAAGCTGGGCATGCGCCGTGCGGTGAGTTAAAAGAAAATGTCCTGGGCTCAATCTCCGGAAGAGATATGTTGCAAACCGGGCACGCGAAGTTCTCGGAAAGAAGGTGGTCTTCGGTGTCTTTAGGGTTTTCAGGAAAATCAAAAGAGCTCCCCTTTATCACGCTTAATATAACTGTTCCGCCGCTAAGTCGAAGAGCGGTTTCAACCGATTGAAAAATCTCTGAAAAAACACTCTTAGCCTCGCCGCTGTCAGCCATTTTTTTAGAATTTACCGAATGTCTTGAGATTAAAGCATCGATCGTATGCTTGTTGGTCTTTATCAAATCAAATTTTTCCTTTAAGCTCATAACTTCGCCATCCACTCTAGCGCGAAGCACTCCCTGCTTCCTGAGATTTTCAAAAAGAGCAGAATATTCTCCCTTTCTATCTCTAACAATCGGGGAATAAATAAAAAACCTCGTCCCCTTCTCTGATTTAAAATCTTTGTAACCGGAGATCAAATCCAAGATTGTCTGGGCAATCTCGGTTGAACTCTGTCTTTGTATCTCCCTTCCACATTGAGGACAGTGGGGGTGTCCTATTCGAGCATAAAGAAGCCTAAGATAATCATAAATCTCGGTAATAGTACCAACCGTAGATCTTGGATTTTTTGAAGTCGTTTTCTGATCTATTGCTATTGCTGGTGAAAGTCCTTCTATTTTGTCCACATCAGGCTTGTCCATAACGCCCAAAAACTGACGAGCGTAGGCCGACAAACTTTCAACGTAACGCCTCTGCCCCTCGGCGTAAATTGTATCCATAGCTAAAGAGGACTTCCCCGATCCCGAAACTCCCGTAAAGACAACCATCTTATTTTTTGGGATATCCAAATCTATATTCTTCAGATTATGTTGGCGGGCGCCCCTGACCAAAATATGTGTAAGCGAGGTGTTTTCCATGACCAAATGATTTTACGGTAAAAGTTCGGGTTTGTGAAGATGTATTTCAGTCCTTCTTTTCTTTTCCCACTTTGGAACACAAATTTTCAGGCACTTTCGATCCTTTTATAAAAACCTCCGTCATGCCGCATTTTTCGTCCTTCTTTTCGAACACTCCGCTTGGCGTATCAAAAATTTCATTTGGTTTCCCGTGAAGAACCTCGGCCATTATCCTATTCCAAATCGGGGCGGCGCCTGTCAAACCCGAAGCCATGCGTCTGTTCATCGGCGTGTTGTCGTTGTTGCCAACCCATACTCCAACTACGTAACTTGGGGTGTATCCGAAAGTCCAATTGTCTTTTATTTGATCTGTGGTCCCTGTTTTTGCAGCTATCTTGTAACCCGAAAGACTTAGAAAATTTCTTGTTCCAAAAGCTGGAATTCTCGCATCATTATCGGAGAGTATATGCCAAATCAAATAGGACACTTCTTCAGAAATCACCTGTTTAGGATAAAATTGCTTTTTTGAATAAATCTCATACCCCCTCCCATCTCTAACAGATAAAAGGAAGGACGGTTCAACAAAAGATCCCTTTCGGGCGAGAGTTGCATATACATTGGTCAAATCCAAAAGCCTTACTTCCTTGCCTCCAAGGGTAATTGAAAGCCCATATGAACCATCTACCTCCCAATTTGTAAGGCCCATATCCCTTCCGAGCGCAACAATGTCGTCGGGCCCCACAATCTTAGCTAATTTTACTGCAGGAACATTATAGGAATTGGCTAAAGCCGCCCTTAAGGTAACAGTTCCGTGAAACTTTCCATCATAATTAACTGGCCTGTAAGCTTCCGCGCCTTGAAAAGTGTAAACAACCGGAGAATCCTGAATTGTCGTCGCTGGAGTCATTCCGGAAGCAAAAGCCAAAGAATATGTAACCGGTTTAATAGAGGAGCCGGGCTGTCTTAAAGCCGTAACAACATCAAAAGCGCCCCATTTCGGCGAAAAATAATCCGCCGATCCCACATACGCTAACATCTCGGCGTTCTTCACATCCAAAACCACAGCGGCGCCGTTGGAAAAACCGTACGCGGCGCCCTTTCGTACCTCATCATAAACGATTTCTTCCGCTTTTTGCTGGAGGGAATAGTCTAGTGTCGTGACCACTTTAAGCCCCCCTCCATTCACAAAGCGGCTCCCATACATTTTTTCCAACCCCTGCCGTACAAAATTCACAAAATGCGGGGCGGCAATAAAATCTTTTTGAGGAACAAGAACTAAATCCTCTACCAACGCCTCTTGCTCTTCTTCTAAAGTTATGTAACCCAAACCGGCCATTCTTTTTAGAACATACTTCTGACGATCTTTAGCCTTTTGAATGTCGCTAAAAGGAGAGTATAGAGAGGGAGAGGAAGGAAGCCCCGCCAACATTGAAACCTCAGCCAGGTTTAACTCCCAAACATTCTTCCCGAAATACTTTTGAGAGGCCGATTGGATACCCCAAGCGTTGCCGCCATAAGAAATATTATTCAAATACATCTCAAGTATTTCCTCTTTGGAATATTTTGCCTCAACCATTACAGATAAAACTGCTTCTTTTACCTTTCTGGAAAAAGTTCTCTCGGGGGTAAGAAGAACATTTTTAACTAATTGTTGAGTGATCGTTGACCCTCCCTGTTTACTGCCGTTGAAGAAAGTTTTGGTAAAAGCACGAATTATGCTGTCAGGCCTTAGCCCTTTGTGCAGGTAAAAAAGGGAATCCTCAACAGCTATGGTGGCGTTAACAACATTTTTAGGAATCTGTTCCAGCTTTACTGGTTCGTATTTTTTATCTGCATAGATTTCGTAAAGTAGTACGCCGTTTCTGTCAAAAATTTGGGTGGCGCCGTACTTTTGGGCTACTAAAAGCATTTCTGGACTTGGGAGTTCTCTAAACCACGTATTTACTATGTACGGGATAAAAATGAATATTACAGACGCTAAAAAGCCAGCGATAAACGCTTTTGAACATTTGATTAATTCCAACCAAATACCGGCGCCTTTTCTAAAAAATGAAACTAACCCATTAGCAAAACTTTTAATCCCGCGGAAGGCCGCTTTTTTCTTTACGCCGGCGTATTTGAACTTTTTAATGTATATGAGCAAGCCATCGTAAATGTAAAGGAAAAAGTAACCTATGGCTTTAACAGCTTTGATTAAGGATTTACCAACTTTGATTGGAGTATTTCTCATCTGCTCTTCATCGATTCTATTAGACAGACAGACGAGGGTCAATAAATAAGACGAAACTAGCACCCGCAAATATGGACTGAACCTAAGTACGAATAAAAAGCCTGATTCTCGGAAGATTTAACCTAAAATTTTTTTTAGTTCCCTTACTTTGTCTCTCAAGACCGCGGCTCTTTCAAAATTTAACACTTCCGCTTCATACAACATTTCTTTTTCCAAATTCTTTATTTCTTTTTTGAGCTCGTTTGGAGGTAATTGTTGGTAATCTAAATCCTCATACACTTTTCTGCCGCGCGCTGTCTCCAAAGCTTCTTCAATCTCCTCATCAATCAGCTTTTCTCTGATCGGCTTAACAATCTGGGAAGGTGTCAAACCGTGCTCTTCATTGTACTTTATTTGCTTTTCCCGCCTTCTTTCCACCTCTTCAATCGCCCTTCTCATGCTTCCGGTAATATTGTCAGCATACATAACAACCTCCCCGGAAATGTGTCTAGCCGCTCTGCCCATAACTTGAATAAGCGAGGTCTCGGACCTTAAAAAGCCCTCTTTATCGGCATCTAAAATCGCTACCAAGGACACCTCTGGCAGGTCTAAACCCTCCCTCAATAAATTAATTCCCACAAGAACATCATATTTTCCCTTCCTCAAATTATCCAAAATATCGGTCCGCTCCAAAGTATCTATATCAGAATGAAGATATGTAACCTTTATTCCCCTCTCCGTCATATAGGCAGACATCTCTTCTGCCATTCGTTTTGTTAAAGTTGTCACAAGAACTCTTTCCTTTTTAGCCGCTCTTTCCTTCACCCTTTTCAGCAAATCCTCAATCTGCCCTTTGGTAGGAATAACCGTAACTTTTGGATCAACTATACCGGTAGGTCTTATCAAGAGCTCGGTCACTTTTCCGTCGGATCTTTCCAATTCCCACTGATCTGGAGTTGCGCTTACATATATTGTCTGATTTATTTTTGACAAAAATTCTTCAAAATTTAACGGACGATTATCAAGAGCTGATGGAAGCCTGAAACCATAGTCAATCAGCGTCTTCTTTCTTGAGTAATCCCCGTTATGCATACCTCTAATCTGCGGGATTGTTATGTGCGACTCATCTATAACCAATAAAAAGTCTTTAGGAAAATATTCAATCAAGGTATGGGGCGGTTCCCCAGGGTTTCTTCCATCAAAATAGCGCGAATAATTTTCTATTCCTTTGCAATACCCCAGCTCCTCTATCATCTCCAAATCGTAATTGGTTCTTTGTTCGAGCCTGTATGCTTCCAAATTTTTGTTGTTCTTCTTAAGCTCCTCTAACCTTGCCTGAAGATCTTTTTTAATCTCTGAAATGGCTTGGTTGCGGGTTTCCTCGGGGGCGACATAGTGCTTGGCAGGATAAATTATGACCAATCCTTGCGGCAGATCATCTACATAGCCCCCTGTCAGAGGATCCATATAATTTATGCTCATCAAAACATCGTCAGATACCTCTAATCTTACCGCGTAATCCTGATACGCAAGATACACATCAACAACATCTCCGGTCACTCTGTAAGTCCCTCTAATAAAATCGTATTCCGAACGTTCGTAATATATTTGAGAAAGTCTCTTCAGAAGATCGGCCTTGCGAATTTTCATACCTTCCCTTAGCTCTATCGCTACTTTTGAATATTCCGCAGGACTCCCCAAATTGTAAATACAGGACACAGAGGCCACAACTATCACATCTTTTCTCGTCATTAACGAAGTTGTCGCAGAAAGCCTAAGCTTATCTATTTTTTCGTTAATATCCGAATCTTTTTCAATATATGTATCTGTAGCGGGTATGTAGCTTTCTGGCTGGTAATAATCATAGTAACTTACAAAATACTCAACCGCGTTTTCCGGAAAAAACTCACGGAACTCTTGATAAAGCTGGGCCGCCAATGTTTTGTTGTGAGAAATCACGAGAGTGGGTTTCTGAACTTTTTCAATAACATTGGCAATCGCGAAGGTTTTTCCGCTTCCTGTAACACCCAGCAGCACCTGGTCTTTAACACCTCTTTCTAAATTTTCTGTCAGCTGTTTTATTGCCTCGGGCTGATCGCCTGTAGGCTTAAATGGAGAAACTAACTTAAACATCTTCAAAATTGTAGCATATTTTTGGGTTTTCTTTGGCTCGCTCTTACCTACTGCCTTGTATATCTAACGGTATTAGAAAACAGGGTCTTGACATCTTCGTATATTTTTCGGTACTATGAAAATAGCTAAAAACCAAAGAAAATCCGTAAATATTTTCAGGCCAAGGAGGGTTTTTAATGAGCCCCGTAACACTTTATAAAAAGCAGAAGCAAATTTTAGATTTTATTTCCCAGTACATCCAGGTCAACGGCCACTCACCTACTTTACAGGAAATTGCCAATTCTATGGGTCTTTCTTCACTAGCAACAGTGCATGAGCACATACAAGCTCTGGAGAAAAAGGGAATGATAAAAAAATATGAAGGCTCTGTTAGAGGAATAGAGATACTGGACCACTCTTTCAATTCCAATCTTTCCGCTGTTGAGCTCCCGTTGGTTGGATACATAGCCGCCGGCGAACCTATTGAAGCTGTAGAAAACCCTCTTGCAACCGTTACAGTCAGCTCGGACATTGTCTCCAAGCATAAACGATGCTTCGTTTTGCAAGTAAAGGGAGACTCAATGATAGATATGGGAATTTTTGACGGCGATCATGTTGTAATACAACAACAAAATACAGCGTCGGATGGTCAGATAGTTGTGGCCTTGATAGACAATGAATTCGCTACACTCAAAACTTTTTATAGAGAGAAAGATGGAAAAATAAGACTTCAACCTGCCAACAAAAATATGGATCCGCTCTACGTCGACTCGAGAAGCCTAAGCATTCAAGGAGTGGTAACCGGAGTAATTAGAAGATATAAAAACAATTAGGATTCTTGCTTTTTTGAACGTTTACTTTTGACGCCCTCAACGATCATCGGCAGAATCGAGATAAATATTATCGTGAAAATGACTAGAGAAAAATTTTCCTTAACCTGAGGGATATTGCCAAAAAAATATCCCGCGGACAAAAAACTAGCAACCCAGACAAAACCACCAAAAATGTTATAAGCAATAAAATATCCGTACCTCATCTTTCCTACCCCAGCAACGAAAGGTGCAAAAGTTCTTACGATAGGCACAAACCTAGCCAAAAAAATTGTCTTGCCTCCATGCTTTGCATAAAATACCTGGGTTTTCTCAACATGTTCCTGTTTTATCGGTATCCTTTTATTGCTAATTATCTTCTCCCCAAAAAAATGTCCTATCCAGTAATTTACGGTATCACCCAAAACAGCAGCTCCCCACAAAAGGAAGAAAAGCAAAAAAATATCAAAAGAGCCGATTGCGGCAAAAGCCCCAGCAGCAAAAAGAAGAGAATCCCCAGGTAGGAATGGCGTAAAAACAAGCCCTGTTTCTACAAATATTATTAGAAATAGAATTAAATATGCAAAAGTTCCGTACTGGCTGATTATCTCCCCCAAATGCTTATCTATATGCAAGATAAATGATATGAAAAACGAAATTAAGTCCATTTCAGTATGATAACATTTTATGCTAGGATTTAAAAATGATAGATTCTGTTCTCCTTGAACCTTACTATAAAAAATATGGAAGGGAAAAAAGTTGACAAGGCAGTTTCTATTTTAAGCTACAAGCACACAGACACACTCCCCAAGATTGAAAAGCCCGGAAGACCAATAATATATATTTTCAGGCACGGACAAACAGAGGACAATGCCAACTTTGTATTTAGCGGATGGCGGGACTCGCCCTTGACGGAAAAAGGTAGGGAACAAGCATTGGAGTTAGCCGAAAAACTGAAAGATAAAAAAATTGATATGTTAATTTCTTCTCCCCAAATAAGAGCGGTTGATACAATGAAAATAGCCGTTTCCCTTAACAAAAAGGCAAAATCTCTAGAAATAAACACTGATGAAAGAATAAAAGAAAGATCTTACGGAATCCTACAAGGAAAAAGCAAACTCGAAATACAGCTTGAAAACCCCCAGCTCCTAAAAATGATAAGAAGATCGTTTGAATACAAACCTGAGAATGGAGAAAGCATAAAAATGGTTTGTGAAAGAGTTAGATCGTTCTGTGAAGAAATAATTCCTCTCATGATAGAACATAAATTAAATGTTGCGGTTTCCTGCCATGGAAACTCAATAAGAGGATTCAGAAGATACTTTGAGAATTTATCTGATGAGGAAACAGCAACAATTGAAACTCCGCTTGGAAAAGACTACGCAGCCTACACGGTATAGTAATCACTTCCCTTTCTCGTTATATATCTGTAAAAGACGGTTGTATTTTACGACCCTCTCCCCCCGCACAGGTGCGCCAGATTTGATAAAATCAGCCCCCACAGCTACCGCAAGATCAGCAATAAAAGTATCCTCTCCTGTCTCGCCGCTTCTGTGAGAAACAATAATCTTCATTCCTGCATCTTGCGCATCCCTAATAAACTCGAAGGTTTCCGTAAGAGTGCCTACCTGGTTTGGCTTTACGATGACCGCATTAGCTAACTTTCTATTTACGACGTTTTTCAAAAACTTGGGGTTTGTAACAACAAGGTCGTCAGCCACTATCATCAATTTGCTTCCCAGCTTTCGAGTAAACTCCTGCCAACTTTGAACATTCCCCTCGTAAAAGGGGTCTTCTATATAAATAAGCGGATAGTTAGATAATATACCTACATACATCCTCTCCAGCTCTTCATCTTCCAATACAAGCCCATCCTCAAGTATTTGGTATATGCCTTTTTTATAAAAGGAGCCCGCCGCAACATCCAATCCAATAAAAACTTGGTCGCCAAGTTTAAAGCTTCTGGACGCAGCCGAAGATATATATCTCAAAGCCTTAGCAATCGTAAAACCGTTAGGAGCAAAACCACCTTCGTCCCCAACGTCAACATCACAACCATCTTTTATTAAGTCATCTTTCAAATTGTGATAAACCTTAACTCCGAGCTCCAATCCCTTATCAAACGTCATTTTGGCCGAAGGGATCACCATAAACTCTTGGAATGACAAATTATTATGCGCGTGTAAACCTCCATTTAGAATATTGAAAATCGGAGTTGGAAATTTCAGAGAGGTCGATACTGCTCTTTTATGCGAAAATAACCACGCCAAATACTCATATAGCTCCAGTCCTTGCGATTTCGCTGAGGCTTTTGCTGTCGCCAAGGAAACCGAAAGTATACTGTTTCCCCCGAGGTGCTTTTTATTCGGCGTCCCGTCCATCTCGATTAGAACACGATCTATAGCAGCTTGCTCATAGGGATTTTCACCTTCCAACACATCTCTAATAGCGGAACTCACAATATCTACAGCTTTATCCACCGGTATATAAATTGCTTCATTTTCTCCCTTAGAAGCTCCATCAGGAATGGCTTGAATACCTTCCGAACCATCATCAAGCACCACTTTCGTTTCAATTGTCCAATCTCCACGGGAGTTAAGTATTTTCTGACAGGTTATATCCTTTATCTTTGGCATATTCTAGATAGATATGATCAAAGCTATTTCTTTTTGCCGCTTAATATCTTCTTTTCAGCGTTGTACACAATCTCCCGAGTTTTCTCTATCACATCAGGGCTTACCGACACTGAAGTCACACCCCATTCAACAAGCATCTCAACAAGTTCGGGATATACAGAAGGCGCCTGTCCGCAAACGGATGATGTTACTTTTCTCTTTCGACAAGTCGTTATTATTTTTTCAAGAGACTTTAAAACCGCGGGATTCATTTCATTATATATACCAGCTACTTTCTCGTTATCTCGATCAACCCCAAGGGTAAGCATAGTGAGATCGTTTGTCCCTATTGAAATCCCATCAACTCCTTCATCAAGAAAATCATCGAGAAGAATAACATTAGAAGGTATCTCAACCATCATCCAAAATTTAAAGAGACCGCTTCTTCTTAACCCACCAACGCTAAGAATTTTTTTGACTTCACGAAGTTCCTCAACCGTTCTCACAAATGGCATCATGACCCATAAGTTCTTCAGGCCCCTCTTGTTTCGAACTATCTTTATAGCCTCGATCTCCATTTCAAAAACTTCGGGCTCGGCTATATAGCGAGACACCCCACGATAACCTATCATTGGGTTAGGTTCATCCTGCTCAAACTCCTTGCCCCCCACTAAATTTGCGTACTCATTTGATTTAAAATCATTAAATCTATACACAACAGGTCTGGGATGAAAAGCCTCAGCAAACTGTCCCATCCCTTCAGCAAGCTTTTCAATAAACTCTTTCTGCTTTTTTTCCATAATAAATTTTTTGGGGTGCTTTCCTATCTGAGCCATCATGAATTCCGCGCGTAAAAGCCCGACCCCATCAACATTTCTTTGAGCCATTTCAGCTGCAAGCTCGGGCTCCGCGAGGTTCATATATATTTTTGTAGCTGTTTTTATTTTGCTCAAATCAAGCTTAGACTCTACCACCTTCTTGATTTCGGAAATATCTCCCTCGTAAACCTTGCCAGCAGCCCCATCAACCGTAATAACCTCTCCATTAGTTAAGATTTTTGTTGCATGGCTGGTTCCAACAACAGCCGGAATGCCAAGCTCACGGCTTACAATAGCCGCGTGACTAGTTCTTCCTCCCAAGTCTGTTACTATAGCACTTGCTCTTTTCATTGCTGGAACGTAATCAGGATTTGTCATCTCTGCCACCAAAACCTCACCTTCTTTCACCAAATTTATCTCTTTAGGACTTTTTACTATCTGTACCTTCCCTGTCCCTATCCCCGGCGATGCGGCTAGTCCTTCAAGTAGAACTTTTGCCTTTTTTGAATCATCTATTCCTAACTCAGTGGTTTTTTGCTTTAAAGTAGTTACAGGCCTTGATTGAACAATATATATCTTTCCATCTTCAATTCCATACTCAATGTCCTGAGGCCTTCCGTAGTGCTTCTCTATCCTCATACCAATCTCTGCCAATTCAACAATTTGTTTATTACTTAATTTTTGAACATCCTGAAATTTTTTTGATATCGGAGTCTTCCCCGCCAAAGTGAGCTGCCATGTTTGTTTTGCAATATAACGCGAAGATATCTTGCCCGTCTTTTTATTGACTATATATTGATCTGGAGTTATTTCACCCGAAACTACTGGCTGTCCAAGACCATAAGCAGCCTCTATTGAGACCTCATCTTGGTTGTTGGTCAGGGGATTTACGGTAAACATTATTCCCGAATAATCAGACTGCACCATCAGCTGTATCGGAACAGCTATTCCAACTTTAAGGTGAGAGTATTTATTGGTCTGTCTGTAAAAAATCGCCCTCGCTTCAAAAAGGGACGCCCAGCATTTTTGCACTTTTTCCACCACTTTAGCCCACCCTTTAACATTCAGATACGTTTCCTGTTGGCCCGCAAAGGAAGCATCGGGCAAGTCTTCTGCTGTAGCCGAGCTTCTAACTGCTACATACCTATCGTTTTCCCCACACAATTTGTGGTAGCAATCCTTGATTTGCCGGACAAGATCTTCGGGCATGTCTGCAGCCATAATGGCAGTTTTTATTCTCTTTGACGCCTCTTGAAGTTTTTTTGAGTTTTCAACATCTAAACCCGAGAGTTCGTGTACTATCTTCTCTTTTAATGATGTGGAATTTATAAAATCAAAATATGCTCCGGCTGTAACTATAAAACCATCGGGCACTGGTATCTTGGCATTTACCATTTCACCAAGATTTGCGCCCTTTCCCCCCACAAGACCTATATCGTTCTTGCTAACCTCTTTGAACCACAATATCTGGGCAGTTTTTTTATTCATATATGGATATGATATAACAAAATTAATAAGTTTGTAACCTGCATCAGCCCCTCAAATTTAATCCGTAGGGAAGCAGTAAAGCCTCAACTTCATTTAACACTTCTTTTAGTTCTTCTTCATCCGCAGCTTCGGCGCGAATTCCTAAAAAGGGTGAAGTATTTTTAGCCCTTATTAAAAACCACCCTGTATCCGAAACATTCGCCCTTACACCGTCAATAAAGCTTTTTTTTGAGAAACGATTAGATTCCGTAACTTGCTCAACTATTTTTTCCACTATGGAAAACTTTAAATCATCCGAGCACGGCACCTTTATCTCGGGAGAACTCACCATTTTAGGGAACTCGGACATAAGATAAGAGAGAGAATTTCTTTCCCGATCCAATATCTCCAGAGTTCTACATATTGCGTAAATTCCATCATCATAGCCAAAATATTTATCGGCGAAGTAGGTATGCCCAGAAAATTCCACTCCGAACAAAGCTTCTTTTGCGGTCATCATCTTTATAAACAACGATCTTCCTGTTTTCATCATAATAGGCTCACCTCCAAATTTTCTTATCATCTCTTCAGCTAAGGACGTACATTTAACATCATACGCGATCTTAGAACCTGGGTTTTGTTCAAGAATATATTTTGAAAATAACAAGAGGGATCTGTCGGTCGTGTGGGGAACGCCTTTCTCGTCCACCATCAAGAATCTATCACCGTCACCATCAAGACCAAATCCTGCATCAACGCCATGCTTTTTAACCGCTTCGGATGTCTGGTGCATAAACCCCTCATCTTCGGTATCGGGTGTACCATTAGGAAAAGAGCCGTCAGATTCAACATTTACTGGCACAACCTCCACATTCAGCTTATTTAGTATTTTCAAAGCCACACCTCCAGCTACCCCATTGCCACCATTAAGCACAACCCTATGCTTCTTCCTAAATCTAAAGCATTTTGCAATAAAAGAAACATATAAATCTTCCAGGTTTTCTTCTGAAAACGCTCCTGCACCAACAGCGTAGTTCTCCTTTTCTATCAGATTCGCAACTTCCTGAATACTTTCACCATAGATGGGTTCGGCTCCCGCGTATTCCTGTTTTACACCGTTGTACTCCTTAGTATTGTGGCTAGCTGTAACATACACGCCCCCTTCAAAACCGCCGGTTGTGGTAAGAAAATGGATCATGGGGTAGGGAACATGCCCAACAAACGCGACATTGCAACCGGTGCTTAAAAGCCCATTGGAAAGCTCCCTAGCTAAAGACTCAGAAGAGAGTCGACAATCCATTCCCAACACAATCTTTGAAAGGTTTCGCTTTCTGTATATCGTACCCAAAGCTTTTCCTATGTGGCAGAAAAGATCTTCATCTATCTCCAACCCATATTTGCCGCGTATGTCATATTCTCTAAAAACGTTTCTATTTAATTTCATCTACAAAGGCAAGGTAAAAATAAACTTGATACCCGACGGCTTATTATCTTCAACTCGTATATTTCCTTTATGGGCTTCGACTATAGCCTTAACAATAACCAAACCTAGGCCAGTGCCTCTCTCTTCTGAACGCGTGTGACTGGAAGTTTGGCTAAAAGGCTTAAACAGCAACCCTTTCTCACTGTCAGGAACTCCTACACCCGTATCAGCAACTGTTACTTCCACATTATGATCGTACCTTTTCGCAGAAACGGTTATTGTACCGCCTTCGGGGGTGAACTTTATAGCATTGGACAAAAGATTGCCCATTACCTGCTTTATCCTATCGGGGTCAAATCCGAAACTTCCAAAATTTTCATCAAGTTCAAGCTCCAGCTTTATCCCTTTCACTTTGGCAAGCGCATTAAAGTAACTGCACTCCTCTTTGAGAGTATCGTTTAGATTGGCAAAAATTTTGTTTATCTCAAACTTTCCTGAACCTATTCTGGAAACATCAAGTATATCGGCTACAATTTTAAGCATCGCATTTGAGTTCTCTTTTATCTGAGATAGAAGAGTATGAATCTGTTCGGTATCTAAGTTGGTAGCATCCTTCAACAATAAATCTGAAGCTCCTTTAATCACAGATAGCGGCGCCCTCAGCTCATGAACCATAGCCGCTACGTAATCTCTTTCCCCATCTAGCAGACCCGTACCCATTTTCATTTTATTTATCTTCTCAAGAAGTTTATTAAGTTCGCTTGATTTTCGGAAGAGAAGAATCGAAATGATAAGCAATAGTACAGACTCAGCAATAATTAGCCATATATTGTATGATTCCATAGAGCCTTTAGCCCGTCACCTTTATACCTGATTCCGGAGTTTCCCCTAGAAGCACGGCAATTTTTTCGGGCAGTTCAGAAGGAACGACATTGTATTTCATATAATAGTCTTCGGCTCCGTATTCAACCGCTTTTTTAACATTCTCGTCGTTACCAAAATTAGTAAGCATAACGACCTTGATATCTCTCGTGTCCATATTCTCCTTCATTTCCTTTAGGATATCCAAGCCGCTCATCCCTGGTAGAATTATGTCCATGAGAACCAGATCGGGTTTTTCCTGCAATATTTTATCCATTGCCCTAGCTCCGTCAGCTACATGGATTACTTCATAACCCTTCATTTTAAGAGGAACCGAGAAAATATTAAAAAAACCTTCATCGTCTTCCACAAAAAGTACCTTTTTTGCCATGAATCAATACTACAAGAAAATATGGGGGGTGTTCAATAGTTTTTATCAAATAGCCAAATCCCGAAATTTTTTCCTATGGAGCTACGGTATAGAAATATTCCTATAATGCCTTAACCTGTATCTTTTTCCATCTTTTATGACTCCAACAAAATCAAATCTCCACTGCGCCCCAAGAAGTTTGTTTCTCAAAAGGAAATAGTTGGAGGTGTGGTACCATTTGATTCTTTTTCGCCTTGTTAGCATAACAGATGGATCTTCTCCCGATCTTGAAGAAAGGGTCTTTACCTCAACAAAGACTATTTTATCCTTGTATGCTACTATATCCAGCTCTCCGGCGTAGCAAAACCAGTTCTTCTTCAATATCTTGTATCCTCGGGATATCAGGTACCTCTCAGCAATCCTCTCACCATCAACACCTATTCTTCTTCCTTCTTGGGGCACAAAACAAAAATACAAAATACAAAAGAAAATTAAATAGGGACAGTTCTATTGAGATTGGGAAACGCCGAAACTCTTGTCCGGAGCGATTCCGTAAAATTTAGCCAGCTCCGTAGCAATTTCCATCCAAAGGGGAACAGCGGTCAAAGACGCGTAAATTGATGTTTTCGGCTCTTCAAGCTTCACGATGAGAGATATTCTCTTATTACCCGAGAAAAAACCAACAAATGTAGCATTCGTATCCTCTGCGGCATATTCTCCATCTTTAAAAATTTGGGCGGTTCCCGTCTTTCCGGCTATTTTGTAATCCTTCAAAACAAAGTATTTGGCTTCGCCGTTTTCAGCCGCGTTCTCAAGCATTTTGACCATCTCGTCGGCAGTTTCAGTGGAGATAACCCGTCTTATGGATTTCGGTTTCATTTCCATAACTCTTCCGTTGTCATAAACTTTAGAAATTATCTGAGGCTGGTAAAGCTGACCGCCATTTGCGATGACATTGAACGCATTTATAACTTGTAGAGGCGTGGCTGAGATCCCTTGCCCAAAAGATATGTTTGCCAAATCTATATCGGTCCACGTAGAAGCGTCCCTCAATATTCCCGTATCCTCGCCTTCCAATTCTATCCCTGTCTTTTTACCGTAACCAAAGTTGGCAAGATACTGTCTAAGTTTTTCCACACCAACTTTATGCCCCACCCACGCCGCCCCAATATTGTTTGATTTTTCAAGAAGCTGGGTTATAGTCAAAATTCCATAATGTTTGAAATCCCAGTTGTCAACCTTATGCCCTGAATAATAGACAGGACCTTTATCTTCATAAGTTGTATTAGCGGTAACTAGACCTAGATCTACCGCAGCTGAAACCGTCATGGGTTTCATCACAGACCCGGGTTCGTAAGTTTGCTGAATTGCGAGATTTCTCCTTTCAATTCTTTTTCTCTCCGATTTCTCCTCGTCGCCCCGCTGTTCGGATTCTTCAACCCAGAACTTGGAAGGATCGTAGGCCGGATAGTTTGCCATTGCTATAACACGCCCCGTGTAAGGATCCATTACAATAACGCTACCTGACAAAGCATCGTATCTTTCCACACCTTCTTTTATCTTTTTCTCAACCATATATTGCACGGAACGGTCTATGGTCAAGACAATACTGCGCCCGGGTATCGCGTTTGACTCCCTATACCCTCCTGCAAGAATGGGGTTGCCAGCGGCGTCTTTTTCTTCGAGTATTTTTCCGGGTTTCCCCCTAAGATCGTCATTGAGAGCTCCTTCTATGCCGTAATAGCCTGTTCTTTCTCCCCTTTCGTTGCTAGCAACAAAACCAAGAACATGGCTCGCAAGAGTCCCTTCGGGGTAGTATCTTTTTGGCTCCTTCTGAAAACCTATTCCATCCAAACCTTTCTGCTTTATTTTTTCCACCTGTCCGGGCGTAAGATCTCTTTCCAAAGGAACCCAGTAAAGGTCAAGGTTTAATGAATCGTAGATGTTTTTGTAGAAATAACCGAAATCCCGAACCGGCAACTCACCCTGCTCCATAGACCCGGACTCATGGGCAATCGGCTGCATCTCGGCCAAAACTTCTGCTAGAATTCTTGCGACCTGTTCTTTGTTTTGAATAACCTTGGGCTCGCCATACATTAAGTAACTGTCTTTTGTACCGGCAAGAAGAAAACCATCCGAAGAATAAATATCTCCTCTCCCCGCCTCAACATTTTTAATTGCCCAATATTGCTTCTGCGCCAACTCAAAATATTTTTCATGCCCTAATACTTGTATTTGAAAAAGTCTGAAAATGACAACGCTGAAAGCGAGAAAAAAGAAAAACATCAACGAATTCAGACGCAATTCAAGGAATACTCTTTTTCTAGACCTTGTATTTTTCATCTATGATTATTTTACCTTGACAGAGAAGCGACTTGGCCTGATGAAGAAATATCAAGAGAGATTAAACGCTCCTGCAGAGGCACAAAGCCAAGTTTTACTGCTTCTGACTCAATATATTCGATTGAGGAAAGCATTGAATCTTCGTATTTAAGAAGGGCGATCTCCTCTTGCAATTCGGCCTGTCTATCAAAAACGCCCTTGAGATCCCTATTTTTCACAGCTAAATCATTGTAGAAATAAATTCTTGCTACTGTGCTGCCAACCAGCATAAAACAGCACAACACAAATACCAAGTTGCAGATTTTTCTAATCTTTTCTTGTTTATTTACTTTGCACATTTTTCAAATACGCGCATCTTTGCGCTTCTTGCTCTTGGATTTAACGCTACCTCATCATCGGCAGGCGTCAGCGGCTTTCTTGTTATTATCTTCAACACAGGCTGCGCGCTAAGGCCAAATTTCTTGACAATACCGTCCTCTAAAGAGTGAAACGATATCACAACCATTCGGCCCCCAGGCAGTAGTAAGCGCGCAGCCCGGGGCAGTGAATTTTCAAGGTTTTTCAAGTTCGCCGTTTACCGCAATCCTCAAGGCCTGAAATGTTCTCGTGGCGGGATGTATCCTCCCGTGCTCGTAATCTGGGGGAGCTACAGACTTTATTATTTCGGCTAACTGGCCTGAAGTCTGTATCTTCCTCAATTTACGAGCTTCCACTATCGCCCTAGCAAATCTCTTGGACAATCTTTCACCAGAATTTTCGTATATCATCAACGCTAAATCTTTTTCGGTTAACAAGTTAACTAAATCTGCCGCAGTTACACCTAAGCTTGGGTCAAGTCTCATATCCAAAGGCTCGTCACCCAAAAAAGATAGACCCTTCTGGCTCTCATCCAGCTCGAACGAGCTGAAACCGAGATCATATAGGATCCCAGAAAACCTCCTCGAAACCTTTTGATCTCGCTATGCCATCTATTTCCCTAAAATTTCCAACAGCTGCGATCAAATTACCACCCAATCCAAGGCCATCAATCCTTTTGACTGCTCTTTCGATGGCGGAAGGATTTACATCAATACCCAAAACTGTCCCCTCCCATTTTTAATATCTCAATCGCATGTCCCCCATCTCCCAGTGTCGCATCAATGTACTTTTGTCCTTTATTTACTTTTAAATGCTCAACTGCCTCTTTTAGCAGAACTGGTTTGTGATACATTTCAGAAGGGCTCAGGCAGAAACCTCCCCGCTAATTTTTTTCCAACCTCTGCTCCCATGTCTCCAAATTCCAAATTTCTATGTGATCGCCAGCGCCTATCACTGTAACGCTTTTGCCCAAACCGGCGTAAGCTCTAAGATTTGACGGTATGACAAGTCTTCCCTGAGGGTCCAGCACCACTTCTGCCGCGCCGGAATACATATACCTTTTAAGGTCCCTCGTTTTTGCGTCAGTTATTGGGTTTTCAATTTGCTTCAAGGCTTCCTTTTCCCAATCTTCTTTGTCGTAAACAAATATACATTTCTCAAACCCGCGGGGAAAGAATCACTTCCTCTCCCCTTATTTGGTCCCGAAGTTTCTTGGGCAGGGCAACTCTTGATCCTTCGGTGATATTTGGTTTGTATTCCCCAAGAAACATTCGCATATTGATATTTACCGGTTTTTCACCATTAATCACCAATTTTATACCAATATGCCCCACTTAGCATCCATTGTCAATACAAAGGAAACCCGAAAATATTGAAATAACAAGGATAATATGTTAAGCCGCCGGCGTCAGGCGCCTATTGATGTACTAGATAGTTGTAAACATCGTCAACTGCGATCCTTACCTGCTCCATAGAATCACGATCTCGCACTGTTACAGTGTCGTCCTCAAGAGTTTGGTAGTCAATTGTCACACAAAACGGCGTACCGATCTCATCTTGTGAGTAATACCTTTTTCCTATGTTCCCCCTATCATCCCAGCTTACTGACAGGCCGCGGGCAATCAGAGAGTCATAGATCTCTCTTGCTTTGCCGACAATCTCTTCTTTATTCCTAACTAGAGGAAATACTGCGGCCCTATAAGGCGCCAGTGTAACTGGCAATTTTAAAACGTTCCTGTCTCCCTCCTCAACATAAGAGTTGGTCAAAACCGCCAACAATGCCCTATTCAGACCAAAAGTGGGTTCTATAACATGGGGGATAATCTTTTCGCCTGTTTCCGGATCGGTGTACCTAAGATCTTCTCCGGATTTCTCTATATGGTTTTTTTAAGTCGTAATCGGTGCGATATGCCAACCCAAACAATTCCTTGTATCCAAAGGAAAATTCAAAGTCTAGATCCTCAGTTCTGGCAGAATAGTGGGCTCTCTCTGCGTCTGAATGAACCCGCCACCTTAGTTTTGATACAGGCAGACCAAGTGTAACCGCCCAATTTTTCATTTCCTCTTTCCAATAATCAAAAATTGCCTCCCATTTGGTTTTTGACGGATCAAAGAAATACTCAAATTCTGCAAGATTGAATTCAAGGGTCCTGAAGATAAAATTACCCAGAGTAATCTCATTCCTAAATGCTTTCCCAGATTGAGCCAGACCAAAAGGAAGCTTTGGCCTCATTGTGTCCAATACATTCTTGAAATTAACAAACATTCCTTGCGCTATTTCGCCTCTTAGGTATACCGTAGATTGAGATTCGGTAATTATTCCAACACTCGTCTCAAAAAGAAGATTAAATTTGCGGGGTTCCGTCCAGCTAATCTCGCCACATTTAGGGCACTTGATATTTTCTTTTTTAATTATTTCGGCTAATTCGTCTTCAGACATTCCCTCAACGTTCTTATTCTCTCCCTTGCTCTTATAATATTCTTCAACCAAATGATCTGCCCTCATTCTAGCCTTGCAATTTTTGCAGTCTATTAGAACATCAGTAAAGCTGGTTGTATGTCCTGAGGCCTCCCAAACTTTCGGATTCATCAAAATGCTAGAATCCAGACCGTAAATATTTGATCTTCGAGTGACAAAAAAGTCCCACCAAGAATTCTGAATATTTCTGAAAAGCAAAACCCCGAGCGGGCCCAGATCATAAGTATTTGAAAGGCCGCCGTAAATCTCAGATCCAGGAAAAAACAAAACCTCTCCTTTTGCATAGTGATACTAATTTTTGCTGTAGATCTTCAGTTCCCGACATAAAGACAGTATATAGTACTCCAGCTATTTTTCCAACACATGGCTCCTAAAGCTCCCGGCTTTTTAAACGTATACCGAAACGATCGTCAATAAGAGCAGCTGTCAGTTTTTCGAGCTCTTTTAGGACAGCAGGGGTTACATTGTGAAACCTGCCCTCTAAAAGCTTGCTAGCGCTCTCCAACGCACTTGATGAAAACCTCAATCCGCTACCCCCACACTCACTGCAAGGTAAAACCATCAGAGCCGCTATTCAAAAAGAAGTCGTTTTTTGCATCCGCAGTAGTTTTTCTACACTTACCACACCCCCA
>BPJL01000005.1 GCA_026004595.1 Patescibacteria group bacterium | reverse complement strand
TTTTTCCTCTCGTACTCTTTCTTTGTGATTTTCCCCCCGATTTAACAGCTCTTTGTATCTATTTAGTCCCTTTTCGTAAACATTCATTTTGATTGATCTAGTTCGACCTCGGGGTGTAGTTTGGCGTGGGCGTGGTATAGTTTTTGATCCAGTATTTTTTTAGCCTTTTTCCCCAGTTTGGTGGATATGTACCTTATTATTATGTCGTCCGTGCCTGTGGTTACAATCTCTAGGTGCGAAAACAAGATGCCCGAATGCAGCGTAGCTTGTGCGATTTGATTGTATGAAATAGTAATTTCTTTAACTATAAACCACCTTCGTTTCCTATACGTAAGGAGATCGTCGTAAATGAACAGGTGTGGTGGCCATATAGTTCTGTTCAGAGTCCAATGGCCCCTAAGCTCAAGAAGTAGTATTGACATTATTTAAATAATCCTAGAAAGTGTCTGAAAAATCAACGTCCCTCTCCAGTTCGGGTATGTAATCAACGTCCGAAGGATTTGGAGCTTTTTTCTTTTTTCTTATTTTCCAGTACTGATAGTATTTCGGGATCAAGTTCAGCCATAGGAGCCGCATCTTCAGACTCAATGTCCTCCTCCACAATCAACTGATCTTCTTTTTTTAAATCCTTCTTTGGAGCTTGTTTGGTGTTTTTGGGCATTTTAGATTTAAATTTTTCCAATTTAATACTATTTCAGACGAAATATATATACGATGTATAATAAATAAATGCAAGAGTCAACTTTTGATGTCGCTATTATAGGCAGTGGGGCCTTCGGGACTCACAGCCGCAATATACACTTCTAGAGCAATGGTAAAAACATTGGTGGGTGGGCAGGAAATCCCCCCGGGAGGACAGCTTGTAATTACAACCGATGTTGAAAATTTCCCCGGCTTCCCATCAGGGATTAAAGGACCGGAATTGATTGAAAATATGCGAAATCAGGCGGCGACTTTGGAGCAGTTATTAAAGACGCCAATGTCAAAAGCATAAAAGGCTCCTTTAATAAGGGATTTAAGCTCGTTCTAGATTCAGGAGACAAGGTTGGAGCTAGGACTGTAATTATTGCAACCGGAGCTTCGGCAAAATGGTTGGGGCTGGAAAGCGAACAGAGACTCAGAGGTCGGGGTGTGTCTGCCTGTGCAACCTGTGATGGGTTTTTCTTTAGGGATAAGGTTGTTGCTGTTGTGGGCGGGGGGGATGCTGCTATGGAAGAAGGTACTTTTCTTACGAAGTTCGCTTCTAAGGTTTATATACTTGTTAGAAATGATCCAGATCAGCTTAGAGCAAGTAAGATAATGCAAAAAACGCGCACAAGATAACTCCAAAATTGAATTTTTCTATAACACCGAGGTTCGCGAGGTGTTGGGCGAGAAAAGTGTTGAGGGGCTTCGTGTATTTAACAACAAAACTGGGGAAGAAAAGGTAATGGACGATGTTAAAGGTCTTTTCGTAGCTATAGGACACAAGCCTAACACCGAATTTCTTAAAGGGTTTATAAAGCTAGACGATCATGGATATGTTGTGGTCAGATCCGGGACCAAAACGTCCAAACTAGGGGTTTTTGCCGCCGGGGATGTATCTGACCGCCATTACAGGCAGGCTATAACTGCGGCGGGAGTTGGCTGTATGGCGGCTTTGGACGCTGTAAGGCTGCTTGCCGAACGTGGAGTTGACGTCGCATCCGATGCTTACTAAATTTACCGAACTATTTAGCTTAGAAACGACCTTCCTTGTTGTTGTGTTTGTTCTTTCGTCTTTTGGTTCGTGTGTGGGGTATTGGATATTCTCATTATTACGGAGACGAAATTAAGACATTGTATTTAGACAAGACGGTCCCCTGCCATGACATTTCTCCTTGATCAGAGGAAAGGACCGGTTCAGTTTATAGCGTCGTGGTTTATGGAAAAAAATCACGGGCGGTTATGATGAGGGTTGGATAAGACTGCCGTTTGTTTTGGCCTCCACCTTTTCTGTTTTGGTATTTTATTTTGTTTCTAAAAAAATTTTTGGCAGGACTGCTGCCCTCTATTCAACTGTTGTATACGCCTTTTCCGGTTTAAATGTGGCGTTTGGAAGGACGGCCCAGTACCAATCCTTCCTTATGCTGTTTGGTTTGATGGCGATTTTTTTTGCGCTTTTGGCTAAGGAAAAAAACAGCTGGAAATATCTTTTAGGAGCGTCATTTTTTTTGGGCTCTCTCTGTTTATTCCCACTATGATGGTGTCTTTTTTGTAGTACCGATAGTTTTCTTGTATTGCAACACAAAAAAGAGGGCTATTTTATTTACGAAATTTTTTATTCTCCCGGCTATTTTAATGCTCTTGCCTTTTTATTTGCCTTATGTTGTTAGAGGTTATTTTGGTGTCAATACATTAAACTATGTATCTAGGCGAGTTTCGGGCACCGGTTATTTACCCAACAGTTCTCTGTATACCATTCTCGTATACAATCCGCTCTATCTCTTTTTTCTGCTTAGTTTTCCTGGCCTTTTTTCTTTTATGTTCAAGGAGGTTTCCAAGCTTAGGGTTATCCAGATTTGGCTTTTGACGTCCTTATATTTTTTATGAAGTTTTGATTTCAAATCCTGGCACACACATCAATAATTATCTTTTACCTCTAATTTTGCTCAGCGGCTTTGTTGTGTCTAACTTAAATAAAAAACTTCTCTACCCTACTGTTATCCCGTTGGCAATTTACATTGTTATCACCTTTTTGGTATATGTTCCATCACTAAATACAGGGTACCCCTGGAAAGAGTCAAAAATATTGGGAATTAAAAGGGTTTCTAGAGTAAGCAAGAAATATCAGCTTTTTTTGTACGGTTTTTCCGTACAATCGGGGATGGGATCATATAGCTGATTATTTTCGGGAAAGAGGTGGCGCTAGGGGGGTATTTACCAATGATAACGATTCTTTAGCCCAGTACTATCTTTTAGGTATTGCATATACGCCTCCAGGCCCAAATTTTCTGCCCACAATACTACATTCACGTTTTACATAACCAAGAGATAGGCAATCCGAAGGAGAGTTTTTATGATAAAAACTCTATTAACTACCGTCTCGAAGCAGAGTTTTATGCTGACGGCCAGCTTGCCTCACAAGTTTATAGGCTTATAAAATAGCTTTTTCTGTCAATTCTGATACTTTTGTCCAGTTGACAACATTCCACCAGTTGGTTACGTAGTCGGCTCTTCGGTTTTGATACTTGAGATAGTATGCATGCTCCCACAAATCCAACGCTAAGAGTGGCTGTAGACCTTCGGAGATAGGGGTTGATTGATTAGCTGTATTTTTAATTGATATACGACCGTTCTCATCAATTACAAGCCATGTCCAGACCGCTGCCGAAAAGCGAAAGAGCGCTTTTCCCCAAATTCTTCCTTAAATGAATCAATGTTGCCAAATTGCTCGTTTATTTTTTTCTAGTATTATTCCGTTCGGTGTTTGGTGTGTGGGAGGTGCCATAACTTTCCAGAAAAAGTTATGGTTATAAACCCCACCGCCATTGTTCAGAACCCCAGTTCTTATAGATTCGTCAATAAGATTTGGCGCCATTAGAACTTCTTCTAACTCTTGCTCTTGCAAAGGGGTGCCTTCAACCAAGGCAGTCAACTTTTTCTAAATACGTTTTGTGGTGTTTACTGTAGTGAATTTCCATTGTTTGTGCGTCTATATAGGGTTTCCAAAGCATTGTAGGCATATTCTAACTTTGGCAGTTCTTTTATCATTTTTTATTCCTTTCAAATATATATACAACTATCAATATGATATCACAACCTGTCTTTTTTGCTAGAATTTATTTGGTTATGTTAAAAAAGAATTTGGAGATAATTTCAAAGTATTACCAACCGCTTCTTTTTACTGCAGTCTTTCTTGTCTTTGTTCTTCTCCGTTTTGTGAATCTTGGATTTTCCGAATACATCCCGGATGAAACGACTGTGATGACTCCAGTTAGAGATTCTACGATAAATTCAGACTTTCTGCTTATGCAGAGGAAAGGACCTGTCCAATTTGTTGCGGCTCAATTTATGAGATTGCTTGGTTTTAGTGTTTACGATGAGTTCGCCTTTAGACTGCCGTTTTTTATTGCTTCTGTTTTAGGATTATATTTTTACTACAAGTTCTTGCAAAACTTGGAAGGCCGTTTTGTGGCTTTAGTGGCGACGTTATTTTTGGGGCTAAACGGGCTCATGGTTGCTTTTGGCAGAGTTGTTCAGTACCAAAGCTTTAATCTCCTTTTTTCTTTTGCGGGTTTGTACTTTTTGTCTTTACTGAAAAATTCTCAAAATAGGATAAGAAATTCTATGTTAGGGTCTTTGTTTCTATGTCTATCTCTATTATCTCATTGGGATGTGGTTTTCGTTTTTGCCCCGGCGGCAGTGCTTGTTTTCAAATATGTTTTGTTCGGTGATATGAGGAAAAGAGCCAAGTATTCTTCCATCGGAGCGATGTCGCTTCCAATTATAGTAGTTCTGTTCCCATTTATAATGAATTATGCGAATAACGCTCTGACTGATTCTTCTAATTTAGAGTATTTCCAAGGCCGAGTAAGTCTAACTGAATTTTCAATTGAGCGGATAATGAGAAAACTCCAGAATTATACCGAGAAAGTCCAATTATATAATCCCTTCGTTTATTTATATTCTATAGGAATTTTGGCTTTTGCCGGTGCTGTTGGTTCAAAAAGGTCGTTTCCATATTTTTATTGGTTTCTACTGACCTTGGGGATTTTTCTGCTTTTTGTTGAGAAGCCGGGAACTCATGTTTACAACTTTCTTTATCCCCTTTCGGTATTGGCGGCTTTCGGTGCCTACTACTTCTACCAGCTTTTTAAAGGTTATTTATCAAAGGCGGTTGTTGTTTCTTTGGCCGCCCTGTTTTTGTTTTTTGCATATCAAGATTATTTATTATTTGTGGATGTGAAAGTGGATTACCCCTGGAGCCAGGAAAAGATACTTGGACACAAGACAAGAGACTATTCCGCTAAAAACCTTCCTAACAACATAATTGGTTTTCCGATTTACCGAGGGTGGGAGAAGGCGGCAGAGTTTTTGTCAGGAGAGAATGCAAGGGAAGGTAGAGATATACCATACATAACAAACGAAGAGTCCAGTATTAGCGGTTTTTATCTGGACCTAAAGTATGGGCGAGGTGATGAGTATTATGCTATCGGTGTAAAGCGACCGCTGACTTTTGTTTATGACTATACTTTCCCTTCAATAAAGAATAAAAAGACTATAAAGAGGATTGAAGCTAACGGTGAGAATACAATGAGGATTTATAAGGTAGTTACTATCAATGAGCAATAATATAAAAAAATATGTAGGGTATTTTATTATAGGGCTGATATTTGTCGCGGCCGCTTTTTTGAGAATTGGGTATTTTCAACAAACTGGAAAGGACATTTACGCTTACGAGAAGTCTGCGGAGGATTTACTGACGGGAGTAAATCCCTATATTTGGACATTAGAGTCCTATTCAAACCCCAATGACCCGAGTAATCATGGGTATGCCTATTTACCACTTCTTCTTTACATATATTCCTTTTTCTATATTGTCAGTATGTTGTTGGGTATACCATTTGCCTTTCTGATTAAGATACCAGTTTTACTAGCTGATCTTGGGGTTGGGTTTTTAATAGTACGATGTCTATACAGTAAAAACCTATTGACCTTGTTGTTTGCGCTGTTGTTTTGGTTTTGGAATCCATACTTCGTTTTAAAGCATAACTATGTTTACAGCGATCCCATACCCGTATTTTTTTCTTTGTTGGGGCTTTTCTATTTAGAGAAAGATGAAGTATTAGCAGGTGTCTTTTTAGCTGTTGCTGTAGCAGCTAAACCTTACTCTCTTATTTTTTTACCATTATTTTTGGTTAAATCTTCTAAACCTCTCAAGCTTCTTTCTGCATCTGCTGTAGTAGGTATTGCACTTAGTGCTCCTTTCTTAAAATCGTGGAATGATTTCGTAACTTATCTTAGGGGGGCAGTTTTTGTTCATGGTGAAAGATTTGTTCAGGGTCGCCCCATCCTGTATTTTATAAGTTACTATGGTAAGATCGAGTTGATTAGAATTATCCCGGTAAAGATTTATGCTTATGCATCGCTAGTTGTCGCCTGGTTAGTTACTTTGCTATCACTTTATTTTTCAAAAATCAAAGACAATTATTTAGTCGCGGCATTTGCCTTGTTGGTTTTTTATTTTTTTACACCAGTTTTGAATCGAACATATTTTATGTGGCTAATACCAATATTTGCTATAGCTGCCCACAACATTTTTAGCGAAAAGAAAATTTTATACTTTCTGTCGATAGTTTTGTATTGGACATTTTATTTTGTATATTTATCTTACTGGAAGGACGGTTTTCATATCTGGCACCCTTAAAATATGTTAGAAAATTAAAAATTTCCAATAGAAACTCGACACTTTTCGCGATATTGGTTCTGTGTTTTATCTCGATCCCACTCCGTTTTAAATACCTAGGGTATTCTGACTATATCGGTGACGAAAAAAAGGCATTTATACAGCCAGACTCAAACCAAACTCTCTATAATTTTTTCATTACTCGCAGAAAAGGCCCCATGCAGTTTTTGGTATCTGAAATACCTCATCAGATAACTAAAGATTTTAGGAATGAATACGCCCAGAGATTGCCCTTCGCAATTATTTCGGTTGCCGCTGTCGGCGCTTTTTATTTGATGGTTAGAAAGCTGACCCAAAGCGATAAAGCCGCGATCATATCATCCGCCTTGTATTTGGTAAATGGCTTTATTGTAGGTTTTGGCAGAATTGCTCAATACCAGAATCTTAACCTGTTGTTCAACTTTTTAGCATTGTATTTTTATGCAGACTTGATACGGGGGCAGAGGAATCTTATAAGGTCTTCTCTCTTAGGCACCTTATTCTTCTCTTTGTCTATTTTGTCGCATTGGGACGCTATATTTATTTTGCCTGTAATGGTTTATATATTTGTTGTTTTTTTAACTAGGAAGCAGTTTAGCAGGAGTTATAAGATACGCGTGCTTCTCTACAATTTCGGACTGGGCTGCCTTCTATTGTTGCCCTTTCTAATACCTTATATATCTGCTTCTTCAGGCGCTTCAGACAACAAAGAATACTTTCTTAGAAGAGTCCGGACTGGTTATAGCAATAAGCAATTATATTTAGAGCTCATTAGGCTTTATAATCCCTTCTTATTTTTGGAGTTTGTAGCAGTGCCAGCCTTGGTGGGTCTTGTTCGTATTAAAAAAGCTCTTCCTTTTCTTTTGTGGTTTGTTTTTGGTTTCGCCGTTTTTGAATTGGTTGTTCGAAAGCCTGGTACACATATTTACAACTTCGTCCTTCCCTGTATAGTTCTTGCTGGCATGGGGATCCATAATTTAATAAGTATTGTTCCAAGATGGGTTAAGTGGCTTCCTACTACTGTTTTCGTGCTCTCATTTATCTTTCTTTATTATCAGAGTTACTATCTCTTTGTTGATCATAGTAGGGAATATCCTTGGGAAAGAAAGGAATTGTTCGAACCTCTTAGAAACAAATACAAGCATGATCTAATTATTGGAGGATTAGTAAAAAATATTCCCCAGCTCACGACCGCTAGCTATTCGATTGAACAGAAACTACCGCTGTTTGGGTTTCCTCATTTTAGGCATTGGAATGAGATAAACGACTATATAAATGAACAGAATTCACTCTTTGGTGAAAACTATGGTTATATTACAAACGAGGATAAAACAATCAGCGAATGGTATATTGACGCAAAATATCGAGCAAACAACGGGTTTTATATTATTGTTGTGAGAAATCCGGTAAATTTTGTTGTTGAGTCTACATATCCGCAATATCCAAATAAAGACGAGGTAAAAAGATTTTACAATGATGGCAGGTGGGTAGTGAAAATTTACAAGGTTTATAAGGAGGATGGTGGAAAGTAATCTGCAAAAGTATGTGAATAAACAAAGTTGGATCGTTGGCTTTATCGCTGCATTTGTGCTGTTTCTGCTTTTGTTGCCTCTTTCTCTGAAAATAGACTTTATGCAGAATGATGATTGGGTTTACTATGGAATGGTAGAAAGATTTATGGGTGGGGATTTTCGCCTTGACCCTCTTTCAGCCCCGACCTTTTACACCCAGGGGCTACTGGGTACCGCTTTCGCGTTTGTTTTTAGCGTTGAAAGATTGCCTTTTTTGACTCTTGCCGTTTCAGTTTTATGTTTTTTTGTTTTGTATTTGATACTTATCAAACATTTTAATCAGACCCAAATCACATCCATCCTTTTATCATTGTTTGTATTTTTTAATCCTCTGTTTGTCTATTCTATTTGGGGGTTTATGACGGAAAACTATTTTCTTTTATTCTTGTTGTTGTCCGTTTATTTTTATCTTGAAGCAGTTGAATGCTGGAAATTAAGACGTGTGGCTTTGTACGTTCTTTTTCTTTTTTTGGCTTTGAATACTAGACAGATAGCTCTGGTTCTCCCGCTTTCGACGCTTCTTCATTCCCTATCTGTAAAGAATCGAGGGGTGTTTCTTCTTAATGTAGTTGTGGCTTTGTTTTTCGCCATTTATTTAAAAGTCATTTTCCCGGGTACCGCCGAGATGACAGAAAAGGGTCTTCAATTTCACCACCTTCAAGAGTTTCCCTATGTGTTTGCGCTTATATATGGGTCTTTTTTGCTTATAACGGCTTTTTTCTTGCCTTTAGTTATTCCCAATTTCGTAAAGCTGAAAAAGTCTAAACTACTCCTTTTTTTGGTACTGGCCGTAGTTTTCTATATTTTTCTTAACAAATTTTTTGACCCGGAAAAACTCTCATGGGGGGAGTTTCCATACCTTGAAAATACTTTTGAAAGAAAAGGCTTTTATCCGCGAGGGGTTTTAGGTACAAAATACCATTTTAAGTACATGTTTGACCTTTATCGTTATTGGGATTCAGCGGCTAAAATTGTTTTCGCGAGTTTTCTTTCTGCTGCGCTACTAAAGTTTAGAAAGATTCCCGTTCTCTGGTTGTCTTTTTTAATAATATATATGGGAGCGATGGTTCTAACGGAGACATATTATGATCGCTACCTCGTACCTGTTCTGCCCATTTCTATATTTTTAATTTTAAATATATTCGGATACGGGAGGTTGCAAAAATTTCTTGTTCCGCCCTTTCTTGCGTTCCTTGTATTTTTAAACTACCAGTTTTCTATGGATTTTATTTTGGTTAATAAATATATTTGGAACAAGTCGAAAGAGTTGGTGGTTGCTTACGAAAAAGAGCCTAAAAGAATTCAAGGCACGAACGCCTGGAAACTCAAGTATAGGAATCCAGAGAGGAACTATGTTTTTGATTTTACTTATGATAATCCGGAAGTTAACAAGCCTTATAGAGAATGGTACACGCTTGAAGAGGTCAAAAAAATTGATTTTCCGGGCAGCTTGTGGGTAAATCCAAAAGTCTATTTGTACAAGAAAAATGAGTAATTATTGCTTTCTTTTTAGTTTCCATAGGTTTATTTATTGTGCAAGGTTTATTGATTCTTTACTTCGTAGACATTTATCGCTCTTTTCGTATTTATGGATGGTCCGGAAGTATAAAGCAATTTTACAGGTGCACTATCGTCAAAGAAGTAACTAGTGACCATAAGTATTTTTGTGTCGGGGTGTTCTATTTGTAATCTTTTAGCATCCTGAATCACTTGCTCGGGATTTTCTCTGTTTATTAATGTTTCGGCTACCCATTTAATAAATGTAGCTTCACTTTTAAACTTAGCCGAGTATGTTGGTTCATCCAGATAGAAGCCAACAGCACTAACGTAAGCCTGGTCATCTGCTATTAAGTAATGTTTTTTGCAGCAACTCTTGATATATTGCGCAACATTTTTTCCTCCGCTGAACTGATAAACCATATCCAATTTTAATGCTGTCGACCCGCTAACGGCCTGGGCAATGAAGATAATTGTCGTCACTGTTAAAAATATAGTGTGTAGGATTTGATCGGGGGTTTTTACCTGTCTCTTATACTCAGAATAGTACATTATAAGGCACATAAGATATATGATGTACAAGTGGCCCCAGTGGCGAAGTGCGCCGGAAAATTTAACATAAAAAAACAATAAAATTATAAAAGACCCCATAACATAGAAAACTGCTATTTTTGGTTTTTTCAAAAAGCAAAGGGTAAAGAACAAAAACAGAACTACCGAATAGCGAAAAGTAAGATATAGGTGAGGTACCACATTGCTATTCCAGAAATTGATTCTATAAATGGGTATCGGAATATATGAAGCCCAAATAGAACTGACTGATTCCATAAAGAGTTTTTGATCTGCGTATGATCTGAAAAGTTTATTAAGAGCTGTATCTTTAGGTGGTAATGATGTAGCGTACGAAATTACAATACCCATAGTTATAACTACTGCGGGCTTCCACATCTTTTTTAGACCCTTAATAGGACCTTTTTGTGTGAACGCTGTCAATAAAAAAATCCAACAAAGAATACTAAGGCTGATTAGTATTCCTAAAACACTGGTAAAAGATAGCAAAAAACACATAAACGCTATTGTGTATAAATTGGGCTTTGATTGGCCCATTTCTATTGCGATAATGATGAGAAACAGCAATCCAAGGGCATAGTTCCTTGATATCACGCCATACTCATACACAGAAAAGTACCCGAGCGAATAAAGAAATTTTAAGCCTAAGGGCAGTTTAGTTTTGTACAGTATAAGAGCAACAGACAACGTTGCAATAAAAGCGTGAGCTATTTGCATAACAATTGGATTGCGTGTGAACCTGCTCAGAATAAAAAGAGTCAAGTGCCAAAGGCCGGGGGTGCCTTCATACCTTAGGTTGTTGTATAAGTCTTTAAGATTGTTGCTGTCTCTTGCAATACTCCAAGCCTGAAGTTCATCTCTCCACATTTCGTGCGAATACATACCTGTTAATAAAATGGCGATATATATACCCAAAAGTACCGATTGAATAAGTATGTCTTTTTGAAGATGAATACTTGGCGTAAATTTTTTACGATTCATACGACTTTATTGTACTATGATTAACATATGGGTAGAAAAGAAATTTTCTTGGTTTTATCTGTTGCGACTGTACTTCACTTGATATTTTTCTACCGAAACCTCTCACCCCGCTACGTGTTATATTCTGGTAAAGACTCGGTTAGGCTTCATTATCAAACAAGAGAGTATATATATGAACAGATAAAATCAGGCCGCGTACCTTTTTGGACGGAAAGAATGCTCATGGGATTTCCTATTTACGCGGATATGGAAAGAGGTATTCTAAATCCAATCAATTTATTATCCATTTATTTTTTCGGACCAGTAAATTCGTATAAAATACTGCATTTTTTATTTTATATCTCGGGATCTTTAGGTTTATATCTTCTTTTAAGAAAGGATAAACAGGTTGTGATTCCTTATATAGCTGCAAATACTATTTATTTTTTTAATTTTTTTGTTTTGTATCACCAACAGCATTTTAACATGGTACTGGCTATCTATTCTCTACCGTTGTTGGTTCTGCTGCTGAAAAAGTATATCCAGGGTTCACCTAAAAAAGTAACATACTCAATTTTGTTTATATTTCTCTTCTCTACCCTATTCTATTTTGGCAGTTTCCAGGTTTTACTGATGACGGTCGTTGTTCTTGTGTGGTATCTTCTTTCCGAAGATTTATTTAAAAATGGCCAAAATGTTTTCTATAAGTTGTTTTTTATATTATGCGCCATTACTGTGCTTATTGCTCCCGGGTTTTGGTCTCAAGTTGGTTTATATAATAGCAGCTCACGTTTTGGCAAGGAGGTGTATCAGACTGGGGCAGTTTTAGCTCCAACTCTTTTTTCAACTATTTATCCATACATTTTTGGTGACTATAGAGATTATTCGGGAACTTCAATAAACGAAGATTACCTTATGCACGAGGTGTATGTTTATATTGGTGTGTCAGTTTTTAGCAGTCTATTTGATTGGATTTCTTCCCTTGGCTGAAGAAAGAAAACGAAAGGCACACATTGCCCTTATTGTATTAGCGGTTTTTCTTATGGTTTGGGGGAGAACAGCGTTTGTAAGGAATTTCTCTCTTATACCCTTTTCTTTTTTTAGATATTGGGTGAGGGCGGCATTTCTTTTGTTGCTTCCTATAAGCTTGGGTGTAGGAAGCTACTTGGCAGATCCTAAGAAAATTGATGCAAAAGCTGTTTTAAAAGTCTTAGTATATCCATTGCTATTTTTCGCTGTATTTAGCACATTGCACTATTTTGGTTCCAGACAAGAATTTTTGGAGATATGTAAAATTATAGTAAAAAGACTACTGAATATTGGTATATATAATATTTTCTGGTGTGTGATTGCGCTTGCTTCTATTTTTCTTCTACTTTTTAATGGGATTAAATCAAAGATAAAGATTTACTTGCTTGTAGTTTTGATTCTGGCAGACATTATATTTTTCGGTATTATATCAAATGACCGTCTCTTTGTTTTGAAAGAAACCTTAGGTTTTAATGATCTAAGAAAAGGAGAAATAAATGGCAGGGTCTTGGATCTCACAACAGAAATAAATGCAAGTAATTCTCTCACAGCTAGCTTCTGGAGCATTATAGGATATTCAGAGCTCGTTCCAATTAATACTATTAAAAAGATTGAGTATCTAGGATTAAAGAGTCCTAGGGGTGCTGAGTTTGTTAATAGTTGTAGCCGTATTAGGGCGTATTCTAGAATGATAGATCTAGGAATAAGTGGTTTTGTAGATGAAGATGGGGTATTTGTAGACTTGCCCGGTAAGATGGTAGAAATAAATGGTCAGGTACCCGTAGAGATGAGAGAAGGCTACGTACATATTGTCAAAGAAGCATCCGAGTCGATTAAGGTAAAGACAAAGATAAATTATTACCCCGGTTGGTTGTTGTATGTGGATGGTAAATTAAAGGAAGGCCTTATAGATACAGACACCCTTGGGTTCATAAACTTTGAGGTACATAAATACGGTTCAGAGATTGTACTCAAATTCGTGCCGATTCATTTGTACCAAGGAATATTCATGTCTGCTATTGTTTTGTGGTTTCTGTTGGCCTATGTGTATGATTTTAGAAAAAAACTTTTTGGCAAATAAATCCGTTATAAGTATAAGTAAAAAGGTTTTGTACCTAGTTGTTTTAATTGCTTTTCTTGTACCAAGGATACTTACCTTAGGTATTGATATGTCTAACTCCGATGCTTTGAGATGGCACGATAGGTCGGAAAATTTTCTGAATGCGCTAAAGCGAGGCGATTTTAAGTCAACATATCAGAGGTACCACCCAGGCGTAATACTTATGTGGATAGGAGCAACTGCGAGCCAAGTTCTTTTATGGACCCAGCAGAACTTTTCAAGTGAAATAAAAACTTATGGTAATGCAGACTTTTATCCTGTAATGCATGGTCTTTCCAAGATTTTGGTAGTTTTAGTGTTATTTGTTTGCCTATCTCTTCAACTTTTCTTTATACGTGAATTATTTGGTGATAGGATAGCATTATTGTACGGGTTTTTTGTTGCAGTAGAGCCCTATTTGGTAGGCATAAATAGATGGTTTCACCTGTCTTCTTTAGAAGCTTTTTTTGCCTTTGTTTCAATACTTTCTGTTCTTGAGTTTCTTAAAACTCGCAAAAGTATTTTTATCGTTATATCGGCTATATTCTCTGGACTAGGTGTTTTGACCAAAATGACTGTTTTTATAACTGCTTGTTTTGTAACTTTATTGATTGTTTATGAATGTGTTAGGAAGAAACTTGGTCTCCAATACATACTAATTTATGTTTTTGCTTTTATCTTTACATTTTTTATATTTTTCCCAGCTCTTTGGGTTGATCCATTGGGTGTTGCATCCAAGATGTATAACGCGCTGTTTAATGCTGTAGTTTTAGATCCAAGGGGTGATTTACTTTCAACCTATGCGAAAGTCTTTTACTACCCATTAGTGTTTTTGTTTAAGTCTTCGCCTTTGCTTGTAATATCTAGTCTGTACTCTATGGTGGTTATACTCAAAAAAGGAAAGTTTGCGGAAAAGATAGTACTACTTTATATTTTGCGTCTGTTTTACTTGTTCTGTCTTTTGCGGATCAAAAAATCGACAGATACGTCATCGCCCTCTTCTTACCAATGATTTTATTGATGTCACGTACAGTTGCAGGGTTTAATCGCAAACTCCTGCGCCTATTTGTGATTTGCCAACTTTTATTTTTTACTTACGCTACCTTTTGCTACTACCCGGTTTATTCTGCATATATCAGTCCTTTGGTTGGTTTCCGCCGCGTTTTGTCCTGGGGGCTATATGAGAACTCTGGTGAATACTACGCCAACGCCGCTTTATACCTAAATACAAAGGGACGCGAGGTAAGCGTGTATGTGCCGAACAACATATATTCTTTCAAGCCTTACTACAAGGGAAAAATTACCAGTGAACAGGCTTTGGCAAACTATATAGTGTATGGTTTGGATTTTGACCGTAAGCAATTTCCGATTTTTGTGGGCTGTTCAGTAGAAAGATATTTTGGCAACAAAGTTTACTTCCCGGTCGCTGTGTACCGTTGTACATCTGGAAGTTTATCTTTTGTCGAAACTAAAACTACACAAATCTATTGACACCTACAACAAAAATCTCTAGTCTTCTAATTAGGCATGAAATCCTTTTCTTCTATTAGTAAAACACTGCCACTGATTTTTTTGTTCACGTTATCTATGTTTTTTTCAACAGCCGCTTCTCTTTCATTAACTAAAATTGGGTCTGTGGATGCTACAGGAAAGAACTACACAGAGTGGTGGTATACAAATACAAACGTTACTCTGGCCGGCACAGCATCAGATGGGTCGCCAGTTACTGTAAAAATAGGAGACCAGTCAAATCAGGTAAATGTGAGTTCCGGATCTTGGTCTTATAACTTTTCTGGCGAAAGCAAAGACTACAATGTTGAGATCTCTCAAGGGGCAGAAAAAATCGTTTTTGTACTTCATCTTGGACAGGCCCTTCCTAATAATTTATCCTCCGGTTCAGCCCCGGCTTCTGCAAATGGCGTACCTGAAACGGGTTACGACCAGATAATTGCAATAAGCCTTGGTGTCGGAATAGTGCTTCTTGCTTCATATTTCTACTTTTGGGGAGATACTAAGAGAAAAGGTGTATTTGAGACTAAGATCATAAAAGACTAGTCTTCAACAAAAGGTACAAAGACAAATCCCGGATAAAATAAAGTATCAAAGTCAGTATCGGAGTTTTTTGTCATTTTATAAATTCCGTTGTCTTTTGGAAAAACCATTATTCCCCCAATCTTAAGTTGATCTCGCCAAGCTTCGGGGATTCTGCGGACATCGGCCGCCGCAATTATTCTGTCAAAAGGCGCCTCATCGGGAATGCCGTTTTTTGCCGATCCTTCGTGAAAAATTATTCTTTCAGCAAGAGTCGGGTACTTTGAAACATTTTTCTTAGCGAACTCAACGAGGCTGGGTTATGATCTCAATGGTATGGACTTTTCCGCTATCCCCTACCAAAGAAGATAAAAGAGCGGCCTGCCAACCCGACCCCGTGCCAATATCCATGACTTTATGCCCATCCCCCGCCTGTAATAGTTCCAGCATAAAAACAACTGTGTAGGGTTGGGATATTGTCTGGCCGTACCCGATGGACATTGCTGTATCAATGTATGAGTATTCTTTATCTTCTAATCTGACAAAGTCTGCCCTGTCAACCTCTACCAGAGCCGCTTCAATTCTAGGTGACCTAAGGACACCCTGTAGTTTCAATTTGGATACCAATTCAAGCTTGTTCATCTAATTTTATGCCCTAATCTTATCAGCGATTTTTTTTGAGTTCTTCTTTTGTTGGAGCGTGGTCGAGGTGTTTTGTTAGTGTGTCTCTCGGGCTTTTATCACCGTAGAACGGGTACAGCTTAATGTGAAGATGTTGAACGTCAAGGCCCTCTATTAAGGTTAAAACGCGCAGTGGTTTCAGCCTTTCTTTTAGCAGTAGTGCTGTATTTTTTGCGGATGACATTAAAGCCAATATTACTTCTGTTTGGTTACTGTAAATATCGCTGTCGTAGTGTTTTTTTGGGATGACAAGGGTCATACCTTCAGTTGTTGGGTTTATATCCAAAAATGAAATATGGTCAGAATCTTCGTATATTATCTCGGCAGGTATTTTTTTACTTGCGATCTTGCAAAATATGCAATCTTTCATGGCAATATTGTATCAATTTTTGCGCCATATGAAATAATGGCTGCCCGCCCCGTCATTTCCAATATCAAGAAATTCCTCTGCAAGAAATAATCCGCTTTTGTTTAGCAGTTTATCGATTTGCGATTTTTCTTTATCGTCGTATAAGTGGCAGTATCTAAATAAGTTAGGTTTGTTATCCCACCCCAGGATAAAATCGTTCTTGCCTAGAAGTTTTTCAAATTCCCGAATTTTGTAGGATTTTTTTATATCAAATTGCCAAAAAGTTACGACGAGGTAGCCTCCGGAATTAACCGACTTCCCCAGCATTTTAAAAAAATCGAGTCGAAGTTTAGCTGTCGGGATGTGATGAGTAACACCGAAGCACGCCACCCAAATCGTATTTCTTTTTTGCAATGTTGTTAAGATTTTTCAAGAAATCTGTTTTTACAAATTTGCCTTCTGGGTGATCATTCTTTGCCTGGGAAAGAAGCTCATCGTTATTATCCAGGCCCGTGTAAATTATTTTTGAGTTTGGAAAGTGTTTTTTAATAAAGCTCAAAAACCTTCCGTTTCCACAGCCTACATCCAGAACCTTAAATCTATCTCCTACGTCCTTGCCTCCTATAGCGGCCACTCTTCCCCACCCCCTTCCAAAATCCTCTCCGCGTTTTTGAGAAAGAAACGGCGGCGTCTTTGTAAAAATCTTTATTAAGCCTTAAAATCGCATCAAGCTTGTTCATAATATGGATAAAAACATCGAGATGGTTAATATAATACACGAGATTTCAAATGCAAATTCCGAAAAGGAGGTTTTAGCGATATTGTTTAGACATTCAAAAGGGCTGAAAAATACTTACTCCAAAAGCGATATTCTGGAAAACTACAAAAATACTTAAAGCGCAGGGGAAAATTAGGCTTAAAAAGGATGAAGAGGAAAGATTTCTTGAAAACATTAAAACTAAGAAAATACGCACACTGTCAGGTGTTACTCCGGTAACCGTTTTGACAAGGCCGTACCCATGCCCCGGCAAGTGCATTTTCTGTCCGAACGACGTAAGAATGCCCAAAAGTTACTTGTTTAGCGAACCGGGAGCTCAAAGAGCGCACGACAATAAATTTGATCCGTACTACCAAACATATAACCGGCTGGTTTCGTACGAAAAGACCGGGCACCCTATAAGCAAGGTTGAGCTTATAATTTTAGGGGGAACTTGGTCGTCTTATCCCGAAGCGTATCAAGTGTGGTTTGTAAAAAGGTGCTTCGATGCTATGAATGATTACAAATCTGGGGAATACGCTTCATATCTTAAGCCCAAGATCGAGATGCCTTATGATGAAAAAAAGTTGAGCCGATTGTCAGGAAGTTATAATGCTGTAGTTGGTTTGTCTAGAAATGAAAAAAGGCACATTGAAGAAACAGCGTCGTGGGAGGATCTATTTAAGGCCCATCTTAAAAACGTTGATGCCAGATGCAGATGTACGGGACTTGTTTTGGAAACAAGGCCAGACGAGATAGATAGAGGTGAGATTGTAAGAATGAGAAGATTAGGCGCGACTAAAGTCCAGATAGGAGTGCAGAGCTTAAACGATAAGATATTGGATATGAATAAGCGCGGCCATAATTCTGCAAAGACTGCCGAAGCCTTTGCTTTGCTTAGGGAGGCCGGTTTCAAAATACATGCTCATTGGATGTTAAATCTTTACGGAGCAACTCCTGAATCTGATATTCAAGATTTTGAGAAGTTATTCGGAGACCTGGCTTACCGCCCTGACGAATTAAAGATATATCCCTGTTCATTGATAGAAGGCACCGAGCTTATGGGTTTATTCAACGAGAAAAAATGGAGACCATACACCGAAAACGAATTAATTCATATTTTCAAAGCAATACTTCCTAAAGTTCCAAGGTATTGCAGAATCACTAGAATTGTTAGAGACATTTCGGGGGATGATATTGTGGCTGGAAATAAAAAGACGAATTTCAGGCAGATTGCCGAAGCGGAGATTGAGAAAGCTGGGGACTTGTTAAATGAAATAAGATATAGGGAAATCAGGAATGAGAAGGTTGATGTAAATGATCTGGTCTTTAAAACTACGGAATATTCTACCTCAAACACCAAAGAGTATTTCTTGGAGTATGTGACCGGCAATGATAAAATTGCCGCCTTTTTAAGGCTTTCCCTGCCTCTTAAAGAAGGCCGAATTGAGGAAATAAAAAACTCGGCAATGATAAGGGAAATCCACGTCTATGGGGAGAGTATAAGTGTCGGACAGAATGCTGGAGGGAGGGCGCAGCATTCTGGTTTGGGAAAAATGCTACTTCGGAAGGCTTCCGCCATTTGTAAGGACGCGGGGTTCAGAAGACTCAGTGTAATATCCTCGGTGGGTACCCGAGGATATTACTCTGATAATGGATTTTCTTTAGGCACTCTATACCAGCACTTAGAACTTTAACAGCTCCTCGGCGTATTTTCCTACAAACGGAACAGGAACTTTTTTATCCGAGGCCGCGTTGATGATTCCCATTATTAAGAGGATAAATAATGCCATTGAAGCGATTGTGCTTATAAAAAACCCAATAAAGGGGATTCCCGATACAACAGCCGCACCTACAAGCAAAATGAATAGCATCAGAGACTGCTTTACATGGTATTTAACAAAGTCATTATCTTTATATTCTGTGAGCAGAGGAAGAAAGAATATAAAGTAGGCTATTATAGCCATGACCTTTGAATTATCGGTTTCCTTGGTGGTTTGTTCTGTCGATTGACTTGCAGTTTCTGGTTGCAGTTTCTGTTCTTGAGGTTGCTCTTGGTTTTGATTTTCGTCCACAAAATTCACCCCCTTAGTCTGATTCAATTATTTCCATATTTAATATTCTAACAGGTTTTATTGGTTTTGATGGCTCTCCTTCAGGTGTTATTTCAACTTCTGTTTCGGCAATTTTATCTACTACCTCCATTCCTTCTATTACCTTTCCAAAGATAACGTAATTCTTAGGAAGTGCTTTGTCTTGGTGCATTATGAAAAATTGGCTTCCGTTTGTGTTAGGTCCTGCGTTTGCCATAGCTACTGTACCTCTTGTGTAATCTCCTTCAAAGGGCTCATCATTGAATTTGTATCCTGGACCGCCCGCGCCTGTGCCCGTCGGATCGCCGCTCTGAATCATGAAACCTTTTATCACTCTGTGAAATATTACGTTGTCGTAAAAATTAGATCTGGAAAGAGTTACAAAATTATTAACCGTTACAGGTGTCTTATCAGCAAAAAGCTCTATTTTTATAAGCCCCTCGCTGGTATTCATTAAAGCTGTATATTTTTTTGATAGGTCCAACGTCATCTTTGGCGGTTCTTTTTCCACATTACCCATGGGGTTGATCTGATAATTTTCTTTTGCTGACGAGGTGGATTCCGTTGTTTCAAGTTTCGTTAGGGGCTCAAACTGCTTTTCTTTTCGTTCGAATGTCCGCTGTGGTATTCGTGAACCAAAAACCGCTAGTCCTAAAAGAAGCAGGACAGGAAATAATATTGCTAAGAACGCTGCTTTACTCATGTTGTTTTAAATAAAAAATTGGGCAAAAATCAAATACTTTACTTACAGAATCGCCATCTTAACCCGCCTATTACTTTGTCTTTGTAAAGAGCGGTGAAGACGCAAAGTAGAATCAAGGTATCTAAAAAAAATCTAAAACCGTTTTTTCCATCTATACTTTTGCTCCAGATATTATTAATCCATGCCGACAAAAACACCAAACCAAGTAATGCTAGAATAGCGAGCCAACCCTCAAGGCAGATAGGGCAAAAACCGTAGCCAAGCCTTTTAGATTTGAACCAATACTTTTTCATAGTACAAGTATACAAAAAGTTTGCAAAATTTTGTAAACTAATGTAATGAGCCCCAAGCAATTGCTGACTGACCCCGGAACAATTGTAGTCTTTACCTATGCTCCCGTTGGTCTCGGTCACCTCAGGGTCACCAACGCGCTTTATGAAGGCCTTCCCAAAGGTGTAAAAACTGTCCTTATTGGATCATCCGAAAAATTGACCGAGGCAACATACAAGTTTGTTAGCACCCATGTTATTACTAGAAGGATTATGGAGTGGTTCCAAAGCGGTTGGCCGCAGGGAGTGTATACCCATCTGTATAGGTGGCAGTTGAGGACAACCAGCAGCGACATGAAAGCGAAGATTGAGGAAATTTTTAAGCAACAGATTGAAATTCCAAAGAGGATGATAATAATAGCCACCCATTTTGGATTTGCTCATCAAATTGCAGCTGTGAAGGAAACGCTGGAAAGAAAAATGGGTGTAAAAATTTATTTGATGGTTCAGGTTACGGATGATAGTCCACAATACATCTGGTATGTTCCGGGCGCCGATGTCATATATGTGCCTAGCAAAAAAACAATGCTTGAGCTTAGAAAATATGCAATGCGAGCCTGTTTACAGCATGTGAAGTTTGAGGTGCTTCCCTACCCTGTAAGCCCGATATTAGGGGAAAAGCTGCCCACTCATCATTATGAGAGCCGAAAAGAACAGTTGTCTAAAGCCGCGACAGTACCAATAAATTTCTGTCTTCCAGTATCAGGAGCCGCTGTTGGAATGGAATTTTTTCACCATTTAATTCCCCAACTGCAATCAAGATATTCAAGATTTAATTTTCACATCATATGCAAGGAAGCTCCTTTCACCAAAAAATTTTTGCAGGATGTAAGAAAGTTTCCTAATATCCATATTCATACTTCAAAGCATTCGCGGGAAATAGTTGATATGTACGATGATGTTTACAAAAAGAATGTTATAGCTTTAGAGATAACGAAACCAAGTGAGCAGGCTTTTAAGGCGTTGTGCGATTTTGATATGGTCGGGGGCTCCCTTCTTTTATTCGCGCATCCGGTCGGTCGCCAGGAAAGAGATAATTTGGATTTTTTGAGGAGGCACGGTCTCATATTTGATGTGAAAATGACTGAAAAAATGTGGGGAATGGCGGCCAGGGGGGGGTGACGCCTGATGGTGCCTTCAAGGAAAGACTTTTGCCCCATAGCCACATGTATAGGTGTGTAGAACTGCCCTTTGGTTCAGAAAACGCAGCTAAGTTCATCTGGTGGTGTTTGAAAAACGGAATTTTTGAAAGGATGGTAAATGGTTACTCTGCTGTGAAAGCCGGAAAGGATATTGAAACCCGGTCTGACGGAGTAGACCTTTTTTGGTCTTCTGTTTCGTCGCGAGTATAATAATTTTATGGAAGGCGATACACGCAAAAGACTGCCGCTTGTAGGTCTTTTCTTTGCTTTTGTTGTTACTGCGGTCTTCCTTTCCACAATAATCCTTCTGTTTAAGGATATTAATTTCAAGTCCTCCCGATCAGAGCAACCTGCAATGTCAAATGAAATTGAGGAGAGCATTGTAGAAGAAGCTGGTATAGGAGTCATTACAGGTTCTTTAGGTTACCCTTCGGAAAACATCCCGGAAAGTCTCGGTGTTTGCGCTGAAGAAATATCAACAGGAAAGACAGTTTGTACGGATAATCATATTAAGGACAGTTCTTACCAATATGGGTATGGTTACAGAATTGAGGTTCCTGCTGGAGAATATTATGTTTATGCATATGTGCCTAATCAGCCCGGAGCGACAGGTGGAGTATATAGGGCTTACTATTCGGAATTTGTTAAGTGTGGTTATGATGTATCATGTGAAAATCACCAGCCCATAAGGGTTGTTGTTAACCAAGGAGAAGTTACTGAGGGAGTAGATCCTCAAGATTGGTATAAGTAATGTATATATCAGTTGACATGGGTGGTACAAAAACCCGAATAGCTAGTTCACGAGATCTTGAGTCAATAATCAAGATCAAAAGGTTTTACACAAATAAAAACCTTGCTGTTCAACAACATATTATTTCCACAGCAATAATGGAGCTATCAGCCCCGGGTATACCGGAGTTTGTGTGTATGGGTATCCCTGGGTTAATTGACAGGAAAAGCCACACTTTTGTCAAACTTCCAAACTATAAAGAGTTGGATGGGAAACCTTTTAGTGCTCTTCTTGACCAGGAAGCAGCCCCGAATTTTTTCATGGAAAATGATGCTACTTTGGCCGCTGTCGGAGAAGCCTTTTTGGGTGCAGGTAAGGGATATTCGTGTGTTGGTTATTTGACTTTTGGCACCGGTACTGGAGGGGCGCTGGTAGAAAAAGACGGTTCTGGAGGATTCAACTATGTAGGAGATGAACCTGGTCATACGATAATAATTGAAGATGGCCGTCTGAATGCATCGTGCGGTCACTACGGTTGTCTAGAGGCGTATACATCAGTCCGTTCCTTTGAAGCCTTGTTTGGGGCCAGACCGCATATTTGTAGTGATAAGGGTGTTTGGGAAAAATATGCGGAATACGTTAACATGGGGTTGTAAAAATTGTACCCAGTATGGAAGTGTGAGATTTTCGTAATAGGTGGGAGCATGGCATTTGAATTTCCATTTTTTGCTGATTACCTTAAGGCTCCGGTCCCTGTAGTCAGGTCGTTGACATTGGATGATGCTGGGGTATATGGTGGGTTTGTTTTGACGAAGAAGATATTGTCGAAGAATTGATTTTTCATACCATAGAAACTATTTTTTTTCAAAAAGCGCCTTGGCTACATTCCAGTAGGTGGGGTTATTGTTAAATTCTTTTTCCCATAACCACCACTCTACTCCCCAAAAATACTGATCCCTGAAGCCGCTTTTTTGCGCGTAAGCTATTGTGGATAAAAAGTCGGTTAAGGACATTGTTCGATTTTTATCTTCTGTTGTGAGTTTGGAATTGATTGCTGGTCCCCATGGTTCTGCTTGCAGCTCTGTAACGACTATTCTGTCCATCGGGACCCCTGTCATATGGGCTCTTATTTTGTATGACCAGTGTGAAAGGGGGTATTTAAAGACGAAAGCATGTTTGGTCAACACCCCCCAGAAATCGTACCAAACCTTTCTATACATTGATATGCCAAGATAATCTGCCATTTGATATGTGGGAAACCAAAAACCTCCCTCCCCGCTGTCTTGAGTTAGGATCGGTCTTTCATCAAGTGCCCTGACAAGCTGAATTTCTTGTTCAACTACCGGTTTCTTTATTGGTAGGCACTCCCCAAATGGAAAGAAGGGTTCGTTCTCAACCTGCCACATTTTAATAGAGTTAAAACTTTGGGTTTCCATAACCGTTCTTATAATGTATTCATATAACTCTTTATCTCTTGCCGACTCGCTACTTAGGCCTCTCCACCAGCTCGGTTCAAAACATTCAGGATATCTTGGCACCTTGCGTCCAATGGCCAGAATAACATTTGCATTTCTCTTCTCAGCTTCTTCTAGTTGCCATTTGATATCGGAGTAATCATAGTTATCTGGTGTTATCTCTATTTCGTCCCAATACGCCACAAGTCTGAGATTTTTTGCGCCCAAATCATCTAAAATTTTAATGTAAGCGTCCTTCCAATTGAGGTCTAATTGTGAAGCGTACTTGTTAGAAAAGGTTACGCCGTACCTTATGTCGTTTCTAGGTTCCGGTTTTAAAATATAGAAAAATACAAGGGGCGCTACAGTTAATATTAAGAGGCTTATTAAAACAATTTGCGTGATTTTTAATCCGAAAAGTTTTTTTATATATTCCCAGGCTTTTTTTGTCTGTGTTTTTAGGGCAGTTTCTTTTCTAAACATTTTTGTCTATCCTACTACTCCATTTTTACATATTTCGGCGTAAACATAAAAGGATTTTCTAGGGATGCGTTTTAAGTTGTGTTCTCTATCGACGTACACAAGGCCGAACTTGGGCGCAAAGCCGTGATGCCATTCGTAGTTGTCCAGCAAAGACCAGTAAAAGTAACCCCTCACCTTTACTCCCCTTAATATTGCTAAGTGAACTTGAGATAACATTTTCTTTATGAATCCCGCTCTGTATTTATCTGCTGAATCTGCAATCCCATTCTCGGTTATAAATATAGGGAGGTCATACTTCTTAAGGCTTAAAAGAACATTATAAAGACCTTCGTAGTTTATCCACCAGCCTAAATCATTGACAGGACTATCAGGATTTTTGATTCTAAATTTGACTATTCGATTTGTGAAATAATAATTTAGACCTATAAAGTCACTATATTTCGCAACGGGATTAAGAAAAAGCGCTCCTTTAAGGAAAAAGTGAATTTTAGCTATTACCTTGTCAAGCGGAGTAAAAGAAGAATATTCATACCATGAGATGTTTTTTACTATTCCGACGGGCTTACCCACAACGCTCTTGATTTTTTTGTAGGCTAGATTGTGGGATTTAGCCATAATGATTTGTACCCACGTTGCAAGGAGGAGGGATTTTTTACAAGGTGGCCAAACACCATGAAGGTACGCCATTGAGGAATAAATTTTTGGTTCATTTATTGTAATAAAAAAATCTACATAGTCGTTTAGTGTTTCTGCGCATTTTTTTGCATAATTAGAGAATAACAGAGGAGCTTTTAGGTTTGTCCACCCGCCTATCTCGGAAAACCACAAAGGATTTGTGAAATGATGAAGCGTGACGAAAGTCTTGAGTCCCTTTTCTTTGGCAGCTTGAAGAACTTTCTTGTAATGGTCTATCGCTCTTGTATCGAACATACCTTGTCTTGGTTCTATTCTTGCCCACTCAATGCTTAGTCTTATGGCCTTTAAGTTTGCTTTGCAGCAAAGATCCAAGTCTTCTGAGTATCTGTTGTAAAAATCGCAGGCGATTCCGGAGCGATCAATGAGATGTTGAACTTTGTTTTCTGATTCCCACTTCCACCAATCAGAGTTAGTGTTGTTGCCTTCTGTTTGATGTGCGGAAATAGAGGCCCCCCAAACAAAGTCTTTAGGAAATTCCATACAGTATAGTATACATTCGGTGAGCGGTTAAAAAAACGGAGCTTACGCTCCGTTTTTTCCTATCTCGATGTCAGTTTCTGAATGGACTTCCTCTGAAAAGGCCTTCCCCGTTGCAGTTTTTGTTGCCTTTCTTCTATCATTTTTTGTCTTTCTGCAATTTCTTTATCACTAAATCCTGCATCCTTCCATCTTTGAATTGCTGATTCTATCATCATTTGATGGAATTGTTCTTGGGATATTCCTTTTTCTTCAGCAATCTCGAGCATGGTTTTTGAACCAAGCTGTGATCGAAGTTCATCGACTGTCATTCCCAACTTAGCTGCTACTGTTTCGATACCGCGGCCGAAGCCTTGATATCCGAAACCGGCTCTGCCACGCCTTGCCTCAATATTTCTGTCGTATTCTGCTTTTACGACATGAATAGGTCTTGAACCACTTCCGTACTCTAAATACTTATAGCCCCCGAAACCAAGGGCGGCAAACAAAACTAAACCTGCGGATGCTAAAAGCATAGTTTTTTTTCATCATAATTCTCCTTATTAAAATTTTTACTACCATTAATACAGGAAAATTAGAAATTTCTTTCATTTAAATCGATGAATTGTTTGGGGCAGCCGAATATGCCCGAAGCCTCAAAAGTTTCACCGGCAAACCTGCCGATTGCCCTGATACAGTCTCCCGGACGTAAAAATCTTCCAGGTTTAACTGTATTGTTGTCGGTCTTGAGAGTTAGGAACATTCCGCTATCCGTCTTTATCGTTATATTTTCGTGATACACCTCACTGACTGTACCCTGCACCCAAGTTTCGGTCGGTAGTTGTTTCATGAACTGTCTTATCTTGCGGTGTTTTTGAAGATTTTGATTAAAACCTGATTTATATGCGGCAAAGCCCAGGAGCAGAACGAGGGTAGGTACGGCCAATATGTACGGAATGGGATTCCTCCTGTATATAATGTCCGTTTTGTTTAACAAGTAAATTCCGATGTATGTAAATCCCAAAGCTGCAAGTATAAAGAGCCATGGCATTTCAATAAATGACTGTACTACGCCCATCCTTCCCAACCCCATAAGCCTAAAAAGCGGTCTTTGTTCGAGAGCGTGAAACATAAAATTGATCGAAATTATCGAAATTATCAAGGACAAAGTTATTCCAGCGCCCAAAAGCATATTGCCGAAGAAAAAGTACACCTTAGGTTTTATCTTTATCTCGTTTCTTTTAATTTTTTCCATTACATTTTTTGATATATCCATTTTTAACCTCCTATATGATATTTAATACAAATTTCTTTCAGTTTTGCTTTCGCCCTATTTATTCTTGTCGCCACCGTGCCCTTTGGTATTTTCAGAATTATGCTGATATCTTCGTACTGCTTGTCTTCAAGGTAATATAGTGTGAGAACGCCTCTATATTTGACGGGAAGCATGTTCAGGCATTTCATAAGTGTAGAAGCCAGTTCTTTTTTCTCGTACTCGGTTTCCGGTGTTTCTTTTGATGAAAGAGAAATTAAGTCAAAGTCAGGAAAAAAACGTTTCCTGGTATTTTTTCTTTAGCCGGTTAATCGCTTCATTATGGGCTATCCTATAAATCCAAGATGAGAATTTGTATTCTTGTTTAAAAATTATTGAGATTTTCGTAGGCCTTGATAAAGGTTGTTTGCACTATATCTTCAGCGTCGTCGGTTTTTGGTACTAGGTATTTTATGTATCGAATCAATTTGTTTTCGTAGCGCTTGATTATTTCTTCGTACGCTTCATTATCGCCATTTAAAATAATTAGAACAATCTGTTCGTCTGTATATGTGTAAGAATCAATCATACAAATTGGGGCAGGTGAATCCGTGCGCGGACTTTAGGGTAAATACCAGTCGCTCGGTAGTAGTCTTACTTTATATCATTCATTTTACATCATTTGGTTATTAGGTATAATAGTGTAGTGAAACTGCTTTTAAAGCTCAGTATAGCTACATTGGCGATCTTTGCCGCTTCAAAAATAATTCCCGGAGTCTACGTGGAAGATTTGGTAACGGCTATTGTCGTAGCTTTGGTTCTTGGTACCCCTAAACGTGTTTGTAAAACCTGTTTTAATATTGCTTACTTTTCCTATTAATATTCTTACTCTTGGGCTTTTCACTTTCTTTATTAGTGCTTTTATCACAATATTAACGGCGGCTTTGGTGCCGGGATTTCAGATTGCAAGCATCTGGACAGCCCTGCTCTTTAGTGTGGCCGTTTCGTTCATAAGTTCTTTTCTAGCAAAACTAGTGGATTAGTTTCTTCATTCATATTGAGATCGTATATAGCATCAAGATAATAAGCATAAACGCTGATATGTAGGGCCAAAAAGTTGTGTTTTGCAGGGTTTTGTAATTTTCTTTGGCAAATTTATTGAGCCTGTACATTTGTAGTGTAAACAGGAAACTTAGTGATAGCAAGCTAAGTAAGTCGATAAGCAACGGAAGGCGGAAACTTGAATTAATTAAGACAACGTGAAATAGCACAAAGGTGCCCGCAATATATATTAGACGGTGTAATTTCTTCCAATATTTACCAAGTCGGTTTATGGCCTGAGGCGTTGAGGTTGCGGCCATAACGGTTAATATCCCCAGTGCCGCATATCCGAATAAATATGGCCAAAGGTATGGGAACTCTAATCTTATTAACATATTAAAACCGCCAAGCGCGTCATTAAGAGATGTTATTCCGTGTAGAAGTGCAAAAGAAAAGGCTGATAGACCGAGCGCTTTTCTGGCTCTTAAATATGTTATTTTATGAGGTAGTTTTGGGAAGGCAATATATAGAGGACTGGCAAGAAGAGTCAGGTATAGAAGGATAACTGCAAGGAAGCCGTACCTCAGATGCAGAGGTACAGCGCCTAAGGGCCAGAGTCCGAAATAAGCCCATATCACAAGCCCGACACAGGTTGCGTAAACAATTACTCTAATCTGTTTGGCCATTTATTCTTCAACTACCAACGTTCCGACCATCCCCATTTTTCTATGTTCACCTACCGAGCAGTAAAACTCAAAGGAGCCCGTTTTGTCTGCGGTAAACTCAACAGTTTCGCTTTCGTTTGCTTTAAGGATCCGAGTCGCTATACCGAACTCCTCTATCCTAAAATCGTGAACACCCTCAATATTATTGAACTCTACAATAACTTTTTCTCCTACTTTAGCATTTATGGTTTTAGGTTCAAACTTGAAGTTGCTTCCGTTTACAACTACCCGCACTTCTTTTTGCGGCTCACCGATCGTTTCATTTATAAACTCTGTTTCTACATTTTCTGTATTTTGAGCCGCGGTAATTTGTTCCGGTTCTGGAATGCTGGATGCCGGTTTTTTGGAAGTCATAAATAAATATACTGCTAGGGGAATGAAAATTATCAAAAAGAGCAAAAAAGAAGATTTCGATTTTTTATCTTTACTTTCTTGCATGTCTTGCATGGGACCTCCTTCCAAATAAATATAGACATTCTTCTATATATTATATGAATTGGCTGTTGTGGGCAAGTTTGACTCAAAGTTAGCTGTAATGTAATATACACTGTTTCCAGGAACCCTGCCGTAAAAAGGCTTTATTACGCCTTCCTTTTCTTACCGATTACTACTTGTGTGGTAGCAATTTAGAGTAAGAAAGGGGTGAGTAACATGAAAAGAGCCATGATCTTAATGGCTATCTCTGCAGTTGCCGTGGTGCTTTTTTTCAAATTGAGCGCTGTGGCGCCGTCCGTTAGGGGGAAGACGTCATTGAGCGATCTTTCTAGCAGTCTTTATCTTATAGGTATACCTGATGGCAGAGTTGCGGATGTAGGCAATTACGAAAGCGGGATATTTGTACCGTTGTCCGGAAAGATAAAGGTAAGCCTGATTCCAGGAAGAAAGTTCGCAATTATTGACGCGGATGGAACCGATGCCAATGGTGTGACATTTAGCTTACCTAAACTTGATACCAATAAAGATGGTGTTATCTCTTACAATGTTTGGGTCAGGGTCCTTGGGCGGCCGGGAGGCAGATCTGTTTTAAATCCATGCGCATACATTGATGGTGCTGAGTATTGTTCAACTCAGACTTCTGTGGTGGTTAGAAACAAAAGCTTATTTACTAACGTCACATCACAGCTTATGTATCTCTATGTGGATTTGGATGGAAATGGTTCTGCTGAACGACACTATTTTTTCGATCAGGCTCTTGAGGGCTACTTCTGGACTTATGACAACGAAGGATCAAAGATTGCGCTGTTAAGGTTTACCAGGAGTAAAATGGTCACGGATTGAAAGTGCAGAGAGCGCTAAGGTGGTTTGTATAGTGCCTTTTTCGGGGCAGCCCGTAACATTTTGCGGGCTGCCTCTCCCCTTCTATGTTTGTGCATTTTTTATTCACAGCCAGCTTTAAATATAAAATTGTGTTATGTTGAAAAATCCAACAAAAGCACATACACACTTACTCACCCTTTTAACGGTTTTTAGCAGTTTTTCCTATAGGGGTGGAAAGCTAGTATGTTGTAGCCAACAAATTTTCGGTTGGTTGAGAGACTCCTCAAGTACAAGGCAAAAAGACCAGAATGATATGATGTTGAATGACAAGAACAGCCGTGCAATAAATGAAATAGATATAGAGAATGTGGTTAAGGGGTAGGGACATAATGCTGAATTGAGCTTTAACGAAAACTAGAGCTGGATATTACAGTAGCCTGCAGACCGAATAACACAGAAGATTATTCAAAATGTTTAGCTAGGGCTTGCGTAGTTCTAATTTTGAGAATTGGAACTCCCTCTCTAAGTATCGTTTTGACTACGGGGTGTGTTTCGCTGTTGAAGGCATCAAACGCCTCTGCTCTTAATTGTTCTTCTACCGGATCGCACAGGATAATATCTGAAGATTTAGATCTTGAAGCCAGGTCGTACATGAATTGAGAGTAGTAAACCACGGAAAATTGGTTATTGCAGGAGTACAACGCTGATGTTTTTAAGATTATTCCTTTCAACCACGGATCTTACTAATTCTGCGCCCTCTTTATATGAAGTTCCCCAATAGTCCAGCTCGAATTTTTGATTTGCGCCCCAAAGGCCGCCGACAAATTCGTTGTAATAGATGTATTCGTATGGATGAAGGCGCACCATACGAATAAGAGTAAAGAATAAATATCCCGACACGCCGCCCAAAATCCATAATTTTCTTTTTTTGTCTAGGATGGAATATGTTTCAACTAAAAAGAAGGCAGAAAGTATAACCAAACAAACCATCAAAAATATATAATGCCGTGCAGCGTTATATACAACGGGTTGAAAGAAGAGATAGAGTGCAAAGTTTAGCAAAATGGCATACTCCAATATGCTTGTGGGATGAAGGAAATCAAATTTTACTTTTCTTTCTATTTTTCTCTTTAAGGCCAAAAACAGGCCAGATAAAATCGCGGCAATGGCCACTATGGGTAGTTGAATGAAAAGGTGCACAAACAGGTAATGCCAAGGCCTTTCGTTTTTACTGAAAAATTTACCTAAGTATAAAATCTTTCCGTTCCAGTATTGGAAGTCTATGCTACTGGAAAAAACGGAAGCAAAATTAGCAAAAAAATTTGCTCCCATGAAAGGAACAGTTACTATCCAAAAAAAACAAGGAAACGACAACAATAGTCGCTGTATTAAAAAAATGTTCAACAAGTCTATCTTTTATCTCCTTGTCTTTAAATATTTTTATTGCTCCTGCAACAAAATATATTGCGGGCAATGTAAGCCCCGCTGTTCTTATACCTGTGGCTACGCCAAAAACAGCTCCCAAAAGTATAAATCGAAATGAGTTTAGGCAAGCTTTAGATGTTTCTATTCCTCTTAGGTATTTGGAAATTAGATAGACCCCAAATATATAAAGTGAAGCAAAAGGTATGTCCTTTGGATTTGCGGGTATATGGCCGTAGACAACGGGTGTAAAAAGAAGAAGAATGGGAGCTACAATGGCTTTTTTCTGATCTTTGTAGGCTAGATATAAGCAAAGATACGCTGAGAGAAATAAAAACAACCCAATGATCATGTTTTGAAGGTGAAACCACTCAAAATAGAAATTGGGATTTAGAATATTGAGAACGGCTGGGTATATGCGAGAATAACTGCTGAATAAGGGCAGATGCCTTTTGGCGATATTATTAGGGCCGTTGGAAACGAGGTTATTTACAAAGTCAATGTCTGTAGTTTTTTTATAGTATTCAAGTAGATACTTGCCTGTGTCATATTCAACCTTTTCATCACTTGTCGGTCCGTAGTCTTTGTAAGTCAGGAGGGAAATGGCCAGGTAAAGCAATATGAACAAACACAGGTAAGAGTGACTTTTTATTAAACTCGTAGCTCTTCTAAATTTAAACTTATTACTCACAATTGAAAGTACTCAAGCACTGAACCTTATTTTCCTCATCTTGTATGAGATCACACATACCGCACATGTTTTGGTTGTTATTTTCAACTTGACTTCGTGAGGGTACCACCATCTCCTTGAACTCAACGTTTTCAGGAAGTTCAAATTTTGATACGTCTACAATCCAAGGCGAGCATTTGTAATCAACTTTCTTCTGGAGAGACGCTAAGTTTTCAGGCACTTTCTCTCCCTCAGAACCTTCGGCGGTTGAATCTAGCATCTCTTCTTCAACTGAAATTTTCACGCCGTAAGGCATTGATGGCCCCCACATATACATCATGTTGTCTTTTAGAATAAAAGAGCTTTCCACGATCGTTCCGTCTTCAACTGTAACCTTGCTATCACTTCTTAAGTTTTTTCCTGAAACGTACATTACGCCAGAGGTTTTATTTTTTTCGTCTGAGTAAGAATATGTGCATTCAACATCTTTCGCCAGTGAAAACAGGTCTTTCAAAGATCCTGAAAAGTAGCTTTCTTCAGCGTTTTTGGGTTGTTCAGTTTCAATTGCGGATTCAGGCTGTTTTTGAGTTTGGATTGTTGTCTTTTTCAGATTTTTGAATCCGACATACCCTCCAGCAATTAGTAAAATCAGCACGATCACTATGATTATGGGTTTAGATGATTTCATAGTTTGATTATACACTATAAGAGTCTGCGACTATTTTTTGTTGAAGAAAGTTCTTGCTGTTGCGATAGAAGTTGTATATACTGCGGGACAATTAATATTTCAAATCAGAATGTCAGATTGGGGAGGTGGATGATGCTCAAAAGGGTGGTTGTGTTTTATCTAGTAGTGTTTTTAACTGTATTTACTGCTTTTCCCGTCCACTCAATGTTTGATAGTGTAGGCAGAAGTGTTGAAGAAGCAGAGGAAAATAACCTAGAGTATTGTGAGGGAGGTTCCGAGGCTTTGTGCTTTGGCAGCTACTATAAGATTCTGCCACCAACTTCCTACATACATAGGTTGGTCGTTCCCGACACTATAGTTATACACACTGACGATCAGTCGGGAAAAACGCCGGAGAAATGGGTTTCTTCGCGAACTTGGAACGGATTGGCCGGCCGTGAAGATGGTGGGCGCAGCGTTCACTTTGGCGTCGGTTTAGATGGTGTAGGACAGTTCCTACCCATGTACAAAGAGGGTGTGATGCAGTGCCGTGGCGCAGGCAGTTTATATGATAGCCATTCAATTCAAATTGAGATGGCAGGAAGAACATATAACTACCTAGTGACTGGCGAAGCGTCTCCCGAAATGGTCGATTCCATTGTTGCGATCACTCAAGAAACCGTTGACTTGGTTGTTGTGTTGATGGATATCTATGACATACCCATAGAAAATGTCATCGGCCACTATCAAATCAACGGCTCGGGAAAAACAGACCCAGGAAATTTGTTCTTCGAGCAGTACTTTCTACCTTTGCTTAGGGAAAGAATAGCTAAATCAAACCAGCAATCAAACCAGCAAGGGCGCCTCAGCGAGCTCCGGTAACACCTTTTACCGGAGCTTTTCTTATTGATCTACTTTTGTTAGTATTTCGATCCGATATGAAAAAGATACTTGCCTCACTACTTTTGGTATTCTTCTCAGTTATCCTTTACCTTATCTCTATAAAGATTAGTGTTAAAAAAACCGATGAAGCTTTGTCTTCTCGTATTTATAAGGAAAAGTTGTCTGAACACCACATTTCTCCAATCAGCATTGATTATTTAAGATCTCTAAATATTGATTCGGACGAGCCAGTTGTAGAAGAAATGCAGCCGATAGGTATGGCTAACCCCGCCTCTGTGAATTGTCAGGAAGACGGCGGAAGACTAGAGATGATCACTAACTCGGATGGCAGTCAGTTTGCTTTATGTGTTTTTGAAAATTACGCTTGTGAAGAATGGGCTTATTTTAGGAATGAGTGTGATATCGAGGGAGACGCAGAAAAATAAGATCGGCGCTAATTGATAAAGGACTTGATCTTACGAATATGAAAGTTGTTATTCAAAAGCATTTTGGAAAATATATTGGGGGCGGGGTTGTGCCGACTATCCCAGGTGTCGGTGGCGGTTACGTGTGTGCAGTTAAGGAGGATGGCGCAATTAAAGTGTTGGCTGATGGAAACGGATCTATCATGTGTAGATCGTTTAAAGATTATCCGGATTTTCCTAGTTATTTGGTACCAGAATGTCTTGACGAGATAACTGGAACTATAGTGTGGAGATAAATACTAATCATTTTTTGTTTTGCTGTAAAAAGATAGTTTTTGGGATACTTTATTTCCAAGCCGAAGTTGCACTTTTTGCTTCTTTCGATCCAATCCTTCGAATAATTATACCCATCTGAACCAGAACATAATCACCCACTTTTACTGATATACCTCCATCCAAAACTTCTCTAGAATCGTGTGGGTATTTAACCGTAACTTTCATTCCGTTAATCTTTATCACCTTTCCCGGTATGGCTAAGCACATATATTTGGTATTATACAGTAATGGATGCTGTTAGTACGATCGCAGTAAAGAAAAAATTGGTTATCGGTTGGTTTTCCTTCACTTGCAGTGAGGACAGCACAATTCTTCTCACCGAATTGTTAAATGAGCATTTGGACGATTGGAAAAAAGTTGTAGAATTTCGCTTTTTCAAAGCATTAAAGTCCAAAAACTCTCTCGAAGATCTGGATGTTGCTTTTATAGAAGGTGCAATATCATCGGAAAAGCAGGCAGAAGAGGTACGCAAAATAAGGGCTAATTCAAAGTATATTGTGGCTATCGGCTCCTGCGCCTGTACTGGTCTTCCGTCAGCTTCCAGAAACCAACTTATACCCGATAAAATAAATGAGAAAATAAAGTTTTATATGAGCCACTTTGACTATAGCGATAAAGTCAGAAAATTATCCGATGTCATTAAAGTTGACGATATGGTTGATGGTTGTCCAATGAATGTCCCAAATTTTCTGGCCACAGTCAAAAAGTATTTAGATTTATTTCAAATTCAATAATGCACAGCGGCAATATAACAATTGAAAACATATCAAAAATAGAAGGAACGGCCGGCCTGGAGGTTGTAATAGAGAACGGCCAAGTTAAAGACTTAAAGTTTATAATAAAGGACTATCGCCGTTTTTATACAGAGGCAGTGAAGGGAAAGCCTTACATAGCTTCGCCATCATTTTTGTCTAGAATTTGCGGAACTTGCTCTGTTGCACACCTTTTTGCTTCTTTGGAAGCTATAGAGAGATCTCAAGGAATAATTATTTCCGAACAAACCAGAATTCTACGCCGCTTAGCTTATGATGGTTTGATGATTCGCGACCACGCTCTGCACCTATACTTCTTTGTTCTACCAGATGTTTTAGGCTTGGATTCAATATTGGATATTCCTGATGACCACGATAATTTTGGCCATACGCTTCTCCACGATTCCTTTGATATTAAAAAAATAGGGTCGGAAATAACTGATGTGGTTATTGGGGCGGCAATTCATGCTCCCCTGCCGACGGTAGGCGGGTTTCTAAAATTACCGGACCAGTCAAAATTGTACGAATTACTAGACAAGCTGGAGGCCGTAAGATCGCAAGTTCTCAGGGGTATAAAGGTTTTTTATGAATATGGCGCGGAACTTGTTAGAAATGCGGATTATATGTGTCTGCGAAATGATGTTTCTTACGATTTCATTGAGGGACAAATTGTAAACTCAACGGGTAAGAAAGTAAGCGAGGAACATTTTCATGATTTTTTGAAGTCGGTTGTAGTTCCGTATTCTCAATCAGAGGGATACGTTTTTTCTGATATTCATGAGGATTACCTTGTTGGCGCTTTAGCTAGAATTAATTTTAACAAAGATTTGCTCAACTCTAGGACGAAGAAAGATGTGCAGCCTTACCTAAATGTCTTTCCTTCCAACAACATCCACCATAATAATTTGGCGCAGGCGATAGAAATTTTACAGTGTGTTGATGATGCAATAGAGATTTTGTCTTCCATAAAAATCATAGACGAAAAGCCCGTAAGGACAACAAAAAAAGCTGGTATAGGAGTTGGGGTTGTGGAGGCCCCCAGGGGGATTCTTTACCACATGGCGAAAGTTGATGATAGAGGGATGATTGAAGACTACGATGTAATAGTACCAACATCTCAAAATCAGATCTGTATAGAAAGCGACCTTAAAAAATTTTTCAGTGAAAATTTGTCTAAAGATGAACAGTGGCTAAGACTTGAAGCTGAAAAGATAATTAGAGCCTACGACCCCTGCATGTCCTGCGCGACCAATTTTCTTAAAATAGATTGGATTCGCCGGTAGTCTACTCTCCCCTTTTGGGGGATACCTATTATTGTCACTTTGCCCAACTTTCCTATTTTTTTTAGGTACTTCAACTGAAAGGCAAGATCAAAATCATGAACTGACGTTCTTGGTGCGGTAATTATTTTGTCAATATCGTTCTCGTTTAACACCTTAATGGTTTTTATGTTGTATATTGTGTCTAGAATTATGATGTTTTCTTTGTTATTTGGTATTAAGTCTTGGTTTGGTTTGATTTCAATAAATCGGACGTCGTTATTTCTCTTAGAAAGTTTATCAGCAATTTCAAAGGCTCTATTATCTAAGTCCGAGTCGCGGTTGCCAAACACATAAACGTTCATTATTAAGTTTTACAGGCCTTCACTTTCATTTGCAACCGTTATGTTTTATACTTCTGCGAAAGTATGGATAAAAAGGCTTTACAACTTCTTTGTAGATTTTCTCTTCCTCCCAACTCTCTTGGTTATTGCGGGAAAAATTCTGCCATAGAAAAGTTTAGAAGGTGTATTGTTGAGGGAAGGTGCTCTGGAGTACAAAGAGAATTAAAAAAGTTTATTGTCCTCCATCCCTATTTAAGATTAATTTCAAAAATAAGCGGCTTGCCTAGGTTTTCAAATAAGGTTGCAGAAGCGTACTGGCTCGGAAACAACACTCTTAAAAATACTAAACCACGACATTACAACCTGCTTCTTAAATATTTTTCCGAGCAGGGTGTGCCTGAGAACCTGATAGAAGACCTGCGTCATAGGGTGCCAAAGGAATTTATACCAACTCATTTATTTCAAGTTCTTTATGTAGGTGTAGGAAAAGCAAGCGGATCGGTTCCTTACAATATAAATACAATTAATAATTGTATGGTCAGATGGGGAAAAGTGGTAAACATTTCTGATAATCAAGTTATTGCAAATTTGACTTCTATTAAGAAAATTGGTGGCAAATTAAGTTTGGTTAAAATCAGGCAGAAGTTTCCTGTGCCTGCGGAAAAACATGTGAAGTTAAATAGAGGATCTATCGTTGCTGTGCATTGGGGACAGATTGTTAAAAAACTATCACACCTTGAGGAAAAGAATCTGAATTATTGGACAAGAAGGGTATTAAGAATTTTGGCCGACAACTAGCTGATCTTTTGTCAACGACTTTTTATCGGTTTTTATGAAGATAAGCACTCCGAAAAAGATTAGTATCGATTGAAGTGTCAGTGCATAATTCCAGGAATGGGTTAAAATAACAGCTGATAGGAAATTTGTAATTAACGTTGAGATTGTGAGTATAGCAGTGACATTTACAGCAGGCGAATATTTCAAAGCGCGATACCAGCTTAGTACGTAGGCTAAAAGCAGTACGCTTGTAACAAGCAGCCAGAAAATTTGATTTTCTTTAAGTAAAAAGCTCGCCTGTCCTACTTTTAGCATATCTATAAATAGTACAGCACATAAGATTAGCGAACCTATGCCCATTCTAAACAAAGAAACTATGTCAGGATCTATTTTGGCAAGGACCTTTTTGGCTAATATGTTCTCTATGGCCCATAATATTGTTGCTCCCAGCACCATTAGCTCTCCTCTTGAATAACTAAATTTTTCAAACCCGCCGATTATCAAATTACCAGACATAACAAGAAAGGCAGCAAAAATTTGCTTTTTGCTTAGTTTCTCTTTCAGAAGGGGATACGCAAACAACGCGACCCATAAAAATAGTGTTTTATGGATAATGGCCGCGTTTACCGCTGATATTTGTGATAAACCTGTAAAAAAAAGGTAAAAGGGGAGGGATCCTCCAATAACACCTATCGCAAGCAAATATATCAGCTCTTTAATTGTAATGCCTCGTATCAAGCGTGCTTTTCTTGTTATTACAACAAGAAGAATAAGCATGAAACCTACCGTTAAGTTTTTCAATCCGGTAAAAAATAAAGGTGGTGTGACAGCTGAAGAAGCGAATTTATTCAAAAATATGGAAAATCCAGATATTACTGCAGTAACAACTGCCCAGCTAATTCCTTTATTGCTAATATGGGGCATTTTTTATTCAGGCCAAACTTGTTTGCCCGTTTCTGCGTCTATTACTACTATTGCTTTTGTTGGGCACGATTGGGCCGCCATCAAAACATTTTCCTCGGAGTCCATGGCCCCCTCTTGTATAACGGCCTTATTTTCCCCATCCAACTGAAAAACAGTAGGGGAAACGGCTATACAGGAAGCTGCCCCTATGCATGCATCCCTGATTACCTTAACTTTATACTTTCCGATTTGTACAATTTTATCTTCCATCATTTAATTTTAGAAAATTGAATTACTAATTTCAATAACTAAGTATAATTTTTAAAAAGTTCGTTGATTGCTTGTGGTTGTATTGACTTTTTTAAAATGTTTTTTTGCGTTTTTGCCAATGCGCTGTCTTCATAAGAGGGCTTATCTACTTTATAAAAGATGCCCAAAGGAATTTGTTTAGTTCCAAACTCCTGAGATTTTATAAGTGCCTCTTCCCTATTTGTTGGGTCGTACTTCTCTCCAAGGTAATATGTGTTTTCTCTAAAAAACTGGTGTGTAAAGGTTTTGTTGTATGTAACACATGGTTGTAATATATCTATCACTGCGATTCCTCGATGCTTGTTAGCCTCTACAATTAGTGAGGTAAGTTTGGGCATATCTCCAGCATAGGCTCTAGCGACAAAAGTAGCGCCTGAAATTATAGCTAAAGCCAATGGGTTGAATGGTTCATCAGGATTTCCGGTAGGTGTAGATTTTGTCCTAAGACCGTGAGGAGATAAAGGAGAGGTTTGCCCCGTGGTTAAAGCGTATAAAGAGTTGTCATGGATAAGCACTGTTAAATTGTGGTTTCTGCGGCAAGCATGTATAAAATGATTGCCTCCCTCTCCAAAACAGTCACCATCGCCTGTGAAAACGAAGACATTCAGATCACCATTTGCTAATTTTATCCCCGTTGCCACAGGTAAAGCTCTTCCATGCAATCCTTCAAAAGAAGTAAGTTTTAAAAAGTTTAGAATATGACCGTGGCATCCAATTCCTGCTACAAGCACTGTATTAGCATTATTCCATCCCTGTTCAATCGCAGCAGATTTAAATGCCCCCCATATGTTTAAGTTACCACACCCTGGGCACCACGTAGGAGAACATGGTGTTGTGAGATACCCCGATTCTTTCATAAAGTGCCTCCAACCGAATTAATTTTTTCTTCAATTTCTTCAGGAAAAATCTGTCGGCCGTCGTACTTCAGAAATTTATCCTTTATCTCAACCCCGGTTTTTTCACGGATTAGACTGGCTAGCTGTGCTGTGTAATTGCACTCTATGTCCACAACATGTTTTGCCTTCGATAATATTTCTTTTACCTTATGGCTAGGAAACGGATTCATCCACGTTAGGTGCAGGTAATTTACGTTTGGGTGGTTTTGTATAGCTTGCAAAATGCTACCTTTGTTGCTCCCCCATGAGACTATTGTAATATCGGCCTTTTCAGGCCCATATAATTTAGGTTCTGGCATATCTTTTTCTTCGCATGTAGTTAATTTCTTCATTCTTTTTTCCATCATCTTGTTTCTAATTTCAATATTTTCGGTGGAATATCCGTATTGGTCGTGCTCATCAGAATTTGAAATGAAGAAGTTTCCAACGCCCGGTACAGATCTTTCGGATATCCCGTCATCACTAAATTTGTACCTCATGTAGTTTTCTGTTTCTTTGTTGATATATTTTCCCATGTCTAGCCTGAAATCGGAGATATCAAATAGCGGGTAACTTTGATCGTTTTCACAGATATTTTTGTCTAGCAAGACAACTACGGGTGTCTGATACTTATCAGCTAAGTTAAGAGCTAGACGCGTGAGTTCAAACGCTTCTTTTGCATCTCCCGGGGCTAAAACGATTCTTGGAAACTCGCCTTGGTGCGCATGCAGCACAAATTGAAGGTCTCCCTGCTCGCTCCAAGTGGGCAATCCTGTTGCAGGAGCCCCGCGCATGCCTTCTATTATCACTATAGGTGTTTCAGTCATCCCTGCGAGACCATACCCTTCTGTCATGAGGCAAAAGCCGCCTCCGGATGTAGCGGTTAACGATCGCGCTCCTGCAAACGACGCTCCAATTGCCATGTTTATTGCAGATATTTCGTCTTCGGGTTGTTTAAATATGTAACCGAATTTTTCTTGATTTGACGCTAAAACGTGAAGTATATTAGAAATCGGCGACATCGGATAAATTGCGGCAAACTGAAGGCCGCCCGCAATCGCGCCCAAGGCCGCAGCTTCTGACCCACTCACAAGCATGTTTGGTATGAATGAGCTCACACTTTCTATCGGTGTGAGATATCTGCCAATGTCGGCAGAATGTTTCTCTTTCATGTATTCAAAACCAGCTTTTGCAGCTTTAACGTTCGTTTCTGCACTCTCGCTATTTATTTTGTTGAACTCCTCTTCTATAAGATTTTGAAGAATACTAAAGTTTCCGCCCATAAGAGATATGGCTGCGCCCAATGCGGCAGTATTGATAAGCAATTCTTCTCCCCCAGCTTCTTTGGCAAACCTATACAGAGGGATTCCGTAAAAGGAAACTTTTTTTGTTTTCGGCAAATTGATGTTTGAATCCGAGTTATAAATTATTATGCCTTTAGGTTTTAATTCGTTGATGTGAAGGTCGATTGTTTCTTGATTCAATGCGATTAACATGTCAGACATTTTTTGGGGAGCTAAAACTGCCTCTTCCGAAAAATTTACTTGCATGACATTGTGTCCGCCCTTGATTAGAGAAGGAAACTCTGTGTGGTCGTAAACAGAATATCCTGATCTAACAGCATATTTAGCCAACAGCAACCCTGTTGATTTAACGCCTTGACCTGCGTACCCTCCGATTTTTATAGATGTTATTTTTTGTTGTTTGTTAACCATGTTTAGTATTTTTCGCTGTATATTCTTTCCTGCGGGCAGTTGCATTCTAAAAGAACTTTTGTTGCCGCTTCAATCATAAGTGGACTTCCGCATAAATATGCTGAGCAATCTTTAGCATCGGGGTGGTCTTTTTTAACAAGGTCGTTTATAAAACCTACTGCTCCACTCCACTTTTCATGTGGATTTCTTACTGCAAACTGATACTTAAAGTTTTTGTATTTTTTGGCTAGTTTTTCAAAATAATCTTGACTAAATACCTCTTCAAAATTATTTGTTCCAATATATAAATAGATTTCTTTATTTGTTTCTAGAGCTTTGTCTAGCATAAATCTTAAAGGTGCCACACCTGTGCCTGTTGCCAGAAAAAGAATCTTTTTGGCCCCGTCGTTTAGATTTAACTTAAAATTGCCAAAGGGGCCGAGGTAAGTAATTTTATCGCCAGGCTTTAGAGCCTCGAAAAATTTTGAACCCGGACCTCCGGGGGTTGAGTCAACCAACAAGTTAAATCGATTCGGAGCGCTCTGGCCGGCTATTGAGTAGCAGTTAATTCTCGTATTTGAAACTTTGACGCTAATGTAGTGTCCCGGCGTAAATTCAAAAGGTTCGTCCATTTCGAACTCAAAAAGTCTTATTTTATCTGTAAGGGATTCTATTGTTAGTGTTGTAGCAGACTTAAACTTTGGTCCCGCAGGCCTTTCTTTACTACTTTTCAACACAATCTTAGTGTCTATTGCCCACACGTCGTTAAGAGTTACGATAACCGGATTTATTTCAATTTCAGAAATTTCGTTGGTAGATCTTACAAGTTGTGACAAATTGACTATAACCTCATAGAGTTTATCAAGAGCGTGAGGAGGTTCGTTTTCGTTTCCTTTGAGCAGATTATAGATTTTAGATTTTTCAACAAGCTCTTTTGCATCATTTTTATCTATGGGAAGCAGATGAAGATTTTTGTCCGAGATAAGTTCAGCTAGCGACCCCCCAGCTCCAAAAAGAAGCACAGGCCCGAATGTAGGATCGTGTTTAATCCCCACTATTACCTCTACATCAGAAGGAACCTCCTTTTGTATCTGGATCTTAACTTTATCTTGTACTGAAGGCTCCAAATGCTCGAGCTTTCTTCTTAAGGTTTCCCAAGCGGATGCAAGTTGTTCTTTGTTTCTAATGTCAAGAGTCACACCGCCAATGTGTTTTTTGTGCAAAAGTCCGGGAGAGGACAGTTTAAGGACCACGGGATACCCATTGGCAACAGCAAATTCTTCGGCTTGTTGTAAATTCTCCACTAGAGTTGTCGGCGGTGTGGGAATGTTTGCACTTCGGACTACCGTGTTAGCTTCTACGTTGTCTAGAGAATATTGGTTTTTGGATGTTGCATTTTTGATTAATTGCGTTACATTTTCGGGAAGAAGCTTGGTGTTTAATACATTAATATCGTGCACCTCACAAATCCTTTTTTGCTGATTATCATAGAACCTCCACATTGAAGAAATTGCATAAATTGCGCGTTCCGGGTATGGGTACGAGGGTATTTTGTATTTATTAAGTATTTTTTCGCCTTCGGAAACAAGATTGCCGCCGATGAAAGAACAAAATATCGGTTTTTTTATACTTTCTTGAAATCCGGCCTATTGTTTCTGCAGTTTTTTCAACTTGAGTTACGATTTGAGGAGTAAGGATTACAAGAAGGGAGTCGCAGCTGCCGGTTTTAAGAATTATTTCCATGGCCGCGGCGTATCTGTCAGCAAGAGCATCTCCTATCACATCAACCGGGTCGTATATACTTGCCGATCTTGGAAGTACCTCAGAAAGCCTTTTCTTTGTTTGTTCGTCAAATTCTGCTAGGCTAAGTCCGTTATTGCTTATAGAATCAGCTGAAATTACAGCCGGCCCGCCTGCATTTGAAACAACGGCTACCCTCGGGCTCTGTGGAACATTTTCCCAAGAAAATGCTTTAGCTAGGTCAAAGAAATCTTCAAGGGTGTTGCACCTTAGCACACCTGATTGTTCCAAAGCCGCCTCTAAAACATCATCAGCGCCCGCAATTGCGCCGGTGTGTGATTGCATTGCAGAAGCTGCTTCCTTGGTTTTTCCTGGTTTTAAGATAAAAATCGGGTCTTTGGAAGAGATTTTTTTTGCTAAATCTATAAAAGTTAACCCATCCGATATCGATTCAAGGTACATGCCTATTGGCTGAACTTTTTCTGCTGCGTCTTCAATTAAAGATGTTACAGAAGAGGATTTGCTCAGAAAGTATTCTAGTATATGGTTTTCGTTTAGTATCGTTTTGTTTCCCAGTGTAACAAATTCACTGAATCCTATACTATTAGAATCAGCCCAGTCAAATATGCTTGCGGCTATAGCTCCAGATTGAGATATAAATCTTAGGTTTCCCTGAGTGTTTGATAGCTTTTGCGAAAGTTGCGTTTTAAATTTGCTTCTTGGTTTACAAACCCCCAAGCAATTAGGTCCGAGAAGGTTGATGTCATATTTTTTAGATATTTCCTCAAGCTTCTTTTCTAGAGCTAATCCATCTTCACCGATTTCCTTGAATCCTGCAGATATAACCACTGCGTTTTTAATTTCTTTTTGTCCGCACTGGTCTAGTACACCGGGAACTTCTGCGGCTGGTATTACTATTATGGCTAAATCTGGTGTTTCAGGAAGACTTTCTACATTCGGATAACACTTAACATTTCCGATGTCTTCTACATTTTTATTAACTGCCCAAACTTTTCCTTGGTACTTAGAATTAGTAATGTTTTTTAAAATAATATGACCTAGCTTTTCCGGCGAATTCGATGCCCCGACAACAGCAATTGAGCGTGGAGAAAAAAAGGGCAGTAAGATCTTTGAGCATAAGATTAGTGTAGGTAATTATGCTCTATGAGTCAATAAATCCCGCTTTAGTATTGTAATGGTAAAATGGAAATACCATATGAGTGACAGTGAAAAATTATCCAGAGACAAAGGTTTTAACTGTATTTATTGCGGAAAAAAGGTATCAAATCGCGGTTTTTTTTGGGTCATCACACAGAAACCACTGCCCTTTTTGCGGGGTACTCTCAACATGTCGATCTTGCCAAAGGTGACAGAGCATCCAAATGCAACGGAAAAATGGAGCCAGTAGGACTTATGTACAAAAGCCATAACGAGCTTTGCATCGTTCATAGATGTTTGAGTTGCGGAAAATTGAACCACAACAGAATTGCAAGCGATGATAAGCCGGACATGATTGAGGCCCTTCTTAATAAACCTAAATTGTTAGAGCCTGAAACTCAGCTTATCTTGGACAATTCCGGTGTTAAGCTTCTAGACTCACGAGATAAAATGTCTGTCCATATACAGCTATATGGAAAACCCTAGCACACAGTGCTTTATGCTCTCTATAGTAAAATTCCAGCGCGTATTATAAATAAAAGTAGAAAGAAAGATGGGTGTTGGGGAGAGGCCTGTAGCGTTGAAGGTTGTGGAAACCAGCAGACTTGCCCCACCGTGATATCAACACACCGTGACAAAATTTTAAATTTACAAAGCGCTATTATGAAACTCAGATCAATATAAATTCCGAAGATTACGATGTTTGCGATGAAATTAGGTGCATGAGTTTTTCCTTTGCCTAAAGTTCCCTTTATATTTATTTTGTAGCTAAAAAGACGGGCGTTTTAGCATCGACCAATTCTCAGTAAAACGCCCGTATCACTCTAGCTTTTTATAGTTTTTTCTTGACGCTGAACTGGAATTTGCACCGCCCGTTGTTCTGCGTTGCAAACCTTTCCTCCAGAATTACCAGCGTTTTTTTGGCCGACTTAATGTTGGGTGATTCACGGCCAACATAGTAGATATTACTTGTTTCGTCAACCTGCTCTCCGCCCGATATTCCAACAATAAATTTATACCCAGCATTTTGAGCGGCCTCTATTATCCTCTTGTCTTGGTCAAATCCACCATAAGGCAGTATTAGGCTGACTGGCTTTGCCAAATGTTCAGAGATAACGTTAGACGAACCCAGGACTTCTTCTTTCAGGGTATTTGAGGATAGTCCTGGAAGATAACTGTGGTTTAAGGTGTGCGAAGCAATCTCAAAACCGGCCTTCTCTAGCTCTGAAAGGTAATTCCATGACTCAGCATCCAATCTGCCTGTTATTAAGCCAATTACAGCCACCATATCCCGCTTTTTGAGTTCCTCGGTCATTGTTCTCAAAGATGGTGTGATTCCATTTGGACCGAAATCATCTATAGAGATGATTATGTACTTCTTTTGCGGAAGGCGGCACGATAAAGCCTCGGCATAGTCTCTGTAGGTTATCGTTGTGTAGCCTTCCTGACTTATCAAGTCAAGAAATTCCGGCAAGAACTCCGCACTGTGCGAATGTAGCATCAGTGACGGCGGAACGTTGATCGGGGCCGCTGCCTTCCCTATGTCGGTTACTACAAGGAATAAACAGGCCACAAGTAACACAAGGGCTGCCTTTCTCATAGTATTCTCCTTTCTTTTAGGGATATTGATTTTGTGTTGATATTATAATAAAAATAAAACCAAACGCCACCTGATGGGTTTAGTTTAGATTTATAATACGCAATGCGATAATGTGATCTCCAACAATCGATAGATTATTAACCAATCACAAGTAGTATTAATCCTAAGGTAATACCAAGAGCAACCAGTATCTTTTCTACTAGCGATTTTTCTTTAAACATCGTATGACCTAATGCGACTCCGGATAGAACTGATCCCGCTCGTTCTGCCGTAGAATAAACAGCAGCGGCTCCCAAGTTCAATGCGGCTATGTTGAGCATACCTACAACTGCCCTGATAGGTATTAAAAAAATGAATGATTTGTTGTATTTCATAACCAACCTTGTATGGCCAAGTTTATTTTTTCCGAACTTGACTTTCACAATAAGGGCCAGAAATAAAATCAATAAGATTCGGACTACTGCTTCATTTAAGTATGGATTATTAAAAGTAAACTGGTATTTAGCAATAACATTTAACAGGCCCCCATTAATGGCAGAGAAAATTAAATATTTCCACCCCAATATCTGTTTAATTCCGTGTCTGAATATAAATAGAGTAGAAACAAAAATAACAATGACTCCTAGGTATTGAATGTGTCTGAGTACACTGCCCAAAAAAAGTATTTCAATAATGACAACAAAAACTATTGAAAAGACCCGTAGAAAGTTAAAACTACTAAGGTCAGCTAATTTTAGAGCTGTATAAGTTACATATATCTGCAAAATTTCAAGGCCAACTCTTGGGATAAACAACCACGCCTTTTCGGGGTTTATATAAGTTTCTCCTTTTATAAAAACATACGCAAAAATTATCAAGGATCCGCTTGTTACCACTAATAAACCAGATTCCCAAACGGAAGCCGGGTAAATAGGTTCATTTTCAGACTTCTTTATAATACTTGATCCAAGTTGATCGATGAAAGATGAGGTGACCGCAATTATTGGTGCGAACATAATGTGATAATAATTATACATTCTTTAAAAGAAAAGCTTTTGAAAATTTTTATATCTAAAGAGACTAGCGCTAAATTTAATTTAAAATTTGTACTTCAGACATTCTGTGATGTGTATTGGAAACCACTGACATCATGCTGTGCGGTTTTCATGTATTTGAGGACAGTGTTATAGAACTATCAATGAAATCATTATCTCTAAATATTGAGTTAAAGCATTCATGTTAAATCTTGTGGCATCGTCCTTTTTCATGACAGGTAGTTTTTACAACATTTCTTGTTTTTAGCAATAAACCTGGTTTTAACAACTAAGCCTACAAAAGCCTTTACTATTCTCAACACTCTTTTTCTGTTGCTTATATGTATATATTTCTGAAATTATTATGGAATTATTTTTTGTCACACTAAAAAATTCTTGGTAGGTAAATTTTATAGTATCTAGAGATGAGGGGTATGTGTGAATCGCAAAACTTTTCTTACTTCTTTGTAGTTCGGCACCAAAATCTCAACCTGCGCCCAGAATTTTTTCGAATGGTTGAATTCCAGAAGATGGCATATCTCGTGAATTATCACATAGTTTCTAAGTTCTTGTGGAAGAAATATCAATTTGTAGTTGAAATTTAAATTTCCCGATTTAGAGCAGCTTCCCCACCGGGTTTTTTGGTTTCTTATAGATATACGGTTAATTTTTACATTGTAGAGGGCGGCAAAATGCCTTGCGAGTTTGGTGATAATTAGATTGGCTCTTTTTTTATTTTGTTTATAGTGTTTTGTCATTTGTGTTAGTTATATAAAGGTAAAATGTATTAAGTAAATAGTATAACTTATTACGAAGCAGTAATGTTCATTTGTTTATACATCATTCGTATAAGTCAGATATTTTATTTATTAATTTTAAAATAAAAAAGCATAATTTTTGTTTCTCGACTTTAACATTAGTTTAATTTAATATAATTACATGCTTGTATTCTGTTCGTATATCGGGTTTTAATAATTTTATGTCAAATATAAACGAGGGTATGGCCTCTATAGAGAGCACAAGAAATATTAGAAATTTGTCTCATGAATTATTTTCTAATGAATTAAATGTTGACCCAATATCTTCACATCCTTTTGAAACTCCTAAAGCTAGAGCAAGAATAATGGAATTGATAACAAAGGGAATTAACGAGAAAGGTACTATAGTATTTGTTGATGCGGATATGGATAACCTAAAACACCTAAATGATTCATTAGGTCATGCAAAAACTAACGAAGCAATAAAAAAAGTTATTGATGAAAAAAATAAAGCTGTTGAGGGATTAGAGGAAAGCGGTTATTTTTTATTATGGAGGCCTCAAGCAGGAGGGGATGAGTTTAGGATTCTTTTTGTATTTACAGAAACCAATGACCTAGAGGAAAGTATAAACAAAGTTAAGCAAGCTCTGAAGCCCGAAACTACCTTTGAGGGTAAGAAGATAGCCTGTTCTTTTGGCATGATCGTGAAACAGCTTAATGGGTATGAAAACCCGGGGGAAGTGTTGCAGGAAATGGAGCAAGTGGCAGAAAGGAAGCAAATGGAAGAAAAGATGAAAAAAATCAATAAAAGATTAGAGGAAATTCTTAAGGTTGCAGAGACTTCAAGCCCCGATGAATTTATTAAAGGTGTTTCTGAGGCCTTGGGGTCAACTAGAATAGGTAAGGAGGGATTAGAAAGACTTCTTAAAACAGTATATTTAATGGGCAAAGAATAATACGAGTAATAAACTATAAGTCAATTTGGCCTCTCTAACTATTTTCTATACTAACTGCACAATTTTTTTAAAAAAACCTGTGTTCTAAAGGTAAATTAATTAGCATCAGATGGAAGATAGAGCTTAAATTTCAATAAAAACGAGTTTCCGCATGCTGGGCATATTATAAAGAGAATAGTATAAAATATAGGGGTGGGGTTTACTAAGGAAGAAATAACAAGCATAGCCGGGGACGAAGTGCTGGAAAGCAATATTAAATATAATCCTAAATATCAATGGATTGATATAGTCGCAATCCCTCAAAGACCGGAAGAGCTCAAGTCAAACTTGTATCTAACTACTCATTCATTGGGCGAGGGCGGTTGGAGCTATGAGTTTGACAGAAGGCCAACAGCCGCAAAGGTCGCTTTTGATAAAGGCTGGCATTTGGGGATTGAAGAAGGTACAGATGTTGGCGGCGCTGAATTTTTGAAGGTTATAAACCTTGATACTTTTGCACATAAGCTGTATGAATATGCAAGAAACAATACCGACCCCTATATTATTGGTGTTACGGGTTCTGTGGGTAAAACTACAACAGTGGCTTTCCTGGAACATTTGTTAAAAGAATCAGATACTAACGTTGTTAGGTTTTACTCAAAACGTCTTACTCCCCTTTCAGTTATGTGCCACTACATAAACCGAGTGGATCAGGGTACCCAGTTTGTAGTAATGGAATATAGCACATATTTGAAGGATCATGTTGCTAAATTATCTGAATTATTGCCCCCAAATATTGCTTTTCTGACAAATATTTATAACACTCACATAAACCCAGGTATGTTTGAAAATAAAAAAGATATCTTTGACTCCAAGATTAGAATCAAACCAGCTAAAAGCGTAGGCTATATTAATAATAAGGTTGTTTCAGAATTGGCCGTTCCGACACCAGAAGGTTGGAATGGATTTGATGTTGAATTGCCCGAAGGAATAAAGAATACCCTGCTTCCACCTACCCTGCGGACTGCTGAAATGTTTACTGTTGGAAAACTTTTAGCAAACGAATTAAATCTTTCTATGAATAATCTAGCTCGTGCATACGAAACCTTCGAACCCGTTGAAAATAGATTACTAACCGTTAGTTATAGAGGGAAGAGTATTTTTTTCCATGGAGAAACCTCTGGAGGTGGCAGATTGTGGAGCTGGTTTGAAACTTTAGATGGGAGCTCGCCCTGGTTTATGGTCGAATCTATTGATTTTGCAGACGAGGACCCCCAAGGTTTTAAAGATCTTTTAGAGAAGGTTTTCGAGGCAGACAAAACCTTTGTTTTAGATACCCCTAAAAACAGAGAACGTCTGCCAGTAAAAGCGAACTTTGTGGATAAAGAAAAATTCAGCGATATAATGAGAAACCGTGTAGAAGGCTACGCGGTATTCCATAAGGCACTTTCTACTAGACAAAAAGGTTTCGATCCGGAGTCCTATATAAATGAAACATGGTAAAATACCGCAACCAAAATATAAGGAAGGAGTAAGGTACAATGAGTAGCGAAATAGAGATAAACGGTTTGAGGGTTTTGTACGACAGATCGTGCGAAACCGAAAGGCCCGGAGCTACGATTCTTTTTTTGCATGGCTGGGGCGGTTCAAGCAGTTCGTGGGAACCAAACATAAGGGAATTAAGAAAATACTTTGATTGTGTTGCTATTGACTTACCAGGATTTGGAATTAGCGACACACCAAAAAACATCAGGGGGGTTAAGGAATACGCTGAGTTTGTAAGAAGTTTTGTAGAGAAATTGAGTATTAACAATTATGTGATGGTGGGCAAAAGTTTTGGAGGCCGCATTGCATTGTATTATGCGAGCAAATGGCCACACGATCTATCCCATCTAATACTTGTAGCATCTGCAGGTGTTGAGAAACACGGCGCGTGGTCGAACATGAAAGTTTCACTGGCGAGCTTGGGAAAACTACTCGTCAAGAATGCATTCCCCTCATTGGAATCTTCCGCCAGAAGGGCTTTCTATTTTGTTACGAGAGTAAAGAAAGACGAGAGCGACTACAAATGGGAGGTTAAAAAATTAGTAACGAGGGCCGACCTTTCAGAAGTAGCGGGGAACATAAATGTGCCGACATTGATTATATGGGGAGAGGACGACAATGTGCTGTCTGTAAAAGTGGGAAAAAGGCTTCACTCGCTGATTAGGGGGTCTAGGCTTGTATTAATTAAAGGAGGTCATAACGCGCACATAGAATCTGCTAACGAGTTTAACTCTACTGTGCTTGATTATTTGGCCCATAAGTGAGGACTTGCGACCAAATCGTCAAGTCCTTTTTTATTGATTATTCAGCTCACATATTTTAGGATTAAGATTAAGTGTGCTTTATGCGATAGGTGTTACAGGTAAGAACTAGTCGAGGGTTCGTAGCAGATTAGGTGCAGCTTTTTTGCAAAACCTAGAAGATGTTACTATATTAGCATAATTATTGAGACTGGCGTTATTGGCGATGTTGATTGAGCAGAGCTTCCTTTTGGCATCGCTTGATTTGTTCCTTCCGAACTTGTATTGTTTCTCGGCTTCGTAAAGATTATCAGTAAACCCATAACTATAATTATCAGTATTGTTATTTGAGTCTTTACACTCGTGTCCTTAGAGAACTGCATTAAATATGTATCCCATCATTACAATACCTGTCAGCGTTATACCGAAAAACAAAGTTAAAAGTTGCCATTTCATAACCTTTTTTAGAATCAAAGCTGACGGCACTGAAACAGTAACTATAGAAGTCATAAATGCCAATGCTGTTCCAAGAGGCACACCTTTTCCAACCAGTGCTTCCATAACAGGTATCACACTAACTGAGTTAGCATATAACGGTGCTCCTAGAAGTGTAGCTACAGGAACAGCCCAAAACCCATTTCCTGCGAGATACTGTTCTACGATAGACGCTGGTACGAAACCATGAATAAGGGCACCTATGCCCACACCAAGTAATACATAGGGGAATACCTCTTTTGTTATCAACCAGCCGTCTTTCCAAAAATAGACTAGTAAATCTTTTAAAGGCATCTTTTCGCCACCGTTTTCTATTTCTACCTCTTGCTTTGATTTGAATCTTAGTAATTCTTTTTTTACAAATTTATCAACATTCAGCTTTTGTATAAGCATCCCGCCTAACATAGAAATCGTTACTCCTACAACGTTATAAATAATAGTTACCCTCATTCCAAACATAGCAGGAAACAGGTAGAGTGATGATTCATTTACCAAAGGCGAGCTGATGAGAAAAGCAAATGTTACTCCTAGCGGGATTCCTGCTCCCAAAAAACCAATAAATAGCGGAATTGATGAACAGGAGCAGAATGGTGTTATAACACCAAGAACAGCAGCAAAAAGGTAGTCCAGACCAAACCATCTTCTCTTTGTTAACATGTCCCTAACTTTACCCATTGGAAAGTTGTATCGAACATAGGCCATGAAGTAATTAATAACAACTAATAATAAACCGATTTTTATAACATCATAAATAAAAAAGTTTATCGTATCGCCCCAATATGAATATTTGGCAATACCAAATAGATTATAAGTTACGACATCAGCAAAGAGTTGAATGGGAGCAAAAATATCCATATCTTATTTACCTACTGCGTCTAAAATTTTCTGCTTAATTTTATCTATGTCTGGTGTAAATCCTACCATCGCTACTTTTTCATCTACCACCAAGACAGGACTGCTCATCTGGTTCATTTCTATGATCTTTTGCATACCCTCGGAACCAGTAATATATTCGATCTCAGCATCCATTTTTTCATCTTGAACAATCTTTTGAACTACTTCGTGTAGTTTTTTGCAGGTTGGACAACCAGAACCCAATATTTGTATTTTCATTTAATTTTTCCTTTCACAAAAATATATAAATTTTTTATAATCTACAGCTGTAAAAGCATATCAATAATTCTATGACCTTTATCAGTTAGTGAGTAAAAAACGAACTGGCCTTTTTTTTCGTCGGAAACAAGCTCAGAATCTTTTAGATCTTTTAGATGGTGCGAGATTAAACTTTGAGATAGTTTTGTGTACTCCATAATTTCGCATACACAGTGCTCATTCTGTCTCAGAGTGCACAATATTTTTAATCTGCTTTCTTCACTTATTAGTTTTAGCACAGATGAAACATCGGATATTTTCTTAGATTCTTCGCTATTGTTTAACATACAGTTATATGAAGGCATATTCATATATGCTAACTCTAAGTTGCTAGGAACGCAACATTTATTAGAGAGGAGAATTTTGAACTACTAAAGTCAAGTATTGATTTAATAATACGTAACAATCTAAATTTTCCAAGTATTGTAAATTTACCATTCAAAGCAAATGACACGAGGGAAACTGTAATAACTTAAGTGTTTAACAAGACCCGGATATTCTCATCAGAGCTATTTTCACAAAATACCTAGTTAAAGACTAGATATGGTGATTACGATAGATTTTTGATTCAGTGTTTTTTTGAGAAGGTGTAATAAAATAAACTGCTAAAATTGTACTTATAGGCACAGCTAAAACAAGACCTATACTACTTACCAAAGTTCTTACAACTTCATCTGCAATAATCTCTGCGTTGATTGCTTCACCAAAACTTTTTGAAGAGTTTATAAAAAGTAACAGTAGGGGTAACGCCGCGCCTGTATAGACCAAAACTAATGTGTTAACAGTTGAAGCAATATGATCGTGCCCTACCTCCATGGCTTTTTTGTATAGCTCCCAATCTCCTATCCCCCTAACAGAGCTTTTTAACTGATAAACTATCGAAGATTGGGTTACTGTAACATCGTCCAATATACCCAGTGTACCTATAATTATTCCAGCTAAGAATATACCCTTTATATTTACAATACCTTCTCTTGCAACCTGAAGAAAAAAAGCTTCATCAGAGCCAAATCCCGTTAACTTAGAGATGTTTATAAAAATCAACGATATTATTCCGGTAAAAAATAAAGCAATGATGGTACTTATTAAAGCCACCGAAGTCTTTCTGTTAAACCCATGTGATAGATAAAATGTTACCGGCGCAATGAATAAAGCCCCTAGTATTGCAATTAACAATGGGTTATGTCCTTTTAATAACTCAGGCAGTATAAATTTAAAGATAATAAAAAATGAGTAAGCCATGCCAATAAGTGAATTAAGACCATACTTTCTGCTTACAATCAAAACAACAAAAGCAAAGAGTATAAAAAGCCAAAATAGTGAGTTTGTTCTATTGAAATCTGTAATATAGTAAGTTTCTGTATTTGAAGCTGGATCTTGTAAACTTAAAAGCAAGATTTTATCGCCCTTCTGGTATCCTACTAAATTTTCAGAAATCTTGAGTCCAGTTATTAATTCAACAGATTTACCTTTTTTATCCCCGTTAGTAATTTCAATAATAACTCTCTGATTCCCGTCATCTATTTTGATAGAATCTAGCACCACACCTTCATAATTGCTTTGTTTTGGTTCGAAATGTCTTAGTTCTGTAGATTGATCTTGTGCATAAACAGCAGATAACACAATTCCTGCTACTACAAAAAAAAGAGCCAGGGTTACTTTTTTCATATAATTATTATACCGTTATTTTATTGATTTTTTGAAAGAAGGAATATCGGTTGCCCCGGGTTTGCGATATCTAACTATGGTTTCTATGTATGGCAAATAAACAATTTAAGATTTTTCCACCTTCTGTAAACGTGTATTCTACTAGGGGTTTTATTTCTAGCCTTCCCAATTGAAGTCTATCTGAATCAATACAAATTTTTACACTTGGATAATCTCTTAAAGGATCGTCTAATATGTTAAATGCTTACGGCTTAAGGTCGTGGTTTCTGATGGTAAAAAATATCCTTTTTGTGTATCAGTCAGATCCAGTACCTGTTCTTTCTTGTAGGTTTTCTCCACCAATATTTAGCCGGTACTGATTATTTTACAACTAAATTATTGTACCTGTAATCTAATTGATATGTTCAAAAAATTCAATATTTGAATATTTTTCAGTCCACTTAATTGCAAAAGGTTTTCTACAACAAAACTACAAATACACAAAGAGATTCCATATATAGGGATGGTTAAATGTCTTGTGACTGGTGGTTGGGTGGTAATTTACCAAGTGCGTGAAAGGTTATCAGATGGTATGTGAAAAATATTGCTTTTCTATGAATTGTACTCTGCCCTAAATATAGGCAAGAATAGTCATGAAGTAGCAAACGGTACTTTATGGAGGTCAAAATTAAACGAGATTAATCTACCTACATAAAATGTTGAAATTTTTGATTTTGTTATTTCTATTTGGCTAATCATTAGGCTCAAAATAAAATAAACATTGCTATGTAAACTTTATTTAAGTATGATTCACAAAGTGCACATATTAAAGTAGGGTTTTTGTGTAATTAGATAATAATAGTTTTTTTATACAAAATACAAAGGAGAGAGAAATGCCTTTTTCAAGAGAGTCTTTGAATGAGATTTGGCGGCGAAGTGGGGGAGAACAAGCCGAATGCTTTACATGCGGTAAGAAATGCAAGGACGGTTGGAGCCTTGATGGTAGCCATCTTGATCATGAAAAAAAATCATGATTATGACGATCCCAGTCGAGGAGTTCTTGAATGTTTATGGTGCCATCTGAAAAGACATGCAGAACTGTACTACAAATATGCTTATAACAGGGATAAAAGACGTTTGCGAGATACGAAATATGCATGTCTTGCGTTAATCAACCGGATACTTGCGGGTGAAGATATATACAACAGAGGACCACAGATTAGGAGCAGAGCTGATATTAAGCAGGCAAGAAAAGAGATCGTCGCCCTACTCAATGAGGTTTATAAAGAACAAAGAAAGAAGGTTGGTAGATCTGATAGAGCGAAAGAAAAGTTCGAAGAACTTGTCAATATGGCCAGATAATAATAAGGTTGGTTTGGGTTTTACAATACAGCCTAAACCAACCTTTTCTATTTAATTCTATTTGCACACATTACACACACTAACAAAAAACACTATTTTTGTTCCTGAATTTACTATTAGTTTAAATCTATATTCAATGGCAGTCGTTTTATGTTTTTATCCTTAGAGGATTTTCTGGCTGGGGGATAGGGATTCGAACCCCAATAGGCGGGACCAAAACCCGCAGTCCTACCGTTAGACGATCCCCCAACACAGTCGAAACGTTCTAGCGAATTATAGCACTAGAAAAGGGTTTTTGGACATCACAGCTGTCTTCTCACTCCCCTGGAACCGTGACAAAAGTTTCATCAATCAGGTTTCCAAACATATCCACTATAGAAAATTTATAATCTCCAGGCTTGAGATTTTTCACCGAACCTGAAATCTCGTAATAAACAAAAGACTCCTCTTCGTACACTTCCTGCTCGGTCAGCACAACAGTGATGTTTGGATCAACAACCAAAAATGGAAAAGATTGTTGGAATTTTAATGTCCTCTTAAGTTGAGCCGCGTTGAAATTACCAGTCAAATCGTAAAACTTTGTCACAAAAGACAGAGAACGAGGTTGTACAGCAACCTCCAAAGGTATCTGTGGGGCGTCATCTACTATGGATGTTTTTATTTGATAAGAAAGTTTCGGTGAGGAAAGTCTTATTAGTACTACAAACCCTACACCAAAAGCGAAGGTGATGGCCAAAAATATTACAACCTTACGTTTAGTGCGAAATGCCATGCTCCTATGTTACCATATACCCCATGGTAGCTCCCAAAATGCGCAAAGGAACAATAATGGATAAAAAAGAGGTCTCCCCCATGATTACATGGCTCAAAATTAGATGTTCTGACGAGAAAAATTTTGATTTTAGGCCGGGTCAGTTTATAAACCTTCAAGTAAGCGAAGATTCTTATCGATCGTACTCAATTTGCTCTGATAAACCGGGTGGGGACATCGAGCTGGTTGCTTTAACGGGCGTTCCTGGGTTGGGAGCTAACTACATCAAAAACCTCCAAAAAGGCTCGCCGGTGAGCTTTGTAGGGCCTTCTGGACGTTTTTTCTACCATGTGCCGGCAAGGAAAAGGGTTATTTTCTTGGCTACCTCTACCGGAATAGCACCTTTTATTCCGATGATGAAGCTAGCAGTGGGAGACAAGGAAGTTGAAGCTGTAACGTTGATTTTCGGAGTCAGAAACGAAGAAGAGGTGTTTTTTGAAGATAAATTTAAAAAGCTTGAGAAATCAGGCAAATTTAAATACCTAATTTCTCTTTCTGGTGTATACGGAGACTTGAAACCACCATATTATCCAGGTCGTGTAACAGCTTTACTTCCCGAATACTTGAAAGAAGGAACTGATTTTTACCTATGCGGTAACATGGATATGATAAGAGACGCCTTTGAAATCATTAAGGGGGCGGGGTTGAGCGATTTTGCTATTTATACCGAATCTTTTAATCCAAATCTGTAGTTTAATGGTAAACTCTTCCCAATCTCAAACTATTCAATACAACACTAATAGAACTCAGCGCCATGGCTGCTGCAGCAATCGCCGGAGAAAGCATTAACCCCCAAAAAGGATACATGACACCAGCCGCCACAGGAATCCCGATAGTATTGTACCCAAACGCCCACCAAAGATTTTCTTTGATAATTTTCATTGTCCTTCTTGAGATTTTTATTAATTTGTATACTTTAGATATATCTCCACCCAATATGATCACATCTCCTGTTTGCATTGCTACGTCTGTTCCGGTACCCATGGCTATTCCCACATCAGATGTTGCGAGAGCTGGGGAATCGTTTATACCGTCCCCCACCATAGCTACCATATCTTTGGGATACCTTTTCTTCAAATCGCTGACGACTTCCGCTTTCTGTGACGGTAGCACCTCTGCCATAACATTTTTTATTCCCGCAGCTTCAGCTACGAATTGAGCATTATTTTTAGTATCTCCAGTTAGCAAGTATGTGTTTATTCCTTGTTTTTCTAATTTCTCAATTATTTCATGGACATTATCTTTAATCTCATCTCTTAAGAAAAACACCCCCGCAACGTCGTTATTTATAATTACCCCGACCGGTGTGTCCGTCCCCGTTCCCTTGAATTTCTCATCTTCAAGACGGCCCACAAAAATCTTGAACTCCCCTACTCTACCCTCTATTCCCCTGCCCGGTATATTTTTAAATTCATTGACATCTTCTGTTTTAACAATTCCTCTGATAGCTAAATAATCAACAATTGCACTTGCCAACGGGTGTTCGGATCTTGATTCTAATGCCAAAACTAAAGATAGGAGTTTTTCCTGTGGTATTTGAGCTGAAATATGCTCATACGAGTGAACCTGTGGGTACCCCTTAGTTATTGTGCCTGTTTTATCAAACACGATATGTTTTATTTTTGCGGCTTTTTCTATAGTCCTTGCGTCTTTTACCAAAATTCCGCTTCTTGCAGCAGAACCCGATGATGTAACAATTGCCGTTGGGGTGGCTAATCCCAACGCACATGGGCACGCAATTATCAACACGCTAGTAAAAGCGTAAAACGCGGACGTAAAATCACCAGGTTTAAAAAATAGCCAGACGCCTAATGTTATTATCGCTATTACAATTACCGCTTGTACAAAAACACCGGCGACTTTGTCTGCCAGCCTTTGAATATCTGCTCTCGAGCCTTGGGCCTCTTCGACCATTCTTATTATTTGTGAAAGAATTGTATCGCTTCCCACATTAGTGGCTTTATATATAAAATACCCGTCGTTGTTTATTGTTCCCCCTATTACTTTGTCTCCAATTTTTTTCTCAACCGGCATCGGTTCTCCAGAAATCATAGACTCATCCACAGAGCTGTTCCCTTCTACAATTATCCCGTCAACCGGAATCTTTGTTCCCGGCTTTACTACAACTAAATCATTTCTTTCTACATTTTCCGCGTTTATTTCTTCTTCTTTGCCGCGTCTAATCACTACGGCCTTTTTTACCTGCATTCCTATTAAAGACTTAACCGCTGAACCAGTGCTTTTTTTGGCGTTTGATTCTAAAAATCTACCTAGTAAAACAAAGAAAATTATAAAGATGGCCGCTTCAAAATACTGTCCTCCCTCAGGAAAAAGATCAGGGGCAAAAGTTACTATTGTTGAGTACACCCATGCTGTGAAAGTACCCAAAGCTATTAAGGTGTCCATTCCTGCAGATTTTGCCGCTAAAGATTTTATTGCAGAACGGTAAATTGACTGTCCTCCGATAAACACTACTAATGTGGCTAAAACAAACTGTGTGTAGTTAATAGCTCTTAAATAAGGTCTTAAAGTCATCTCAGGATCTGGAAGAAGACCAACCTTAGACAAATACATCCAAATCATTAAAATGAGAAACGGGGCTGATGTTGATCCTACCCATAAAACCGTTCGTTTTAATTTATTATTTTCTGTATTCTGCTCGTGATCGTGGCTGTCGTGGGATTCGTGTTCACTGACCATTCTATAATCCCCAGCTGCTGAAACTGCCCCAGCAATATCTTTTACCGATGTCTTTAAGTCATCATAATTTACTGTTAGTTTTTCTGTTGCAAAGTTAACAAAAGCGTCGTTTACTCCAGGCACACTGCTAACAGACCTTTCTATTAAGGTTTTACAACTTGCACAGTGCATTCCTATTATTGGGTATGTTTCTTTTTTTAGAGCCATATTATTTAACGACAATTGTTACAGGAGGCACCATTCCCATAGAACATGTGAGTTTATAGATTCCGGGCGTATCTGTGTTTATATCAATCTCATTTAATCCCGGCTTTATCCTCAAAGCTCCTTGGAAAAGGCCTCTGGCGGCTATTGTGTTGGCACAGCCGTATGCTCCCTCGTTATACAAACGCATTTTTGTCGGAATTCCTGATTCTATTTCTGAATATTTTGGATAATACTCAAAGCCTTTTGCGTAAATTTCAAGTATTTGGTACTCGTCTTTTTTTGTGGCCATATTAACTTCTTTTTCCTTAGCAGAAAAAGATAAGCTGGGAGCACCCAATACATTTAGTTGGGACTTAATAGTGTAAATAGCAAAAATGAAAACGAGAAATCCGGCTGTATAACTAAACAGTCGAGAATACTTGGAGTGGGATGATAATTTCACACTCGTAAAACTTATAAGCGCCAACATTGGAAGAGTTCCGAGTGCAAAAGAAAGAAGAAGCACAGCGCTCAATGCGAAGCTTCCTGTAGCCAAAGCATTTGTTTGGGCTACTATTGTAAAACCACAAGGAAGAAAAAATGTTGCTGCACCAATGATTAACGGTGTTGCCACGCCCCGAAAATTATTTTGATTAGTAGCGTATTTGGTAATAAATGTAGGCGGCTTTATTCGATATTTTTGAATCCACTTTATATCTAACATCTGCAACCCCAGCACAGCCATTAACAGGGCCACAACGATGGTGAAAAATGATGAAACTGTGAGATCGAACCCAAGTAGTGAGCCGAGAAATCCAAGGACACCTCCAAAAAAGAAAAAGGACGCAATGCGGCCAACATTGAAAAGAACAAAAGGAAAAGGCTTTCTATTATTTGTGTATATTTTTGCCCATGTTTTGGATAAAGAAAGAAGAATACCGCCGGTTAAAGCAGCGCAAGACGACGCTCCCGCAGCTAAACCGAATATAAAGTAAGATAAATACCCTGAAGTGCTGTCTACAGAGAACTTTCCTAAAAATCCGTTTTTTTCGTTTAAATAGAAAACCAATACAGCCGCAACTGCTATGATTAGCGCTTTTAGTAAATCGGTTTTTTTGCTGCGCTGGCGTGTTTCGTGAAACGAGTACCCATCTTCAGAAAATTCTTTGTTAAGCTCCTCGATATCTATCTTTGATTTTGCATTAATTTCAACCGTGTTATTAGCTAAGGATGCTTTTGCGTATTTTACCCACGATTTATCTTTTAACTTTTGTTCTATAAGGGATTCGCATGCGGGGCAATGCATACCCTCAACATATAGTTTTTGGTTGGCAGTAGCGCTCATAATTTATATCTGTATATTCCAAGTAGATCTTCAACAATTTTTTTAGAATCGCCTTTTTTGACTTGCTCGACCACGCAGTGGTTTAAATGCCCTTCAATTATTTGCTTATCTAATGCTTTCAAAGCTTTCTGAACTGCTAAAGATTGGTTCAGAACTTCTATACAATAAGCATCGTTTTCTATCATTCTCTCAATAGCATCTAAATGCCCCTTAATTATTTTTATTCTGTGAATGTTCTTCTTTTTGTTTTCATTTAAGCTGTTCATACACTCCCCCATGGGGGGATACGAATAATTTAGCACATGTGGAGGTATGTTGCAACAAAAATTGGCGGTAAGCTAGTTTACTGCTTAATTTGGATTTCTCCCTCCCCCACTTATTCGGAGCCAAAACATTTGGAATCTTCCGTCAACATAGTCTACTTTGACGAAAACCTTAAAATATTTTTGACCCGTTTTTGTAACTCTATTGTTGTCGAAAACAGATATTATGTCCACCGTCTTGATATTGTAGTAAGTTGTGAAGTATATGTTTACTTACTCTCTTATCATTTTTATTTCTTTCTTATTCACACCAACCTTCTTTATACGAGAGTATTTTACACTATGGGGTAAAAATACGATAAGAGGGCTAATCTTTTTTTATTTTCACTGTAATTCCGTAGAAATTATAGAAATCTCCGAAACCAGAAACGTCCTTCCAATATTCTATAAAGTGACTTGCAACCACGAACCTCAAACCGTATTTTGAAGGATCTATAACAAAACTTTTTAGTTCTTCGTCTGTGTAACGTAAGTTTCGTGTATCCACTGTGTCCGTTCTGCGATAAGGAGTCGATTTTGGCATACCTTCCCTTAAACTGTCTCCCATATGGAAAGAGTAAACACTGCCTTCATTTGACGCACGCTGGTATCTGTGAAACATCGGGTCAACGGTTATGTAATATTTTCTTCCGCTAATTGTCACCTTACCGCAAACGATTACGTAATGTCCATCCTCGTTAATATTTCTTTGGTAGCCGTAGTCAGGAATTGTTTGTACGGGGCATATTATTACTTTCCCTGACTCTAATGTTTTATCAAGGTATTTTTCTGCTTCTTCTTTTGTTTCTTCATTGATTTCAGAAACCGATTCTTTTACGTCAATACTAACACCATGTCTTTCCAAAATGTCCTTCATAACTTGCGTTGGGGTTCCTATCTTTTCGATCGTCAAGGCTGGGTCTTTACCCGGAATAATCTCAACACCTTTTCTTGCCTCTTCAAGAATCTCATTCTGGGTGACACTATAATTAAGTGTTTTGAGTATGTCCGTAAGAACCGCCGGTCCGCACCCGTATGTTACTTCCTGTTCTTCACTATGGACATCTATAAAGACAGCTTCGGGGTCTTTTTCAAACTCGTTTTCGTAATACGATGATACTGCAAATTCAGGCATTTTTATTTATGGTGGGCCTGCCTGGGATCGAACCAGGGACCTTTCGGATGTAAACCGAACGCTCTAACCAGCTGAGCTACAGGCCCGAAAAGATAACCTTCTAATCTACTATCAAATACTTTCAATCTGCGAACGCTCTAGGGTCGCCTGCCAAGCAACAAAAGCACAAAAGTCCTACAACACACATAATTTTATCAAAATTCTTTGATTTTGCGATATTATCTGGTTAAATTAATGTGTGGTGGAAACTGCCAAAAAAGGCCGAGGTTTCAATAAAGATACAGACTTTCTCCTTATATTCCTACCTATATTGGCAGCTGTAACCTTTTTTATACTTGTTTTGAGCGACAAATTTAATATCAAACTATTTGAAAAAAATTTCGTCAAGGAAGTAGTTTACCAGCGAAACATTGAAAATACAGAAAAAGGGGCGCGGCCAGTGATAAAAGACGAAATAGGATATACCAACGCAGAGATAAAGTTTGAAGAACTAACCAAAAAACTTACTATAGAACCGGGTTTTTATGGGTTATACATAAAAGATATCGGCTCGGGGATGGAACTTAAATACAACGAAAAAAGTGAATTCTATACCGCCTCGTTGTATAAAGTACCAATTGCCGCGGCCGTATTAAAAGAGGTAGAAAAGGGAAAATTAAGTCTGGATGATACTGCTACATATTTACCTTATGATTATGCAGCGGGTACCGGTGTTATAGGAGGTTACTCTCATGGAATCCAGCTTAAAATTAGAGAGATACTAACTGAATTGTTAAAAAATAGCGATAACACTGCCCAGAACATTTTACTCCGTACTTTGAGTTATAAAAATATTCAAGATACTTTTGACACTGTTGTACCGGATAAAGACACGAGCACATTTTACCGCTACAACCTATCCACCCCGTACGAAATCGGAAAAGTTATCGAAGAGTTGTATTTTGGAAAATATCTAAATTCCCAACACAAGCAATACTTATTTGATCTCATGACTGACACTTCTTTTGAAGATCGTATATCTCCCTATCTGGAAGAAAATCTAATTTTTTCTCACAAAATCGGGAACTGGCCAGAATCGTGGCATGATTGCGGCGTGGTAAAATCCACGGTTACAGAATCTGAATTGATAGTCTGTTTAATGAGCCAGAAGGCGCCGTATGAAAATTTCCTAAATGCCGCCAAGGTGACTGCTGAATTTATTAATACAATAATGGATTAATGCCCAAACTTTTCCAAAAGAAAAAAGAAAATTTTATTTGTAAAAACTGCGGTTATTTTGTTATAGGTAATGGGTACACTAATCACTGCCCAAGATGTTTATACAGCGAGCATGTAGATATAAATCCAGGAGACCGCGCAAATACCTGCGAAGGTCTAATGGAACCTGTCGGAATTGCAAAAAAAACATAGTGAGATTGCGGTTGTACATAAATGCATAAAATGTGGAAAAATTAAGAGTAACAAAACCAGCGAACATGACAACATAGAGGTTATAATAGGGCTTTCTGCTCAATCATTTTAGCTTCCTCTTTTCCAGATTTTGATATTAAACACTTTGGTAAATATGCCTTCTCGGTCATCTCCATAGCTGATAAAATCAACAAAAGATTTGATAGCTGTTTTTGGTTTGTATAAAACAGTAAGAGATAAGGCCATGAGTGTTATGATTAATCTGTAAACGAAACCCGGCTGCCCCGCAGTTTGTACAAAATATGCCAAAGACACAAAGTAGACAATGTATTGAAACATCTTTAAATAATCGTAGTAATTCGTATCAGGGATAAAAGGGGTTATGTACCCCTCCCTCATCTCATAAACCCTCTTCCCAGTCACAATACTCAAGTAAGCTAGGATATCGGTAATGATAAGAGCAGTAAACAACAGAGGGGAGCTGCCTGCAAGTAATAGTCCAACTATCAATTTCATTGAATGAAGGATTGTGCTAGCTAATAGGTCAAGTAGAGGTAGTTTTCTAAGGAAGAAAAGATATATAAGATTTAGCACAAGAAAAACCAATAACGAAACAAATAATATATGTGACAGCATCAAGGAAAAAATAAGCGAAAAAAACAAAAGTATTTTAAAAGTCCTTTTGGCAGCTATCAAAGAAACTTCACCGGACGCAATAGCCCTGCCTCTGCTTTTTATCGGATGTTTCTTGTCTAATTCCAAATCTTTTATGTCGTCCATTATGTATATAGCTCCGTAAAACATTGGTGAGAAAAGAAAAATAGTCAGAGTTATAAAACCGAATTCTCTAAGTGAAAGATAATACCCTTTTGCTAAGAGATAACCGTAGAATAAAGGAAACGCGCTGAAGATGTTAGGAAAGAAACGTATGAGCTTTCCAAATGTCAGTACTTTTTTTATGGCATGTGGAATGTTAACTTTCTGTCTGCCAAATAAAAGAAACCAGTTAGGATTTATCCGCCCTAGCAAGAGCCAGTCCTCAAATATATCGTAAAAATAGTGCGAAATCATTCCAAGTGTAAAGGCGGCCGCATTGTAATTATCTTGGGCAAAAGCAAAATACGAGAAGAAAATCACGGTAATTAATACGGTGAGCAAGTTGTGAGAGTATATTTTGGTGTTTAGTTTATGGTTGGCAGAAGCAAATCTAAACAGTTCTCGGAGTTCGCGGTTTTTTATTCGGATACGAAGAAGTCGGGCATACTCTGTTTTTCTTGCATAAATATATATATACAAGAGATGGTCTATATCTGGAAGTAATGACCCGATTACGCCCAGAACAGACATAAATAAAATACTTGTGTTACGGGAGAAATACGCTACCAACAGCCCACATAAAAATCCTAGGACAATATGAACGGGCATATGAAACCACCGGCTTAATTTGGATAAAGTTTCTTTAGATATAAACATTTTACAATTATGTTAAAGTAAAGTAGTTTTTTGGCTGAAACTCTAAAGTATGGGAGCAAAACTTTCCGCCATTTCCTGATCGTAGCTTTGCGAACCGTCAGCAGTTTTGGCGAATGTGTAAGCCTGCCCTAAATTGTAGGTGTATGCCATTCCTATGTCAGGAACATATTTCAAGACGTAGATGTAATTTATTGGACATTTTGTCTGGCCTAAATCCAAACCATCCCCTTTTATTTTTACGTCGTAAACTTTGTTGTTTGTTGCGGAGGCAGTCATTGTGTCTATTGAGCATCCGGATCCGAATTTATCTTTAATGAAAGACTCCAAAGCAGTTTTTGAGGTGACTGGTTTTGCGATGATGTGCCATGAAGACACGTTTTCTTTTAGATAAGCCAAGTTTACTGTTTTCTTAGTGCAGGAGCCGAAATATGTTATTCCGTTAAGTGTTTCTGGATCTCCTAACTCATACAAGTAATCGAAGTAAATGTGAATGCCGTCAGTATCTTCGTATACACCTACAGGAACTTCCGTAGTTTTTGGCCTATACGAAGCTTTTGATCCTTCTACCTTTTGTTCACACGAACCATTAAAAGAAAAGGCTTTTTCGGGGTAATTTATAGTGAATCTGAGATCGGTGTTTGAGTAGCTTTTCCATCCCTTGGGAAGAAGTACACTTTCCGTAGTTGCGCGATCCTTGACCACAATCGGCTGGGAGACTGATTCTTGGGTAATATTCGACGTGTTAACTGCGGTTCCTCCGGGCATTCTGTCTGAGAGTAAAAATAGCCCACCTCCCAAAACTATTATTAGAAACAAAAGGAAAAGAATCATAAGAGTGCTGTTTTTCATATTGTTATTTTAAACCTTTTTGTATCCTTTGCGAAAGTAAAATTTCAAGAAATTTTTATTGTCGACCCAATTTAGCGAATCTTTAAATTTCGGAATTAACGGCACAATAGCTTTATATGCAAAATCTAAAGAGTGTAAGATATTTGCTTCGATAGCGTAAAAAGAGAAAAATAGTGGAATGTTTGTACAACGGTTTGAAAACGTTTTTTTGTTAAGAACAAAATATCAGTTAAGAAAGGTAAGAGAAAATATCTAGCCTCTCTTACTTTCTGCTTCGGTCTTTGTAACGACGAAAAAAGACTTTTGGATTCCTACTCCAAGCCATTCGGGGTAATGATCTCTGCTCCCCAAAATTTCCAATCTATTCTCTTTGAAATAATCTACCCATTGATCTTTTGTCATATGAGAACCAGCCTGATGAGTTCCAATTTCCCCGCTTACTGCATCATCAACTATTTTCATTAGTGTGTCTTTTGGTGAGTGGGTTAAACAATCTTCTTGAATTAAAAGGACTTCCGAGACACGAAGTGCTTCATCCAAAAGCGGTCTTCTGAATTTTTCAGGGACATGGTGAAGAACTGAGGTCAGCGAGACTATGTCAAAACTACCGTCTAAAAACGGAAGTCCCCTACCATCGGCAATTAAAAAAGGCACATCAGTACTGTGAAATATCCTACCATCACGTATGTCGAGACTTACTACTTTTGCTCCTTTTTCTTGGAGAGCAAGACAAAGAGCTCCTGGGCCAGCTCCAACTTCTAAAATCTTGGAATCCTTCAACGACATCCCGTTTTTATTTAAAAGCTCCTCATATATATCTGCGTACAGACGACCTCTGCTTGCTTCATGTCTTTGGATATTTTGAACAAGAGCTTCATTATTAATATAAAGCGATTTTACTAATGTTCGGCTTGCTATTGCACTAGGATCGAGCTTCTCCAAAAGCCATGGAGTTGACAACTCTTCTTTTTGAGGAAGACCCTCGTTTTCGTACCTAATTGATGACACAGATTCTTCAATATTTGAAGCTTTCATTAATTGATTGTATTTTAAATTGTAGATAATAGCAACAATCTTGGTGGGGAGGGTGGGAATCGAACCCACATAGCCGGTTTTTCAGACCGGTGCCGTGACCACCTTGGCTACCGCCCCTTAAAATTATGGAGCGACGGACCGGACTCGAACCGGCGACCTTCTCCTTGGCAAGGAGACGTTCTGCCAACTGAACTACCGTCGCATAGCGCCATTATGCACAGCTATTATAAAAGTAGGGTGCCCAAAAATCAAAGACTAATACTTTATCAAAAATAAATCTACCAGCTACCTCCCCCGCCACCCCCTCCTCCGCCCCCACTGTGTCCACCGGAAAAACCACTGCTAAAACCCGATGTGCTTCGGGAAGATGTTGCTATACGAGTGGAAGCTGACACAACACTATTCATAACTGCCAATTTAGTGAGATCCCGGCCTTCGTACCACTCCGGATTGGTGTTAAACAGATTCTTGAATCGTTTAATCCAGACATCTTCAACACCAAAAGCTGTAGCATAAGGTAAAAGTTTCTCAAAAAAAATCATTTCTTGAGCCTGAAAATCAAACTGCGGGTCTTGTGACACCAAAAAATTCTTTAGAGACAGTGCTTCAGAATAAGTCTGTGTGCCTTCATATGTTCTTTTTGCACTCTTTCTCCCAAAAATAAAAGCCACTAGTGCTAAAAATATATTCATAAAAAATATTGCAAAAACTGCCAAAACTGTATAACCTGTAAAAACATCGGTAGGATTTTTCTCAAACACCTTTTCTTTTTTCAGGTATTTTCCGGCATCCCTAGCTATAGTCAATGATACTTTGCCAAATTTTGTGTTTGAAGGCAGGTCCTTTGTAGAAACTTCATCTTTGCCATCGCTGAAAATTGCGTTATAAAGGCTTTCTTCATAATCTCTTAAAATATCGTCCGGTTCTTTTTCGGTTTTAACAAAGGCAAATTCTTTTCCATTTTTTTGCACTATCTTCATATATCCTCTTTGGGCTAGAGAAACCAAAGTCGCCGGGATAGCCTTCCTTCCGGCAGTTACATTAGCAGTTATTACTGTTTCAACCGGTGTCAGCTGGCTGCCCTGCGGAGTCTTCGGAGGAGAAAACCACGCACTTACAATTTTCGCGGCATCCTTAAGCTTTTTGTTTTGAATCTTGAATTTAATTAAAAGATAAAGGGGTAAGATCAGGTAAAACACAATGCCTACTATAGTGAAGAAAGCAGCTATTATTTTCCCTATTATGGGACTCTTATCTTCAGTAGGTTCAAGCCGGGCAGCATAATCCAAAGGAAACTTGGCAACTACAGTAAAGTTTTCACTGGGATCTACACGACCAGTTCTAAAAGATACGTAGCTATCGCCGACCTCAACAGAGCATTTTTGTGAGTTGGCGCCGGGAGCTCCAGTAAAGCACCTTCCATCCAACCGACCCTCTTCAAATTCTCCTAAGAAACGTAGTTTAACCTCAGAGGACATTATGGGAACTTTCCATTCGGAACCGACCGCATTCCAATAGAACTCAGCAAAAGTATCAAAATAGGTAAGAGCCCCATAGACAGAGTATTTAATAACGTAGGTGTGTTTACCACTGATAGTGTAGTTAGGATCGCCGATTTTTATGTTGATGTAGGTTCCGTCAGTTGATTTTGTAAACTTGTAAGCTTCTCCATTTTCATCAACTACACTTATATTCTCAATCTTCATTATGTACTTTTTTCCGTCTTGGTTTGTTTTCTTATATGGAATATTTCTCAAAATCCCATGTTTTTCAGCCGATCCAAAGTCATATTTTATTGTTTCAGTAATAGATACTGCACCGTCTTTATTTATTGAAGCGTCAACATCCATGGAACTGATAAATTCTTGGGCAAACGACCTTGGCAAAATCATGAAAGCGAGAACCAACAATAAAAACAAGGTTTTAATTTCATGTTTCATATATATACATTAAATCCTAAACGGGAATTTTTGTCAGCAAATATGCATGGTGGGCGAGACAGGACTTGAACCTGCACCGGTTTTACCCGACAACGACCTCAACGTTGCGCGTATACCAATTCCGCCACTCGCCCATGCAATCGAAATTATACCAAACGACACCTACTTTTTTACTATCTCTTCAGCTTGAATAACACTCGACTCTGCATACCCCCAAGTAATATATCCTTTTATTTCTACATGTTGTCCGTCAAATGCATCTATGTTAAATTCTTCGCTCTTGGGTGGATTTACTTGCAGTTTGGTTACATCCATGGGGAATCCTGCAGCATTTTGTTCTAACCTATAGGGTTCATCAAAATATATCCAGTACCAATAATCACCCAGCTCAAGCTCTGCAGGCACTTCTTCCTTTCTTAAAGTTCCCGTGAACGTTATAATTTCCTGATCAGTTACAGGCACAGATGTTTCGGGAATTACATCTCTTTCTTTAAAACTTTTTATATCTCCTAAAATTTGTTCCAGATTTTGAAGCTTGGCTTCAATTTTTTTTAGATTAGTCCAATTATAGAAAGAAATAAATATCGCCACAAAACCTAAAAGTAGTGCAAATGCTAGTTTAATATTTTTCATCTTTTCTTATTAACCAAATACTGGTGCCAGAGGTGGGATTCGAACCCACACACCTTTCGATACAGCCTCCTGAAGACTGCGCGTCTGCCAATTTCGCCACTCTGGCTTACTTGCCCTGATTATACCGTATTTTAAATCTGTAAAGTAACAAGGTTGCAAAAATAAAGCCCAAAACAGCAAAAACTGTGTTGGGCTTTGGCCGGGGACGGAACATTTATCCTAGCGTGGATGCTCCTTTCGGCTATATCTCCTTCTTCTGTATTCTTCTTCAGAGTTGTTTCTTGGCTTACTTCCATTATTATCTTTGTTGTCTTGTTTTTTTGAGGTTATCCCGCCACCTTTTGGTAATACTCTATTTTTATCTGACAATACACACCTCTCCTTTTTTGATTTCTTAAATTTCAGAAATAGAATAGATACTATTATAACTTATAAATTTTGACAATAGTAAAACTACCGCTACACTTGATATAAATTATGGAATTTTCTACAAAAGTGGCTATTCTATGTATATGGACAAAAAAATTGAAAACCATGAAAAGTTTATTAAAGAAATTTTAGGTAAGATAGAAAGCAATAGTGATCTTCAGTATTTATCCAGGTTTCACCGCAAGATGATGCAACACTTCCAGGCTGAAAGGCTAGTTCATTTAATAATAACAATGTTTTGGGCACTTTTTACTTTAATAATGACAATTGCCGCAATAGTTACAGAAAATACGTTATTCTACATTCTTGCTATTATATTAATAGTATTGCTGGTTCCTTACATTATACATTACTATAAGGTGGAAAACGGGGTGCAAAGACTTTACGAAGTGGATCGTTTACTTTTAGAGAAGCTTGAGGCTAAGAATGTTCACGAATACGCCTAGATTTTATTGCTATAACAACTAATAAAAATTTGTCAAATAAGTGAATTACCTATAAAATACACGCTACAATAAACAAATGAAAGGAGATTGGAAATGGGCGGTAGTGTAAATGTTAATACCAAAAACAGATCTATTATCAAAGTAATTAAAGAGTTATCTCAAGTGATTACTAGCTGTGGTACTCCGGGCAGTTCAGAAATTATTGAAGGAGATTGGCCGGAGGTTGGAATTACATTAACATCCGCATTAAGTAACAACAAGATAAGGACATGCAAATTCAAAATATTATTCGAAGTAGTAAATGGTAAACAAAACATCGAAGCGGTTATTAGCGGATTAATTACAAATGGGGAATTTGTTGGAGGAAAAATAAGCTTCAAGGAGCTACACATATCGTCTTGTCAGGACAATGACGAGAAGGAAATCGTTGTTAACTATATAAACGCAGTTATGTACGATGCTATAGCAAGGAGAATGGAAAAGTTAGCAAAAGAACACCGTTATTTAGGTACATTAATGAACAGGAAATGCTAGCTCCGCATGGCTCACAAATTGCTTTTTGAAAATTTGTGAGCCTTTTTAATTAATGCAATTTGGTGAGGACGGAGGGATTCGAACCCTCGACAAACCGGTTAAGAGCCGGTTGCTCTACCGCTGAGCTACGTCCCCAAACATTGGCCATTATACTACATTGAAGCGGTTCCAAACGCCTTTTCTATAAGGTTTCCTAAGAAATATGTTACAACTATCACACAAAAAGCCACAATCAGGTGCGAGCTTACCACACTAATACTGCTTTGCTTAGATAGTTTGGCGATTCTAAAGCTTATCAAGAATAGAACAAGACTTCCATATAAAACGCTAACAATCACAGCTGCAAAAGTATTTAAAAACATAAAGGGTATAAAAAACGACAAGCCTACCAATAATTTAGAAAAGAATGTGGAGAAAGTAATGTTTTTTACGTTTTCTGAAGAAGTGTATATTTTGGACTCTTCAGAAATATGCTCACCGAGAGCATCTGAAAAGGCATCGGCAACACTTACCGTAATAACTGCAGTCAAGATAGCTGCTCTGTCATGTGTCGATGCGTATATACCAATTATAGCTCCCAATGTAGTTATGACTCCCGAGGTAGTTCCAAACCCCAATCCTGCAAAAGTTGAGTCTGACAATTTTAATCTCATATGTAAAATTATATTTTAAGGTGGAGACAAAGCAAGAAATTAGGGCATTCGTTTGATAAACAATACGAACGCCCCCTAGTTTTACCTAAAATATATACTCCCATCAGCATCTTTTTCAATTTTGCCTAAGACGATCATGTTTATAATCATGTTCTCAACACGCTCTTCCATGCCATAAATTTCTAGATTGTCAACAACCCTTAAAACCAGTTCTTCTAACGACGTTTTAGAACCACTCTTCAAAACAGACAATATTTCTTGCTCTATGAACAAAAAGCTACTCATTTTCTCTCCTTCCCTTGTATTATGAAATGCTATCTAACGCTCGGATAAAGAGCAATGATCAAATCGCGCTTTAATTATACACTTCGCGTAAACTTTTTCGGACTGGGTTAATTGGCGCGTTGGTACGGCGAGTTGAGCAACCAACTTCGGCAAAGTAAGCTCTGGCGCCCCCAGAGGGATTCGAACCCCCGACCCCTCGTTCCGAAGACGAGTGCTCTGATCCGCTGAGCTATGGAGGCATAACCAAACTTCCAGCTAAAATTATACCACCGCAATTTGTTAGAATATCTTTATGCACAAATTAAGAAAAGTATTGGTCACCGGTTATGTCATCTTTTTAATTTTGTCTTTTTTCTATGTCAGATCTGTATTAGAGGGAGTTCCCGTTTCTGTAGAGGATACTTCTAATACTAAAAATATAGAATATAAGCCTGTTAAGGTCTCGCTAACAGTAAAAGGCCCGAGTATAAATAAAACATATTCTCAAAAGTTGAACAGCAACGACTCTATTTCGGATCTTTTGTTGGTAGTAAAGGAAGAAAATACGGATTTTACATTTGATAAAATATCGTATTCATACGGATCAGAACTTGAGCATGTAAATAACATAAAAAACACACCTGATATGAAGTGGAAAATTTATGATGGAACTGAAGATGTAACTTTACAAATTGACAGTACAAAACTCAAAGATGGAAAGAACTATACTCTGATTTATGAAAATTCTATTCAAACCTCAACGCCTCAATAGGATCCTTTTTGCTTGCGCTCAGAGCAGGGTAGGTTCCGAATACAACACCGACAATTACCGAAAATCCCAAAGCAATAATAACTGCCCACCAGGGAATTGTAGCTCTAAGGAAACTGCTTATAGCTATTGTGCCCAAATAACCAAACAACAAGCCAAGAATGCCTCCTGTTAAACTTATGATTATAGATTCTGTAAGAAATTGCATTCCAATGTTTTTGGAAGTAGCTCCCAAAGCTTTCCTCAGCCCGATTTCCTGTGTACGTTCAGTTACCGAAACAAGCATGATGTTCATTATGCCTATACCACCAACCAAAAGTGAAATCCCCGCTACCGCGGCTAAAGCAACAGAAAGTACTGATAAAATTTGATCGATCGACGCCAAAATATCCTTTTGAGTTGTAACCGAAAAATCATCAGCCTTCATATCTCTTAAAAGGGCTACCTTTATCTCGTGCATAACTTCGTCCAGGTCGTATTCCTCTTTTACTTTTACAGCTATACTTGATACGGTTTCAAGATCCAACAACTCTATTGCTGTCGTTGCTGGAATAAACACCCTCTCATCAAATGTCCCACCTTTTGGTTTTGCAACACCTACAACATCAAAAGTAATATTTTCAATTTTTACTTTTTCACCGACGGGATTTTTATCGCCAAATAAGTCTTTTTTTACCCCCCAGCTGATAAATACAACCTTTGCGCTTTTGGTGTCATCGGCTTTTTTGTAATAGTCACCATAAGCGGTTTCAAGATCGTACACTTTGTACGAAGCATAGTTACCTCCTACAAGAGTTGCGGTGTAAGTTTTAGTTTTATACTTAACTTGCTTAACTACCCTAATAGAAGGTGTTATAGCTTCTATTTTGTCACCGACAAAAAGTTGAATGGTATCAACATTTTTCGTGCTAAGCTTGTTGCCCATAAATGCTCGAGATGGATCTTGGTTAGCTCCTCCAAAGCTCGGGGTTACCAGGATTAAGTTTGATCCCAGTGCGTTAAACTGATCAGTTATGTAGTTTTGAAACCCTTGAACAACAGATACAAGAGATACAACTGAAAAAACTCCGATTATAACCCCCAACATTGTTAACGCGGTCCTAACTTTATTTAATAAAAGAGATCTAAATGCACTTTTGATTGTTTCAGGAATATATATCATTTAACAACGGTGCCATCTCTCAATACAATTTTTCTTTGCGCAATTTCTGCAAGTTCATCATCATGTGTGACTAAAACAATGGTCTTGCCCCTATCATTCAGCTTTAGAAAATTTTTTATTATTTCATCACCTGTTTTGGAATCTAAATTTCCAGTAGGTTCGTCAGCAAGTATTATGCTTGGGTCGTTGACCATGGCTCTAGCAATGGCCACTCTCTGTTTTTGGCCCCCCGAAAGTTCGTTCGATTTGTTTCTTATCCTATCGGTTAACCCCACAAGCTCTATTACCTCCCTGGCCTTTCTTTCCCATTCCGAGCTTGGAACCCTGCTATATTTTAGCGGAAGTATTACGTTATCTAAAACCGTAGTTCTCTGAAGCAAATTAAATGATTGAAAGACAAATCCAATTTCGTTATTTCTGACTTGTGCCAGCTGTTTTTCAGTCATTCCTTTTGTGTCTACCCCATTAAGAATTACTTTCCCTTGTGTTGGTGTGTCTAAAAGCCCAAGTATGTGCATTAATGTGGACTTTCCCGAACCAGACTTGCCCACTATGGCTACAAACTCGCCTTTAAAAATTTCAATATTAACATCCCTCAGGGCCTCTATTCTGTCCGCACCCATATCATAAATTTTCCAAACATTTTGAGCTTTTAGTACGGGAATCATTTTATATTAATTAATAATACGAATGTTATAACCCTCAACCATTTTCTGGTTTTCCTGCGCTGGTACCAATACTTCTGTAACATCCGTTTTTACTTCGGTATAAATATCTCCTTCCAGACCAATCTCGATAAAACGTTTCTTGAGTTTTCGATTTTCTGCTATCCAAACATATGGGTTGTCTTCAAGATCATAAAATATCTCGTCAATAGTCAGACTGCTTACCTCCCTATCTGATGTAAGTATATCTATATAAGCATCCCCAGACATCCCTATAGCCAGCGGGTGTTCGGGAGCATCTTTAATAGGTATTTCAATGTAAAATGAACCACTTGTGGCGTTTGCGGCTACAGGTAGTTCGGTGACCGTCGTTTTGAAGTCAAAGTTTTCATAAGAATCCAGATTTATCTTGGCTGTTTGACCCAATCTTACCAATCCAAAATCTTCTTGATCAATAGATAGGCCAAAAACAAAATTATTCATGTCTGCCACTGTCATTATTCTCTCACCAAGAACTGCTGTCTCCCCAACCTTTTTATAAACATCGACCACAGTACCGTCAAAAGGCGCATATATGTAAAAGTTGTTAAGAAGGGCAACCTGAGCTTGGTAGGCAGCTTCGGCTTGGCTAATTAACTCATCCATCTGCCTAATTTTAATATTATATTCGTCCTCACCTCCGAGAGATCTTATATTTGTTTCACGTTCTTTTATGAAAAGTTCTTTATTCCTTAATGCTATGTCTCTCGCATCTTTATAGTATTGTGTTGTCTGGCTTTGAGATGAGCTGTCTAAATACGCAAGGAGTTGTCCTTTTTTTACAACATCTCCACTTTTGACTAATATGTCAGAAATCTTACCCGCTGAAGTAAATGTAAGATCGGCTTGATTTTTAGACTTGACTTCACCGCTTGCAGAGACGGTTTTTGTAATCACTCTTTTTTCAACCTGCACCTTTCTAACGACGCTTGTAAACTGTTTTGGTCTAAGAAAAAAGAACCACAAACCCAATAAAATGGGGGGTCCCGATCAAAATGTACTTTATAGCTTTTTTAAATCTACCTCTGAGCATAAATATGTTATCATTTTAGCATGTTCGGATTCTTTAAATCGCACCACCCTCTTAGACATGCAAAAAGCTTTAAATACGCCTTTCAAGGAATTTTCCATGCTTTGATGAACGAGCCTAATTTTAGACTCCAAATAGTAATAGTGTCAATCTCAATATTGTTAGGGTTTCATTTCAAAATAACAAATACTGAGTGGGGACTTCTTGTACTCTCAATGGGAATCTTACTGATGGCAGAGGTATTAAATACAGTTGTAGAAAATACGGTTGATTTTTTTGTACAGGGTTTTGACGAGGGAGCAAAAGTGGTAAAAGACCTATCAGCTGGGTTTGTTTTAATTACTGCAATAACAACTCTAATTATCCTGATTCTAATCTTCTACCCATACTTTTCTATATTGTTTCCCGTGTAGTCATTTTTTATTTAGGACCAAGCTTATAGCTATAAGTATACCTAAGTAAAGTCCCCCGAACAGATAGCCGGCGATAACATCTTGCAACATGTGCGCACCAACAACCACTCTCGAAATTCCTATAAGCAGAATGTGGTAAACACACAAGAAGCGTATCAGCCACACAATCTTTTCAGGACCAAATATACCTCTTTTGAATGAAAGAAAAAGCAGAAATCCCCAGAAACAAACATAAAAGACAACATGGCTACTTGGGAATCTATACATATCACCTAGTTTAGAAGGGTCGCCGATATAGGTATCAGGACGCGGAATTTTATATATATTCTTAAGAAGAATTGAATAAATAACTCCTAAAACTGCAAGAAAAAAAAGGCCAGCCTCTTTTATGTATCCAGAAGCAAAAAGATACATAAGCATTGCCACCGAGGCGAGAGTTGCTATTACATAACTATTCCCAAAAAAACTAGCTGATTCTATTATTATTCTTAGAGTAGGAGGCATTTTTTAATATCCCTTTTTCTTTATTTCGTCTAAACTTCCAGGTTCCATAATATACATCCTTACATAATCCTGGTTGTATCTTGTTAGTGTAAAAATCGGGTCGTATTTTTCCATCCAATATTTTGATTTAGCACTAGAAGCTTCTTCCGTGAAGGTTTGAGGATTTCTTATATGTATGTAAAAACCTGCCTTATCGGTGTCTTTTTCCAAAGGAACATAGTACCTAGCAATTGATTTTCTTTCATTTGTTGAGTAGGCTTTTATCTCCGGATATTGCTTGACAAATTCACCAATTCCTTCCCAATCTCTATAATATGGAAACCCAAACAGGCTTAAATGATAAATTGGTGTTGGTTCCGGAAACGTCCATATCAAGAATTTTTCAGGCTCCCAGGGGTACTCTTGCCGATTGTCAACAAAAACCGCGTAAGATTGAGTAAAAATAAGAGCAAAGACCAAAAAAATTATAACTTGATACGCCCAAGCAAGAACAGTCCCAGAAAACTTTTCCAATAAAAATTGGTACATGCCATCCAGCCCTATGGATATAATTACAATAAGGGGCACAATGTAAACATAAATATGTGTACCCGGAATGTAAACCAAACCTTCCATAAAGGCAAAGGCCCCAACAAACCACAGCACCAAGGAGATGTAGGATGCAGCTTTTTTGAATAGTACTTTCCTAGGAGGTCGTAGCCCATAAGACTTGAGGTAAAGGAATGCAAATCCTAATATAGACGCCAGCATATAGAAATGAACTACGTATATAGGTTGATAAACTGTAAACAGGTAACGGGAACTGGAAATTTTTGTTGATACCTCTCCAGTTATCCTCCCACCCCAATAAGCTAAAGTTGAGTCAGATATTGACAGGATAAAAGGTATATAAAAAGATAAAAGCATTAAGGCTGATACCCCAAACGCTGCAAAAAGAGTTCTGTATGCCTTTACATTGTTTTTCAAGTATCGTTTAACCCAGACAGATACCAAATAAAAGGCAAAGGGAAATATAAAAACCGCGTCATAGTGAGAAAGAATTCCGAGAGCCCATAATACAAAACCCCAGAAAAATGCCGAGTACTTTCTTCTATCGTCTTTAACCGATACAGTAAACATGTATAGAGCAAAAATCATAAAAAAAATTACAAAAGATTGGTACTGAACTATTCTTGAAAATGCAACAAAAAACCCATTGGAAGCGAGAAGAAGACCCGAAAAAAGCGCCGTTCTTTTTCCAAAATGTAGCTGTATAAACTTGTAGAAAAAATACACCGACAATATTCCTGCAAGCGCAAAGGGGGTTCTCATTAAAAGTTGGTTTGAGTAGTCAGGATTTAAGAATCTTAACCCGAAAGTAATTAAAAACTGGATCGGTCCCTTTCTTTGGTCTATAAAATAATTTGCGAAAGACTGATTTTGATCAGGAAGGTACAAGGCTTTGATTTCATCTCCTTGGTAATCAGAATATCCAAGATTGAATAGACGCAAAACTGAGGACAGAACTAAAAGGCCAAAAAGCTCTAAATTAATCTTTTCTATTAACTTTTTCATTGCTTATTACTCCATATATTATCAGTTCGTTCATCGCTCTGGTAGTAACAACGTAAGCTTTTCTAGCTTCTTGAGCGCTTTTTATCATGTTTAGATTGAGACCCAAAACATGAACTTTGGAAAACTCAAGTCCCTTGGAGTTTATGCTGTTTGAAACATATATTCCCCTTGGTGAATATAGCGGTCTTGTAGAGGGTTCTAAAAAGATTAAACGATCACTGTCCTTTACACTATTTTTTATCTGTTCCGTTATTTTAGGCAGTAAAGAATCATCATAACATACAACTCCCACACTTTTATTTGTCTCCGTAACGTCGTTTTCCAGATTTTTAAGGAAGGCTTGTATCATACCATCTTCACTATCATAATAAAAAATTTCAGGTTCCTTACCAGCCCTGTTTATAGAATAAGGCAAAAATTTTTTAGTGTATGGCGCCAAAATATCCTTAGCAAACTCAACTATAGGTTTTGTACTTCTATAATTAGTTGAGAGTTCATATCTTACAGAGGATCTGGCTTCTTTTATTATCTCAGAAAGCTCGTTCCAGTCGGATATGCCTCCATTCTCCAAAGACTGGTTTAAATCACCGAAAACTCCAAAACGACCTCTTAGAACTACTTTGGAAAGAAGAGCAAATTCTATAGGTAAAAAATCCTGTGCTTCATCTACTACACAGTACTCATAAATCGGATGTTTATAAATCCCTATTAAAGAAATATAGATGTAAACGTATAACAGGGCTTCGTTATAATTTAATGTGCTGTTAATACTTATGCCAAATCTCGAGGCTACTTTTGCAACCACTTTTATCTTTATTTCATTTTTCATTTCGGTCAGTTTAGCTATAAGTTTTCTAAGAACCTTTATATTTTCCTTGCGCATGTAGGCTTTTATAGAATCGTTGGGAAGGTCTTTAAGCTCATCCTTTTGGTTTGAAAGTTCTTCTTCAAGCTCGCTCAATATTTCCTCTATATTTTCAACAGGAGATAAAGATGGGGAATATTTATACCCACCGAACGTTTCAAATTCCTCTGTTGAGAAGATATCATCTATTTTTTTCTCATATTCCGCATGTATTTTGTTTATAACTCTAAAAACCTCTTTTAGGTTTTTAAGACCGGAAATTTCTATACTACCCCGGGTATCTAAATCTGTTTTTACCTGAATTTCTTCTCTGAAAATCAGATTAACAAGTATCTCCCGAACCGTCTTATAGTTAGTATCAAAAATCCCGAGCTGGGGAAACAAAGTTGATAAATAACCCACAAGTATCTGATTCTTTGCTACAACAATGCTTCTTTCAGAATGTATTAAATTCGGATAATTAAAAAATATATGTGCTAGTTTGTGTATCGCTACAGTACTCTTTCCACTGCCGACGCATCCTTGAACAACACATATTTGCCTCGGATCCGATTCGATAATATCCATTTGAGACTTTTGTATCGTCTCCACGATATCCTCAAGAACCCCTCCTGTCTTCTTTCCTATTCTTTCAATTATTATTTCGTTTTCGTCAAGCTGAAGATCGTTATTGTAGTATTTGATCAGCTCCCCATTGTCGATTTCATAAGTTCTTTTAAGAAGAAGGTCGCGTTTTTCGACTCCGGCGGGAGTATCATAATAAACGTTTTTTTGCGGATATCTGTATCTGTAATATACGGAGGCTACTTTGGCTCTCCAATCAGTAACATTGTGCTTGCCATCTGATAACCCAAATTTCCCGATATATATTTTTTTAACTTGTTTTTTCTCACTTAAATCAATTCGGGCAAAAAATGGGTTTTTAACAAGATACCCAAGTTCTTCAACCCTTTTAAACTTATCCTTTATATTGAAAGATTCGTTTTTCTCATGCAGCCGTTCGAGAAACATTAAAAAGTCGGGACCAAATTCTCCCTCTTCTCTTAATTCTCTTAGTCTGGCAAGATTTGCAGCCCCAACCTCTTCCAGCTTTTTCTGCAACTCGGCCAAGGTGTTTTTTGCATATTTTGAAACATCTTTTACTTTCTTTTTTTCTTCTAAAAAAATTTTGTCCATTAGAAACCTTTTTTTGCTATTAACACAACAAATTCACCCCTCACATTTTTTCCCGAATAGTAATCGCGTACATTCGAAAGTTCGCCTCTAACTACTTCTTCGTGTAATTTTGTGATATCGTTGCAAACACAAGCCTTCCTATCTCCCAACACTTTAAACGCGATATCAAGGCTTTTCACCAACCTAAATGGGGACTCGTAAAAAATGAGAGTGGCGTCAATATCTTTGTACTTACTAAAGAATTTTTCCCTTTGGGCATCTGCTTTGGGAATGAACCCAGCAAATAAAAAACTATCGGAAGGAAGCCCTGAAATAGATAGGGCCGCAATAACTGCCGAGGGCCCGGGAATCGACTCAACCTCAAAGCCACTTGCGGCCAAGTCACGAACCAACTTGAAACCGGGATCCGAAATTAAAGGGGTGCCGCTATCCGAAACCAACGCCAGATTTTTTCCATTTTGCAACATTTGTTTTATTTGTGATATGACCCTCTCATGATTTTGATCGCGGTAAGATATTTGAGGCTTTGTCAAATTATATTTCTTGAGAATTTTGTCGGTTTCCCTTGTATCTTCCGACAATATGCAGTCCGCATCTTTCAGAACATCAAGCGCTCTAAGCGTAATGTCTTTAAGATTTCCTATTGGTGTGGAAACAATATATAATTTCGCATCAGACATAAACGTAGTTGATTTTATCACTTTATGACTATAAAAACCAAACACGGCACAATAAATTTTCCGGCTTTTTTTCCCGACGCTACCCACGGATATATAAAGGGCCTATCTTCAAAGGACATTGAAAGTACCGGCGTGTCGGGAGTGGTAGTAAATACCTACCACGCTTTAGTTGATGATACCGTTGAAGTGATACAAAAGTGCGGGGGAATAAACAAGTTCATGGGTATCTCATTGCCAACAATCACAGACTCCGGGGGGTTTCAGGCAATGTCATTAATCAGGAGAAATCCTAAAAACGGCAGTATTACCTCCGAAGGCATCAGGTTCAAAATAGAAGAAAAAGAAGAAAAGCATTAATCTAACACCCGAGGTTTGCATTGAAACGCAGTTCAAACTCGGCGCCGATATAATGATGTGTCTTGACGATTGCACTGAACCATCAGAGCCCTTAAAAGAACAAAAACTATCTGTTGATAGAACGATTGAATGGGCGGCAAGATGTAAAAAAAAGTTTACGGAACTGATAGGAAAAAATTCTGGCACCAAGCCCATGCTTTTTGCAATAGTGCAGGGAGGAAACAACAAAGAATTAAGAAAAACGTGCGCCGAAGAGCTTATAAAAATAGGTTTTGACGGTTACGCTTACGGTGGGTGGCCGATCGACGGAAACGGAGTTTTTTTAGAGAGTATGCTTAATTATTGCTCAACATTGATGCCGAAGGACTTACCCAAGTACGCAATGGGCGTGGGAAAGCCGGAAGATATCAAAAAGTGCGTGGAAATGGGTTACAATATGTTTGATTGTGTCCTTCCAACAAGAGATGCTCGACACAAAAGGCTTTACGTGTTAAACAAAGATCGCTTATCTGGTTATGAATTCCTTTATTTTAGAGCCAAAAAGCACAAAAATGCCTATTCTCCAATTTCCCTTTCCTGCAAATGCGAACTCTGCCAGAAACATACTAAAGCCTACCTGTATCATCTTTTCAAACAAGGTGATTCGGGAGCCGGTCGTCTTGCCACCATACACAATCTCACTTTCTACTCAAACTTTGTTAAATCTTTGAGATAACATAAAAAATTGTTGTAACCATTGACATATCTTGAGATAATCAGGTTTGAGAGAGCTCCCCACTTTCTTACTCATGGAAAATGTAAATATTGTAGAAAAAGCCAGAGCCTTTGCACAGAAGGCTCATGAAAACCATCGTAGAATATCGGGCGAAAGCTACTTCGACCACGTTGCCCGAGTGGCTCAACTGCTGGAACAAAACGACGTATCTGATCCTGATATTATAGCAGGCGCTTATCTTCACCATATTTTAGATACAAAAAACGTCACAAAAGAAACCATAAACGCTGAGTTTGGGAAGGATGTGGCAGACATTGTGTTTGAATACGATCGTATATCAAAAAGCGAAATAAGCTCAATAGACCCTAAAAACTACAACGAAAGCATAATTGTTCAGACATACCTCAACCTTATAAGAAACCCCAAAACCCTAATAGTTAGGCTGGCAGACAAGGTAGACAATATTAGATCGGTGTATGTCCTTCCCAAATTAAGTGCAAGACGCGTAGCTGAAAAAGCAATGTATCTATACTCTCCCATTTGCCAGTTACTTGGTATCCATAAATTTGTTGTTGAGTTAGAAAACGAAGCCTTTAAAATACTAAACCCAGGAGAGTACTATTCTATAGAGTATTATTTAAAAGAGAAGCTTCCTGAAATGGAAACTGTACTTAAAGATACAGCCGAGTTCATTAAAGCTATTTTGGAAGAGAGAGGCATATCTTCGAGAGTTGACTATAGAATAAAACACATATACAGCATTTACCGCAAAGCCCAAAAACACAAAGAAAGCAAAAGTTACAGAGGGCTTAGCCACATTTACGACATTGCCGCAATGAGAGTCTTGGTCGATACAGTTGAAAATTGTTACCTTACCGAAGATATACTAAAGCAGATTTGGAAAGATATACCCGAGGAGCGGGACGATTACATATTAAAACCAAAACCAAGCGGTTATAAAAGTATTCACAATACTTTTTCGGTCAGCCCCCACTTTAAAACTGGAAATACAAATAAAAACTTTTGAAATGCATGAATACAACGAATACGGACTGGCCAGCCACGCATTCTACAAAACGGGGGAGAAGCTTAGGGGGGCAATGCAAAAAGATGTAAACTGGCTAAAAGATCTGAATTTTATTGAAAAACGAGGCGATATAAGAATCGATCATTTTACTCGCCATGTTTATGTTTTCACACCAAAAGGAGACATTATAAAGCTTCCTCGAGGTGCCACACCTATTGACTTCGCATACACAATTCACAAAGATTTAGGGAACTCGTGCGTCGGAGTAACCGTTAACGGAGAGTTTCAGAAACTAAACTACCCTCTTGTAGATGGGGATCGGGTAGAGATAAAGACACAAAGGAATAAAAGACTACCAAGCCCCGACTGGCTTGACTTTGTCAAAACAAGGAAAGCCCGCGAAGAAATTAGAAAAGCCTTAAGAAAGGAAAAAGAGGAAAAACCAATATTTTAGTTTCCTTTGCAATCTGTTACTTCAAGCGCTGTACTTCTTTATGTAGGGTGTGTTTTCTTAATCTTGGGTTATATTTCATCAATTGTACCTTTTCTGTTGTATTGATGCGGTTTTTCTGTGTAACATAGGTTCTCATGCCCGTCTCTGTGCACTCGAGCCCAATTATTATTCTGTTGCCTTTTTTCTTTGCCATAGAGGGTAATATATTATAAAATCAGCTATAATTCAACCTTATTTTTGGACTGAACATGAACAAAAAATACGATCATAAAACAATAGAAAACAAGTGGAAGGAGTTGTGGTATCGTGACAACATTTACGAGGCCGTTGACTTTTCGGAAAAACCCAAAAAGTACATATTAGCAGAGCTTCCCTATCCATCAGGACCGTACCTGCACGCAGGGCATATGATGAGATATACAGTACCAGATGTCTATTCTAGATTTCTTAGAATGAAAGGGTTTAATGTAATGTACCCAATGGGGTGGGATGCCTTTGGTCTTCCTACTGAAGGGTATGCTATCCAATCAGGAAAAACTCCTCAACAGGTAACAGAAGAGCTATCAAAAGGATATAAGCAGGCCGCGCAGGATTTCGGATATGGTATTGATTGGAATCGCGAAATTACAACATCAGACCCGAAATACTACAAATGGACGCAATGGCTTTTTTTAAAATTTTTTGAAAACGGTCTTGCTGTGCGTGAAGAGATGCCTGTTTGGTGGTGCAAAGAACTTGGGGTTTTGGCCGAAGAAGAAGTTCTAACAACGAAAGACGGCAGAAAAATAAGCGAGAGGGGTGGATATCCTGTAGAAAGGAAAATGTTTAAACAATGGGTTCTGAAAATACCCGCATACGCTGAAAAGTTAATTAAAGGTCTAGAGGAAACCGATTTTCCCGATTACATAAAAACCGCTCAAATCAATTGGATAGGAAAATCTGTAGGCGCTGAAGTTGCTTTTAGAAGCGAAGGCGGAAAAAAAGACATAGTTGTTTTCACTACTAGAATAGACACTATTTACGGTACGTCCGCTGTAATATTGTCGCCAGAATATGAAAACCTTTACGACTATGTTTCCTTGGAGCAAAAGGACGTAGTAGATAATTATGTCGGCCGCCGCAAAGCAAAAGAGTGAGATGGAAAGAACCGCAATACAAAAAGATAAAACGGGGGTCTTCACCGGAACGCATGTCATAAACCCTTTCAGCGGCGAAAGACATCCTGTTTGGGTTGCTGATTTTGTCCTTACCACGTACGGTACTGGGGCCATAATGTGCGTACCCGGGCATGACGAAAGAGACCACGCTTTTTCAAAAAAGTATGGGCTCAAAATAACGCAAGTCGTCAAACCGGCTGACGGATCGTACATAGATGTTGAGCAAGCTCCATACACCGAGTACGGTATTTCAGTTAATTCAGGTAAATATTCGGGTCTGACTTCGGAAAAAGCAATAGCTGAAATGACAAAAGATGCTGAAGTTGCCGGGTTTGGAAACTTTAAGATTAATTACAAACTAAGAGACTGGGTTTTCTCAAGACAGAGATACTGGGGAGAACCAATACCCGTAGTTTACACTGAAGATGGAAGAATAGAGGCAGTTGTTGACACAAATAACATGGAAGAAGTGCACAAAAAGCTTCCCGTTGAATTGCCCCATACTGATAATTACAAACCCTCGGAAACCGGCGAAGCCCCACTATCACGTCTAACCGAATGGGTAAATACGACCGACAGAAGTGGCAGACCTGCAAAAAGAGAAACGGAAACAATGCCCACATGGGCGGGGTCAAGCTGGTACTATATCAGATATATTGACCCCAAGAATGACGAAGAATTTGCAAACTACGAAAAAATGAAATATTGGCTCCCGGTAGATAAGTATTTTGGCGACGGAGGCCACACAACAGCTCACCTTCTATATTCCAGGTTTTGGCACAGATTTTTTTATGACCTAAATCTTGTCCCCTGTCCCGAACCCTATAAATGGCGCATGACAGGCGGCCTCCTTTTGGGTGCGGACGGGCAGAAAATGTCCAAATCTCGGGGCAATGTCATAAATCCTAAAGAAATCATAGACAAATATGGAGCCGATGCCTGCAGACTGTACCTCTGCTTTATTGGTCCTTATGATGAAACCTACCCGTGGGACGACCACGGAGTTAAAGCCACTAGAAAATTTATAGATAGTCTCTTTGAACTTAGGCAAAAAGTAAAAAACGAAAAAGACTCTGGGCTAAGCCTTGAAAGACCTTATAACTTGATGGTCAAGAAAGTTACAGATATGTGCGAAAACCTCAAGATGAACACGGCTGTAAGTGAATTTATGATATTTGCCAATGCGGCAAAAAAAGCATCATCAATAAGTGTGGAACAATGGAAGGGCTTTATAAAACTTCTAGCTCCTTTATTCCTTTTGTCGCAGAAGAATTTTGGCAAGAAATAAATGGATACGGAGAATGGAAAAAGAAAACAGCGTACATCTTCAAGACTGGCCAACATACGACCCGTCAAAAACCGAAAACGAATTTATCACTCTTCCTGTGCAAATCAACGGAAAGGTTAGAGCCGAAATTGTTGTCAGCATTGACGCTAAAGATATTGAAATAGAACAGGCGGTGCTCAAAAACGACAATGTAATCCGACACCTGGCTGGAAAGCCGATAAAAAAGATGTATTACATAAAAGGCAAGATAGTAAGTGTTCTTGTTTAGCTGTAGTTTATTTCAACTCAAAAACTACATAAACTGATTTGTATGTTTCGGTTGTTCCGGGCTCGATTGGAATATCTCCGCCTCCGCCCGCACCCATGCCAGCATCCCTATACATCAATCCGTAAACCGGAGCGTAAGAACTTTCGCTGATCTGGATTGCTTTACCTAGTTTCTTTCCCACACCAGCCGCAATAGCATCTGCCTTAGCTCTGGCATCTTCAATAGCTGCGCTTAATAACTCCTCTTCATTTATGCTTGAATTATCTATAGACTTGGTGGGTCCCCACATTGAGGCCTTCTCAACTGATGTCAGAAGTGAAGTAAATTCGGCTGACCTTTCCAAATCTCTAAGTTTAGCGGTAATTGTGTAAGAAGCTGTCCAATCTCCTGGTTCGTAAGTTGTTACCCCATTTCTATATATCTGATCCTGCCTTTGGTATACACTTAGGTTTGTAGTTTCTATATCTTTCTCCGGTATTCCAAAGTCTTTTATCATTTGAACAATCGTTTTGGATCTTTCTGTCAGTGCATCTACAGCCTTGACTTTATCGGAATTAGTCTCCTCAATGGATAAAGAGAATGTAAGTATCTCGTTTTTTATTGCCGTTGAAGACATCCCTGATACAGCGATAGTTTCCGGTGTAGTAGTTTTAAGAAAAAACCAGACTCCGATTCCTAGCAAAGCGGCAAATATCAAAGCTAAAAAAATATTTAATAGGAGCGGGATATTTAAAATTTTAGTTTTTGTTTCGGGCATACATATATCTTATCATTTTTTGTTGCAAGTGAAAACACCATACATAGCGTATAATTAACGAGTGAATATTATTAAAACAAATGAA